>CAZTIQ010000015.1:0-2246 GCA_964613735.1 uncultured Planctomycetia bacterium | reverse complement strand
AAAAATAAGACATCATACCAGGACCTACAGAAGAATATCAGACGACTCAAGACACCGAAGATCGAGGTGTGGCGGAACGAGTATGTAGACAAAGACTATATCGTTACCCTGGAGCATCCTGAATTTACCTGTGTCTGTCCAAAGACAGACCTTCCAGACTTTGCAGATATCGCTATCCAGTATAAGCCAGATAAATTCTGCATAGAGCTCAAGTCATTTAAGCTATATATGATTTCTTATAGGGATGTAGGCATATTCCATGAACACGTAATAAATAAGATCCTTGATGATTTTGTAGTATCTTGTAAGCCGCGATGGGTGCATATCAAGGGTGAGTTTAATATCCGAGGCGGCATTAAAACCACAGTAAGTGCAGAATACAAAAAGTAGCTATCAGCTTTCAGCAGCTGACAGCTGAAGGCTAAAAAGGGAGATGATCATGCTAGCAAAAACCAAAAAAGATGTACTAAAGTTAACGCAAAAGCACAATATTAAATTTATCAAGTTGTGGTTTACTGATGTTTTGGGATTCCAGAAGGGGATCGCCATTACAAGGCGAGAGCTCGAGAAGGCCCTGGAAGACGGCATGGGTTTTGACGGTTCATCGATTGAAGGATTTGCCCGTATAGAAGAAAGCGACATGGTGGCAATGCCAGATCCCTCCACATTCCGGCTCATACCATGGCGAAACGACGAAGACGGCCTTTCTGCAAGGATGTTCTGCGATATACTAAAACCCAATGGAAAGCCATTCGAAGGAGACCCTCGTTATATCCTTAAGAGAAACCTGAAAAAGGCAAAGGACATGGGTTATACCTATTATATAGGTCCTGAGCTTGAATATTTTTACTTTGAAAATCCTAATAACACAATAATCCTTGATAGGGCCGGGTATTTTGATCTTACACCTTTAGATGTTGCGCAGGACTTAAGGCGCGAGACAGTGGTGATGCTCGAGAAGATGGGCGTGGAGGTAGAGTATAGTCATCACGAGGTAGCTACATCCCAGCACGAGATAGATCTAAAATACTGCGATGCATTAACCATGGCAGACAATGTCATGACATATCGTATGGTAGTTAAAGAAATCGCGCGCCAGCATGGTAAATATGCCACATTCATGCCAAAGCCGATCTATGGCATAAATGGAAGCGGTATGCATGTTCACCAGTCACTTTTTAAAGGCAGCAAGAACGCTTTTTTCAGCAAAACTGATAAGTCACATCTATCAGATTCAGCCAAATATTTTATCGCAGGCATCTTAAAGCACGTGAAAGAGATGACAGCAGTTACGAACCAGTGGGTCAATTCTTATAAACGCCTTATCCCTGGCTATGAAGCTCCTGTCTATATCTGCTGGGCGCAGATGAACCGCTCTGCGCTTGTAAGGGTCCCGATGTACAAGCCTGGCAAGGAAAAGGCCACGCGTATAGAATTTCGCTCACCTGATCCGGCTGCAAATCCGTATCTTGCGTTTTCTGTAATGCTCGCAGCAGGGCTTGAGGGCATGAAAAAGAAATACAAACTCTCAAAGCCATCAGAGGACAATATCTACAGGATGCCAGAAGACGAGAGAGAAAAAACCGGCATTGAATCTCTGCCAGTGGATCTATACGAGGCCATTAAGATCACAGAAAAATCAAAGCTCGTAAAAGAAGCATTAGGCGACAAGCTCTTTGAGTACTTTATTCGCAATAAGAACATGGAATGGGATGAATACAAGGCCCAGGTCTCCAAATACGAGGTCGATAAATACCTGCCGATTTTGTAAATTTACCCTGGTCAGACGCGTAGGCTACCCTTAAGGGTAGCCTACGCGTCTGACCGATAATCCTAATGCAAAAAAGAAAAGCCCTTAGTCTAATAATATTTTTTTGTCTGGTCATATGTATTGATAAGATCTTCGCTGTGCCTTTCGAGGAAGGGGAGCAGCTTACCTATCAGGTAAGCTTTAAACAGGTTAAGCTGGGCAAGTCCATTATGACCTTCCACGGGGAAGAGGACATAAATGGGGAGGCTGCCTATCATGTCTCATTTTTTACAAAGATACCTTCGCTTAGAGATACTGAAGAGTTATATGCTGAAAAAGATACATTTTTACCAATAGAAGTACATAGAAAGGTTAAAAAAAGGATCGGCTTCAGCGATAATATAATCGAGAAGTATGATCAGGAAAACTTCAGGGTGGATATAACATCAAAGAGCAGGCTCCGCACAAAAGAGTTCTCCATAGAAAAAGATTCGCC
>CAZTIQ010000014.1:8336-18473 GCA_964613735.1 uncultured Planctomycetia bacterium | reverse complement strand
TTAAAGTGGTACGTGAGCTGGGTTCAGAACGTCGTAAGACAGTTCGGTCTCTATCTGTTACATGCGAAGGATGTTTGCGGAGGTATGTCCCTAGTACGAGAGGACCGGGATATACGAACCAATGGTGTTCCAGTTGTCACGCCAGTGGCAGTTGCTGGGTAGCTAAGTTCGGAAAGGATAAGCGCTGAATGCATATAAGCGCGAAGCCTTCTCCAAGATTAAACATCCCCCCGCTTCGGCGGGATAAGGCACCTTGTAGATGACGAGGTTGATAGGCTGGAGGTGCAAGGCCAGCAATGGCTTCAGCTGACCAGTACTAATCTGCCGAAAGGCTTGACCACTTATTAATTTATTGGTTTAGCGAGTATTACTGATTATTGAAAAATTTCCGGAGTGGCCATACTGGAGGGGACACACCCGTTCCCATTCCGAATACGGCAGTTAAGCCCTTCAAGGCCGATGGTACTGCACTGGCAACGGTGTGGGAGAGTAGGTAGTTGCTCCGGTTTATATTGAGGGACGTCCGCCTTAGATGGACGTCCCTTTTTTTTGTGTCTGAGGTGTCCTTCTCTCAGTGCAATTTTTTGCTCGCCTAGCTTTACACTTGAGCAATGCTCAGGTGTAAAGCTAGGCACTATTCCCGGCAGTCTAATATTTCCCTCTTTACTCCTGTGGTCTTTTATGCTACAATAAAAATCTGCAAAATTTGGATACTGATCCTTAGAACACTTAGAGGAGGTATGTCTTGGCGGGCCACACTATAAGAGATATAAGAAATATAGCATTAATATCCCACGCAGGGAGCGGGAAGACCACGCTTGCAGAAGCAATGGCGCATAATGCTGGCGTGACAAGCCGCTTTGGAAATGTAGAGGACGGGACTACTGTCAGTGACTACTCAGAAGACGAAAAGGAGCGAAAGGTCTCGATCAACTCAAGCGTATTGAGCTTTGATTATCAGGGTAAACATATAAACCTTATTGACACGCCTGGTTATGCGGACTTTATAGGAGAGGCGATGGCATGCCTGACTGCAGTTGACAGCGCGATTTTGCTTGTGGATGCCTTTGAGGGCGTAGAGGTCGGTACGGAAAAATTTTGGAACATGGCGAGTGAGCAAAAGCTTCCGCGGTTTATTATGATCAATAAGATGAACAAGGAAAATATAGATTTTAATATGACATTCAGCAGTATAAAGGAAAGGCTGGGCAAGGGATGTGTGCTTGTGGGCATGCCGATTGGGACCGGAACAGGTTTTAAAGGCGTTGTAAATTTAATGGATATCTCGGCTATCGACGCATTGAGCGGAGATGACAAGACCAGGGCAGAAGGCCTAAGGAACGCATTGATAGAAGTGATCGCCGAGAACAATGACGAGCTTTTGGAAGAATATCTGAGTGGCAAGGAATTGACCCCGGAAGAGATCTCAAATGGATTTAAAAAAGGGGTTATTTCGGGCGAGATCTTTCCTGTTTTTTGCGGCGCGAGCGTGGCGAATATTGGTGTAAAAGAGCTTCTTTCCGCAGCAGTAGACATCCTGCCGTCGCCAGATGAGAGGCCGGCAAAGATAGTTAAAGATGCGAAGACAAACGAAGATAAGGAATTAAAGCCAGGTCCGGGCGCGCCATTTGCTGCAAGGGTATTCAAGTCTATTTCTGATCCTTATGTAGGTCAGCTGACTATTATGAGGATTTTTTCAGGCACGCTTGATTCAGACACAGGTTTTTACAATGTGACAAAACAGGCCAGGGAAAGAATCGGTTCATTGATTAATCTATTTGGTAAAGATCAAGAATCAGTAACAGGCGCTATAGCAGGTGACATAGTAGCTGTCGCAAAGCTAAAGAATACCTCCACGGGTGATTCGCTTTGTACAGATAAGTATCAGGTCTTATTCCCCAGAGTAAATTTTCCTGAGCCTGCCATATCATTTTCAGTAAAGCCAAGGACGCGTTCAGACGAGGATAAGATCTCAAGCGCGCTCCATAAGCTTATGGCAGAGGATAATACATTTATGACTAGCAGGGACGAGCAGACAAAGGAGCTTATTGTCTCAGGCATGGGAGACCTGCACCTCAGCATCATGATAAGTCGTCTTAAGAAGAGATTTAATGTCGAGGTCGATACAGGCACGCCAAAGGTAGCCTATAAAGAGACGATCAAGAAGATGGTGAAGGTACAGAATAAGTACAAGAGACAGACCGGAGGCCACGGTCAATACGGAGATGTCTGGATACAGATCGAGCCAATGGAAAGAGGGGCAGGTTTTGAATTTGTTAATAATATTGTAGGCGGTGCGATCCCCAGAAATTATATCCCAGCCGTAGAAAAAGGCGTATTAGAAGCGATGGCGAGAGGCATTATAGCCGGATACCCTGTTGTTGATGTAAGGGTCATACTTTATGACGGGTCTTATCATGACGTGGATTCTTCAGATATGGCGTTTAAGATAGCAGGCTCTGGCGCTATGAAAAAGGCAGCGCTGGATGCAGGCCCTTGCTTATTAGAGCCGGTCATGGATGTAGATGTCGTAGTGCCTGACGAGTTCATGGGGGATGTTACAGGAAATTTAAGTTCCAGGCGCGGCAAGATCGCCGGCATGGATGTAGCAGGAAAGAGCCAGGTCATAAAAGCAAAGGTGCCGCTCGCAGAGATGTTTAAATACGCTTCTGAACTTAAGTCAATGACAGGTGGTCGCGGGTCATACACAATGAGATTTTCGCACTACGAAGAAGCGCCTCATAAAATAGTTCAGGGAATTATAGCAAAATACCAGGAGCAACGACAGGCAGAGCAGGAGAAATAGGAGGAACAATGTCAGGTCATTCGAAATGGGCATCGATAAAACATAAGAAGGCAGCCACGGACTCAAAGCGCGGCAAGATATTCACAAAACTCATAAAGGAAATAACAGTAGCTGCGCGTCATGGCGGCGGAGAGTCAGAGAAAAACCCGCGGCTCAGGACAGCCATTGACCGCGCAAAACAGGCAAACATGCCAGCTGACAATATTGATCGAGCTGTTAAAAAAGGCACGGGCGAATTAGAAGGCGTGACTTATGAAGAGTTTACCATGGAAGGATATGGACCGGGCGGGGTTGCAATAATGGTAGAGATCATGACTGATAATAAAAATCGCACTGCGGCGGATATAAGGACTATATTTTCCAAGAGGAACGGCAATGTCGCAGGGGCAGGCTCAGTGAGCTGGATATTTGAGAAAAAGGGTTATCTCGAGGTTGATAAAAAAGACGTGCCTGAAGACAAGATAATGGATATTGTCCTTGATGCAGGCGCGCAGGATATGCAGGCGGAAGATGATATCTACAGTATCACTACTGACGTTAAGGATTTTGAAAATGTTAAAAAGGCCATTGATGATAGCGGGATAAAGGTAAAGAGCGCAGAGATCACAATGATACCCAAGAACACCATGGCGCTGGCAGGCGATAAGGCAAAGCAGATACTGGCCCTGGTAGATGCGCTCGAGGATAGCGACGACGTGCAGAATGTGTATGCAAATCTTGACATACCAGATGATATAGCGGAGTAGCGATGCGCATTCTCGGGATAGATCCGGGATTAGGGATAATAGGATACGGGCTTATTGAGCTGTCTGGCAGGCAATTAAAAGTAATAGAGGCAGGCGTTATACGCTCTAACGCCAAGTATAAATTAGAAAAGAGACTCGCCCAGATCTACGCAAAGGTATTAAGATTGATAAAGGATGTAGGGCCGGATGTAGCTGTTTTAGAAAATCTTTATTCTCATTATAAGCATCCAAGGACTTCGATATTTATGGGTCATGCGCGCGGCGTTATATGTCTTGCAGTAGAGCAGGAAAAGGTCGAGCTAATAAATTATCCCAGCACAAGGGTAAAAAAGGCAGTGACGGGCAGGGGCCATGCGTCAAAACAGCAGGTCCAGCGCACAGTCACAAGTCTATTGAATCTGGAAAGTGTTCCTGAGCCTGTGGATGTGACAGATGCGCTTGCCCTTGCAATAACGCATGCAAATGTGTGTATGCATAATTTGTAACTATGTTAGCCTCCAGCAGCTGACAGCTGAGAGCTGAGAGCTTTTTTATGATCTGTAAAATTTCTGGAAAGCTAGTAGACAAAAAAGAAGATTCAGTAGTCCTGGATGTCAATGGCATCTGCTACGAGGTGCTTATTCCGGGAGCTGTGATGAATTCTTTGGACGCTCAGATCAAAGATGGCGCATTGTCTTTGATCATTTATCACTATCTCCAGGTAGAGCCGTCAAGGGGTTTTCCATTTCTCATAGGCTTCTTGAATGATATTGAGAAGGAGTTTTTTGAAAAATTCATAACAGTCTCAGGTATTGGGCCAAAGGCAGCTGTAAGGGCCTTGAAGATGTCTATATCCACTATAGCGCAGGCAATAGACACAGGGGACGTGAGTACGCTGAAGTCACTTCCTGGCATAGGCGAGCAGAGGGCAAGAGAGATCGTGGCAAAGTTACAAGGAAAGGTCGGGAAATTCGGGCTTATACAGGATGGCGCTGAGAACACCGCTAAATCACGTAATGGAAAAGAGGATGTGGAGCAGGAGGCGTTAGGCGTGCTTTTGCAGCTTCAGTATAAAAAAATCGAGGCAAAAAATATGATACAGGCTGCCCTGACACGCAATTCAGACATCAAGACATCAGAGGATTTGTTAAACGAGGTGTATAAGCAGAAGACGAAAAAATAGCTTTAAGCTGAAGGCTGAAAATAATGGCTAAAAAAGATATTCGAGACGATCGGGAACGGTTGATAATGCAAAAGGAATCAGAGGAAGAGGTTGTATTTAATATTTCTCTTCGTCCTGACAAGCTTGAGCATTATGTAGGCCAGAAACATACTATTGACAACCTCAAGATAGGAATACAGGCTGCAAAGAAGAGGAAGGAAAGCCTTGAGCATGTGCTTCTTTCAGGTCCGCCTGGACTGGGTAAGACAACTCTTGCCCACATAGTAGCCCATGAGATGGGTTCAAAGATCACTGCTACCTCAGGTCCTGCAATAGAAAGGGCAGGTGACCTTATAGGTATCCTTACTAATCTCGGAGAAGGGGACGTCTTATTTATAGACGAGATCCATCGCCTTTCCAAAGTAGTCGAGGAGTTTATCTATCCGGCCATGGAAAATTATCAGATCGATTTTCTGATCGATAAAGGCCCGTATGCCAAGACCATCAAATTTAATCTCAAGAGATTTACGCTTATTGGCGCTACTACGCGTGCAGGTTTATTGAGCGCGCCTTTAAGGGGCAGGTTTGGTATGCTTTATCACCTTGATTTTTATACAGAGGAAGACCTGGTCAAGATATTAGACCGCTCTGCTAAGCTTTTAGGAGTCTCGCTTGATAAAGAATCAGGTCATGAGATCGCAAGGCGTTCGCGCGGTACGCCAAGGGTAGCGAATCGGCTTTTGCGCAGGGTAAGAGACTATAGCGAGGTAAAAGGAGACAGTAAGATCGATAAAAAGATCGCTATGGATGCATTGAGCTCTCATCGCATAGATGCAGCAGGCCTTGATGATATGGACAGGAAGGTATTAAAGGCTTTGATTGATTTTTATGATGGCGGCCCTGCTGGCATTGAGTCGCTTGCAGCTACTTTAAATGAAGAGAGTGACACGATAGTGGATGTCGTGGAGCCGTTTTTACTTAAGATCGGTTTTATCAAGCGCACGCCCAGGGGTCGGGAAGTCACGAAACGAGCCTACGACCACCTGGGGATAGCATTTAATAAAGAGAACCAAAAAGAATTATTCTGAGATGAAATTATTATTGCACATCTGCTGTGGTCCTTGCGCGATCTACCCTATAAAACATTTGGCAGGAAAGAAATTCGATGAGATAGTCGGTTATTATTATAACCCTAATATCCATCCGCCGAGTGAATTTAAGAAACGCAGGGACGCATTAAAAGAAGCTGAAAAAAAGTTGGGTTTTAAGGTGATCTATCCTCCTTATGTGATGGAGGAATATTTCAGAAAGATCTCATCAAAGGAAGATGCTCCCCAAAGGTGCAGTCTCTGTTGGGAGCTCAGGCTTTTACAGGCAGCGAATTATGCAAAAGAAAATTCTTTCAACGCGTTTACAACCACTCTTTTGATAAGCCCGTACCAGGATCACGAGCGGGTAAAAGGTATCGGTGAAAGGATCGCAAAGGAAAAAGGCATTGATTTTTACTACGAAGACTTTCGTAAGGGATTCTGGGAGTCGCAGGACAGGGCAAAAGAGCTGGATGTATACCGCCAGAAGTATTGCGGCTGCGTGTTTTCCGAGTTGGAGCGAGTGAAGGTCAAATAATTTGACCTAGGTAAGTATGTCAAACATTGCGAGTTTTTGTAAAATCTTGATCTTCATAGGTCGCAGACAATGATACGTAAAATTTTATCCATTTTCTTACTAGTCGTTTCTATGATTTTACTTCCACTTTATGCCTATGCCATGGGTGATCATCCAAGGCCTACATATAATCCTGTCAGGGTATTGGTTGTAAAAAATGCCAAGAGTATAGAATTAAAGATAAAAGGAAGTTATAAAAAAGTCGATTTTAATACCGGGGCCCTTATAGAAGAAGGCAAGTCATTGCGAGGGGCTATTATCCATGCGCAAGACATCAGTTTCAAAGGCATAAAGATCCTGCCGGAAGAAAAAACGCGTCTCTATATAAACAATCGCCAGTTTCGGGGCATTATTGATATTTTAAAAGACGAAGAAGAAAAGATCTTTGTAGTCAATCATATAGATATAGAGGAGTATCTCTATGGCGTTCTTTATCATGAGGTCTCGCATCTCTGGCCGATAGAGGTCTTAAAGGCGCAGGCAATAGCTGCAAGGACATATGCGATGTATCAAAAGCTCGTTACTAAAAATAAATTCTATGACCTTACTTCTGATGTTTATTCGCAGATGTATGGCGGCAGGACCTCTGAGACGCGGAGTACAAGAAAGGCTGTAAATTTGACGCAGGGCCTTGTGTTGATGTACGACGGAAAGGTCTTCCCGAGCTACTACCATGCTACCTGCGGAGGCCGCACTTCTGATGTCACGACTATATGGAACATCAATGTCCCTGCATTAAAGGCCAGGTGGTGTGATTACTGTAAGATGTCTCCGCATTATTCATGGAAGAAAGAATTCAGGTTTGACCAGATAAAAGACAAGCTCAAGGCCAGTGGTTATGATATAGATATTGTATCAGTCAAGGTCATTGAAAGAGATGCCTCCGGCAGGGCATTAGACGTGTTGCTGGAAGGGAAAGATCGCGATATGCAGCTAAGCGGAAATAAATTCAGGCTGGCAATAGGCCCGAATGAGATAAAGAGCACAAATTTTGAGGTCAGGAACAGAGGTAGTTTTGTTACCTTTATTGGAAAAGGATGGGGTCATGGCATAGGCATGTGCCAGTGGGGCGCGTTTGGCATGGCCAGAGAAGGATTCAAGGCGCATCAGATACTCGAATACTATTACCCAGGCGCTAACTTAGTGAGAGTGGAATAACGAATTTTTCCCGTCCCGGAAGGGAAATAACCATTTCCCTTCCGGGACGGGAAAAATAAATTTATGAAATTATCGGATTTCGATTATAATCTACCAAAAGAATTGATCGCGCAGTATCCGAGCAAGGCTCGTGAAGAGTCCAGGCTCCTGGTCTTGCATAGAGAGACAGGCAAGATAGAGCATGGGATCTTCAGGGATATTGTCGGGTATTTTAATCAGGATGATTCTCTTGTATTAAACAATACAAAGGTCGTGCCAGCGAGACTTGTGGGCAAGAAGGACACAGGTGGAAAGATCGAGGCGCTTGTGCTGGCTCCAGGCTCCAGGCTCCAGGCTCCAGGGGATGCATGCGAAGTATTGTTAAAGCCAACAAGGGGATGCAAGGTTGGTAGTAAATTAATTTTTGGCAATGGAGAATTAAAGGCTGAGGTGACAAGAATAGAAAATGGCAGGAGATTTTTGAGATTTGAGTGTAATGGAAATTTTGAAGAATTATTGGACAAATTTGGCAAGATGCCTTTACCGCCGTATATCAAGCGGGAACCAGTTGGTTCTGACAGGGATAGATATCAGACAGTTTATGCTGACAGGAAAGGCGCTGTTGCAGCACCCACAGCAGGCCTGCATTTTACAAAGGATATTTTATCTCAAATTTCTAAAAAGGGAGCTTTAGTAGACTATGTGACTTTGCACGTTGGCTATGGCACGTTCAAGCCGGTAAAGTCCGATGACATCACTGCGCATGAAATGGAAAAAGAATATTTTGAAATAGACCCTGAATTGATCAAAAGGTTGAAGAACAAAAAGGGCAGGACAGTAGCTGTTGGTACAACTACATGCAGGACTCTAGAAACTCTGGGTAGATGCGTAGACTACCCAACGGTAGCCTACGCATCTACCCAAGGTTGGACAGACCTATTTATTTATCCCGGTTTCAAGTTCAACGCAGTCGATGCGCTTTTGACAAATTTTCACCTGCCCAGGACAACGCTTTTGATGCTCGTGAGCGCATTTTGCGGCAGAGAGCTTTTGATGAAGGCGTATGAAGAAGCGATAAGGGAGAAGTACAGATTTTATTCGTATGGCGATGCGATGTTGATACTGTAATATTCTTCTCGACAAGCTCGAAGAATATTAAATATTGTTCGAGCGAAGTCGAGAACAAAGGAAGCAATGTTCAAAATAACTCATAAAGACAAACATACAAAGGCTAGGGTCGGGTTGCTCGAGACGCCGCATGGTGTTATTGAGACGCCTGAATTTATGCCAGTCGGGACTCAGGCTACTGTAAAGGCGCTTTCTAATGAAGAAGTAAAATATTGCGGTACGCAGATCATTTTAGGAAATACATACCATCTTTATCTCAGGCCCGGCATGGATGTCATTAAAAATGCAGGCGGCCTGCATAAGTTTATGTCGTGGGATGGGCCTATATTGACTGACAGCGGTGGGTTCCAGATATTCAGTCTTGCAAAGTTGATGAAGGTAAAAAGACAAGGCGTTAAATTTCAGTCGCATATTGACGGCTCCAGTCATTTTTTGACACCCGAGGATGTTGTGAAATTGCAGCACGAACTCGGAAGCGACATAATGATGGTGCTGGACGAGTGTCTGAAGTATCCATGCCCGAAAGATAAGGCAGAGCAGTCGCTAGAGCTCACGAATGATTGGGCCAGAAGGTCGAAACAAGAGTTTCAAAAACAAGCGACAAGCGACAAGCGACAAGTAACAAGTTTGTTATTCGGTATCGTGCAAGGCAGCACATATCCTGATCTGCGCAAGAAGTCTGCAGAGGAGCTTGTAAATATTGGATTTGACGGATATGCCATAGGTGGTTTAAGCGTCGGGGAGCCAAAGGATCTTATGTATGAGATGTTGGAGGATTCAGTTAAGTATCTCCCGGAAGATAAGCCCCGTTATTCTATGGGGATCGGCATGCCGCATGATTTTTTCAATGCGATCGAGATGGGCGTGGACATGTTTGACTGTGTTGTCCCGACGAGAAACGCGAGAAACGGCGCGGCATATACAAATGAGGGCCGGCTTATTATTAGAAATGGCGAGTACTCAAAAGATCTCAGGCCGCTGAGTGAAAGTTGCGACTGCGTAGTCTGTAAAAATTATACACGTTCGTATATAAGGCACTTGTTCAATACGCAAGAAATCCTTGGCCTGCGACTTACTTCTTTACATAATGTATATTTTTATGTACACTTATTGAAAAGGATAAGGGGCGCAATCAAAGAAGGCGGGTTTTTGGAGTTAAAACAGGAGTTTAAGGATAAAGTGTTTTGATATCCAAACTCGTCCGCCTTAGGCGGACGAGTTTGAAACAGCAGTAGAAAGGAGTTAGCAATGAATCCACAGGCAGCTCAGCCAAATGCAATAGCCAGTCTAATGCCGATTATTTTTATATTTGGTATATTCTATTTTCTTTTGATCAGGCCGCAGCAGAAGAAACAAAAAGAACACCAGAAGATGGTCTCTGAATTAAAGAAAAATGACGAGGTCGTTACATCTGGCGGCATGCACGGAACTGTCGTAAATGTAAAAGATACGACCCTGACATTGAAGGTAGACGAGAATGTGAAGGTTGAAATAAATAAAAGCGCAATCGCGTA
>CAZTIQ010000014.1:0-8236 GCA_964613735.1 uncultured Planctomycetia bacterium | reverse complement strand
ATGACAAAGAATCTACAGTGGCGGATATTAATAGCCCTTGGTGTAATAATCTTTGCTGTGTTAGGCATGCTGCCGATACAGGAAAAGATAAACCTTGGACTTGATCTGCAAGGCGGTATGCGCCTTGTGCTTAAAGTGGATATTGACAAGATCCCTGAAGAGGCGCGTGAAGACGCACCTAACAGGGCGCTTGAGATAATCCGCAACCGAATCGACCAGTTTGGTGTAAGGGAGCCGCTCATACAGAGGCAGGGTAAGAATGCCATTGTGGTTCAGCTCCCAGGCGTTACTGACAGGGACAGGGCAATAGAACTAATAGGCAAGACCGCTCTTTTAGAGTTTAAAATAGTGGAGGACAGCGAGGAGCTTAATCAGAGGGCGAGCGCTGGCGATATCCCTGAAGGGTATGAACTAAAGCAGGAAGAAAAACAAACCCTGCTTTTACGTAAAAATGCCGAGCTTACAGGCGATACGCTGATAAGCGCAGAGGTCAAGTTTGACCAGTCCAGATTTAACGAGGCTTATATAGCGATCGAGTTTAATTCTAAAGGCGCGGCTATATTCTCGGAGGTGACAAGTCAGAATATTGGAAAGAGGCTTGCTATTGTCCTTGATGGGAAGATCCACTCAGCGCCGCGCATAAACGAAAAAATACCATCAGGCCGGGCAAGCATAACAGGCAGGTTTACTGTTGAAGAGGCAGGAGACCTGGCTATTGTGTTGCGCGCTGGCGCATTGCCTGCGCCGATATACATCGAGGAAGAGCGGACAGTAGGCGCTCTTCTGGGCCGTGATTCAATAGAGAGCGGCATAAGGGCCTCGCTTATAGGAGTGGCATTGGTCCTCGGGTTTATGGTCATATATTATCTTTTTTCAGGGATCATCGCGAGCATTGCAATGTTATTAAATTTTGCGATAGTCCTGGGGGTCCTGGGCTGGCTTCATACGACATTGACCCTGCCAGGCATAGCAGGCATGATCCTTGTCATAGGTATGGCAGTCGACGCAAATGTCTTGATATATGAACGCATACGGGAAGAACTTTCAACAGGAAAGCATATACGAAGCGCAATATCGTCCGGCTATCACAAGGCGTTTACCACTATAATGGATTCCAATATCACCACACTTATCGCCGCGATGCTATTATTTAAATTCGGGACAGGCCCTATAAGAGGTTTTGGCGTCACGCTTTCAATAGGTATACTGGCCAGTATGTTTACCGCGATATTTGTGACACGGATCATATTTGATCTGGTTACAGGCAATAAAAAATTTACAAAGCTGCCCATGCTGCAATTTTTCAAGAACAGCAAGATAGATTTTATAAACAAGAGATGGATCGCGTATGTGGCGTCTACGATCATTCTGCTCGGGGGGATGGCTATTTTCCTTGCAAGGGGCGAAAAGGCTTATGGCATTGATTTTACCGGCGGACAGATGCAGGAATATAGATTTGCCTCGCCCGTTGAAATAGAAGACGTCAGGCGTTCTCTTGTGGATATTGGAATAGAAGACGCCACGATCCAGAGCATGGAGGCCAAGAACCAGGTATTGATAAAGACCTCAGAGGATGCTGCGTCTGAGATAACAAAAGAATTTAAAAAAAGTTTCAGTGGCAATCCAGCGGAGCTCATGCGCGTGGAAAAGGTCGGGCCTTCCATAGGAAAGCACTTGAGGAAAAGCGCAAGGCTTGCATTGCTGTGGAGTCTCATAGGTATATTGATCTATGTTGGATTCAGGTTTAAAAATGTTGGATTTGCTGTAGCTGGAGTAATAGCGCTCTTTCATGACGTGTTTGTTGCGATTGGTTTTCTTGCTGCAACGGGCAGGGAGCTCAATATTACAATAGTTGCCGCGCTTCTGACAATAGCAGGTTATTCTATCAACGATACCATTGTCATATATTCCAGGATAAGGGAAAATCTAAAGCTTTATCGCAAGGCCAGCATGAAGGAGATAATAAACATGAGCGTGAACCAGACGCTTTCCAGGACTTTATTGACTACCCTGACAACGCTCCTTGCAGTCGTGTCTATTTTCCTTTTTGGCGGAGAGGTGCTAAGGGATTTTTCATTCACGCTTCTGGTCGGAATCATATCAGGTATATATTCGACAATATACATCGCCGCGCCGCTCATAATATTCTGGCACGAGAAGAGGGCGTGATAGCTACATTCTCGACTCGGCAAAAAATATTCTTCGAGCAAGGTCGAGGAGCCCCTCGACTTTGCTCGGGGCAGGAATATTTTTTGCCTCTCTCGAATAATATTTATGAATAAATTCAAACAGATCAGACGCATACTAGTAGTGATCCTTGTCCTGAACTGGCTCGTTGCATTCAGTAAGATCGTCTATGGCGTCATCACACAATGCGCGTCCATGATAGCTGATGGCGTGCATTCGTTCGGAGATGGCGCGTCCAATGTAATCGGCCTCGTCGGTATATGGGCTGCGGCCAGGCCCAGGGACGAGTCCCATCCGTATGGCCACAAAAAATTCGAGACCTTTGCAACACTGGGTATAGCGGTAATACTTTTTATCGCAGCATTAAATATACTCAAGGATGCCTTCGCGAGGATCTTTCACCCAGTAACGCCAGATGTCACGAGTTTTAGTTTTATGATTATGGCCGTAACCGTGATCATTAATTTCTTTGTGATGAGATATGAATATAAGAAAGGGCAACAGTTTTCCAGTGATATATTGGTATGTGATTCTATGCACACGAGAAGCGATATATTCGCCTCTTTGGGCGTAATAGGCACGCTTGTAGCAATAAAAATAGGTTTCCCGTTTTTAGATACGATAGTGGCCAGCCTTATAGCTATATTGATCGCAAAAGCAGGCCTTGAGATCTTAAAAAAGAGCTCTGATGTTCTGTGTGACGCAAGCGCTTTATCTGATACGATCATAGAAGGCGTGGTAAATAAAGTGCCAGGCATCAGGTCTATCCATAATATAAGGACGCGCGGAAGAAAAGATGATATACATGTGGACCTGCATGTGATTATAAAAGCGAAGATGCATGTTGAGGACGCGCACAGACTTAGTCATAAGATAGAATCCGAGCTTAAAGGGCAGATCCCGGGGATAACAAATGTGAACATACACATGGAGCCTGGCAAATGAAAAAATGGAGCGTTGCGCAGACTGATATATTGCAGCAGAATAAGTTAGGAAGCGAGCTTGAGATCTCGCCTATCGTCGCGCAATTATTGTTAAACAGGGGCATAACTGACACTGACAAAGCAAAGACATTTTTATCTGGCAGTATGTCAGAGCTATACAATCCGTTTTTGTTAGAAGGCATGCATGAGGCAGTGATGCGGATAAAAAATGCGATCAACAACGAAGAAAAGATACTTATACATGGTGACTATGATGTAGATGGCATAACGTCCGTTGCTGTTCTTATGTTTACATTGCGCAGTTTAGGGATAGAGCCGGTTTATTATATACCTGACAGGCTTACTCAAGGCTATGGCCTTAGTTCAGGTGGGGTCAGGGAGGCCATAGATACAGGCGCCAGAGTTGTGATAACAGTAGATTGCGGTATCACAAGCAGCGAAGAGGTGAAGGCGCTTAATGAACATAATATAGATGTTATCATCACAGACCATCATGAGCTGTCAAAGGATCTGCCGCCTGCATACGCGATTGTAAATCCGCACAGGAAGGACTGTTATTATTCTGACAAGGATCTTTCAGGCGTCAGCATCGCGTTTAAACTTTGCGATGCATTGTGCTCTGAATTCAACAGCAAAGAGGCATGGAAACACCTTGACCTTGTTTCATTGGGGACTATTTCAGATGTAGCCCCGCTTTTAGGTGAAAACAGGATCCTTGTAAAAGAGGGACTTAAATTATTTAAAACTGATAAGTTAAATAAAGGTGTCAGGGCATTGATAGAGGTCGGTGGCCTGAAGGATAGAGAGATAGGTTCTTTTGAAATAGGTTATATGCTGGGACCGCGAATAAATGCAGCTGGACGACTGGGCTCGGCAAGGACTGCGGTTGAACTGTTGTTGACAGATGATAAGGAAAAAGCCCTTTTACTGGCAAAGGGATTAAATGACGCGAACAGGGCAAGGCAGAAGATAGAGGCAAGTACCTTGAAAGAGGCCATGTCCAAGGTGGACAAGTATATAAATTTAAAACACCACAAGGTCATTGTGCTTCACAATGAAGGCTGGCATAAAGGCGTGATCGGGATCGTGGCGTCCAGGATATCAGGCAGATTTTACAGGCCTACGATACTTATTTCCACAAAGGATGGTGTGGGCAGGGGCTCAGGCAGGTCCATAGAGAGTTTCCATTTATATGATGCGCTCATTGGATGCGAAGGCCTTTTAAAAGAGTATGGCGGTCACCAATACGCATGCGGACTCACTATCCTGGAGGAGAATCTGGAGAAGTTTACAGAGATGATAAATGAGATAGCCAATACCGTGCTGACAGCAGATGATCTTATTCCTCATCTTGATATCGATATGGAGATACCGCTGGCTTCCCTTGATCATGATGTTATTGACCAGATAAATAGGCTCCAGCCGTTTGGAGAAGAAAATCCAGAGCCTGTATTTTCTTCCAGAAATCTGAGATTAGCAAGGCCGGTAAGGGTACTTAAAGGCGCACATATTAAGTTGTATATCAGGGACGGTGTTAAGGTATTTGAGGCCATTGGCTTCGGTCTTGCCAAGAATAGCGATATAGAGGAGTTGTTAAAGAAAAGCCCTGAGCTGGCCATTGCCTATACAGTCTCGATAAACACATGGCAGGGCATGGATACCATCCAGCTGAAGATCAAAGACATCCAACCCTCCTGACTTTACACTCTTACAATGCTCAAGTGTAAAGTTAGAGGCTGGTCAGGCCTTTTGGATTTTTCCGGCTTTAATGCAGGAAGTACAGACCCTTATCCTTTTTGTAGTGCCGTTCAGGATTACTCTGATGATTTGGATATTTGGCAGGAATCTTCGCTTTGTAACGCCTGTGACCTTCTTACCAACGCCGCCCTTTTTCTTTGCAAGACCTCTTCGGGCAATACTTCTCCCAGCTACTGGCTTTTTTCCGCATATTGTGCATATTCGTGACATGACTTTCTCCTTTTTATTGAAACAAAATGATAACATACTATAATATAATATGCAAGAGCTTTTTTACGGTTCAAACCCGTCCGCCTAAGGCGGACGGGTTTGAAAAAGGTACAAATGGATAGAAAAATAAAAAAAGCTTATAAATTATTGGAAGAATGCAGGCTCTGTCCGCGCAGGTGCGGGGTGAACAGGCTAAGGGGAGAGATCGGGTTCTGCAAGGCAGGCCCATTGCCAATGGTCTCCAGTTTTCACGCGCATTTTGGAGAAGAGCCGCCCATTTCAGGACGCAGCGGCTCAGGGACTATATTTTTCACGCACTGCAGCCTAAAGTGCGTGTTTTGCCAGAATCATCCTATCAGTCATTCAGGCGAAGGGAAAGAGGTAAACATAAAAGAATTGGCAGATATGATGCTGAGTTTGCAAAGTCAAGGCTGTCATAATATAAATTTTGTCACACCCAGCCATTATATGCCAGGGATCCTGGAAGCGGTTTTTTTGGCAAAGGAAAAAGGCTTAAAGGTGCCGCTTGTGTATAATTGCGGCGGCTATGAATCCCCGGAGGCAGTAAAGATCTTAGACGGCGTCATTGACATATACATGCCAGATATTAAATATTCTGACAATAGCGTCGCCAGGAAATATTCGCAGGCGCCTGATTATTTTGAAGTTGCAAAAAATGCGGTTAAAGAGATGCGCAGGCAGGTAGGAGAACTAAAAGTAGAAAAAGGCATTGCTAAAAAAGGCCTTCTAATAAGACATCTGGTCCTGCCTGACGGCCTGGCTGGAAGCGAAAAAATCTTTGATTTTATCGTAAAAGAACTCTCGCCTGATACCTATGTAAACATAATGGCCCAATACTATCCTTGTCACAATGCATTTAAATTCCCAGAGATTTCAAGGCGTATAACCCACATCGAATACACCAGTGCTTTGAGGCTTGCCAAAGAAATCGGCCTTACCCATGGCTTCAGACAGGTCATGTCCACCATAGACCGAACCCATATCCCAGAATGGACCGACAACCTAAAGGAATAATCCGCCTTAGGCGGATTAGTTATAGTAATTGACCCTATATTATATTTTTGATATAGTGTCAGGTATGAGGGATTTGGGTGTATCTGCCAGGTATGTGAAGGGTGTGGGGCCTAGTAAGCTTAAGTTTCTGAATAGACTTGACATAGAGACTGTCGAGGACCTTTTGTATTGCCTGCCAAGACGATACGAGGATAGAAGCAATATCAAGAAGGTCTCTGGGTTAAAGCCAGGCAATCTTGAGACTATAAGGGTCAAGGTGCTTACCTTTGGAGACCGCACTACTAAGCGGGGTCTTAATATATTCAGCCTGGCCTGTGGTGATTCTACAGGAGTACTACATTCCACGTGGTTTAATCAGCCTTACATGAAGGACAGGTTTAAGCTGGGCCAGGAACTTATCCTGCATGGCAAGGTTGAGAAAAACATCTATTTGCAGATCAATAATCCCGAATACGAAATAATCACAGACACAAAAGATAATTCCATTCACATGGGAAGGATCGTGCCGATATACCATCTTACTGAAAGCCTGAATCAAAGGTGGCTGAGGAATACCATGAAAGAGGCGATTGATGCGTATGTTGACGGTATTGTGGATATTTTACCGTATGATATAAGGCGTAGAAATGATCTGATGTTTCTTAAAGAGGCAGTACGGAACGCGCATTTTCCAGTAAGCGACGTGGTGTTAAAAAAGGCAAAACACAGGCTCATATTCGATGAGTTTCTGCTGCTGCAGACTGGCATCGCCTTTAAAAGGGCAAGCGTAAAGATAGATCTAAGTGGGTATTCACATAAGCTCGAAGGCGATTTAATAGAAAGATTTAAAAAGTCGCTCACCTTTGAATTTACAAAGAGCCAGAAAAAGGTGATCACAGAAATAGAAAACGACATGAAGAGCCCTAAGCCCATGAGCAGGCTATTACAGGGTGATGTCGGGAGCGGGAAGACAATAGTCGCCTTGTATGCTCTTCTTCTGACTGTCCAGAACGGGCATCAGGCTGCATTAATGGTGCCGACAGAGATACTGGCAGAGCAGCATTATAAAAATATTAACATTTTATTGATGGGGTTAGGAATAAAGGTGGTGTTACTTTCAGGCGATCTAAAAGCAAAAGAGCGCAACAGGCGCAAGCTCATGATAGAGAGCGGTGAAATAGATATTGCGGTAGGCACGCATGCGTTGATCCAGGAGGGCGTGAAGTTTAAAGATCTCGGGCTCGCAGTCGTGGATGAACAGCATAAATTCGGCGTTATGCAGAGGGCGCATTTAAAATCAAAATCCATAAATCCAGACATACTGGTCATGACAGCCACGCCTATACCCAGGACATTGGCATTGACTGTATATGGTGACCTGGATATATCCATAATAGATGAACTTCCTCCTGGAAGGGGGGAGATAAAGACACTTTATTTCGAGGAAAAGAACAGGCAAAAGGCGTATAGGCTAGCAGAGGGCGAGGTAAAGATCGGCAGGCAGGCATATGTAGTCTATCCCATAATCAAAGAATCAGAGAAGTCTGACCTCAGGGCAGCCACAAACATGCAAAAGGAACTCAGCGAGCTTTTTCCTGACCTGAATGTCGGGCTTTTGCACGGCAGGATGAAGTCTATTGAAAAAGAAAAGATCATGAGAGGGTTTAAAGAAAAAAAAATAGATATATTGGTTTCAACGGTCGTTATAGAAGTAGGCGTTGATATTTCCAATGCCTCTACAATGATCATAGAGCATGCAGATAGATTTGGATTGAGCCAGCTGCATCAGTTGCGCGGCAGGATCGGAAGAGGCAAATACGCTTCCTATTGCGTGCTTATTGCAAAGCCAAAGACTGATGACGCGCGCTCGCGCATAAAGGCCATGCTTAATACAAATGATGGCTTTAAGATAGCAGAGCAGGACCTTGAGATAAGAGGCCCGGGTGAATTTTTCGGGACTAGACAGCATGGACTTCCAGAGCTAAAGATAGGAAACATTATCCGGGACAGGGATATTTTAGAGATCACAAGAAAAGAGGCGTTTGAATTGATCAAAAAAGACAGGTTCCTGCGCAGGCCAGAGAACAGGCATATACGAACAGGCCTGAAGAAAAAGTTCGGGA
>CAZTIQ010000013.1:14797-19034 GCA_964613735.1 uncultured Planctomycetia bacterium | reverse complement strand
ATCAAGGAAGACGGGTGGGACAAGAAACTCCAGTCTTCCAGGGAGAGCCAGTTTGCGCTGGGGAATGGCTTTATCGGAAGCCGTGGCATATTAGAAGAAGTTCCGTTTGACTCAAGGCCAGGGACGTATATTGCTGGTTTATATGACAAGACAGGCGCGCAGGTAACAGAGATTGTAAACCTGCCCAACCCTATTAATCTAAAGATAATAGCAGGTGGAGAACGACTTGGCGCAGGGACAATGGATATATTAGAACATGAAAGAATTCTTGATATGCGCCATGGCCTTTTAATGCGCCATACGCTTTACCGGAATAGTCACAAGAAGAGATTTAATTACCAGTCATTGCGGTTTGTCAGCATGCGTAATAAGCATATCATAGCTATGCAGACCTATATCACCCCGCTTGATGAGCCAGCAACCCTTACAGTTGAAAATCTTTTGGACCTGTCAGTGACTAATGTGGGTTTTCTTACAGAAGGTAATAAAAAACATTTCATGATAGAGGATGTTTCGCAGTTTAACACAGGCGAATATTTAGCAGTGAGGACGCTTGAAAAAAATATCCTCGTTGCTTACGGCAAGTCCATGATCATTGAAAAAGGCTCATCCATGCGTTTTGCGAAACACGTCACCACGCAGATCAAGCTGAAGAAAAACCAGACTGCCTGCATAACCACTATTTTTTCCATATTTACAACTGATGATAAGAATTCAAAAAAGATAAAACCTGTTGTAAAAGGTTTTCTCAAGAAAAGCGCCAATATTGGTTTTGAGAAGATGCTCGAAGAACATATCGCGTCATGGGACAGGTTATGGCAGATATCCGAAATAAATATAAAAGGCGCTCCTCAGGATGAGAAATCACTCCGCTTTAACCTGTACCATCTTCTTATATGCGGCCGCGAAGGTAATGGCGAGTCAAGCATAGGCGCAAAGACATTGAGTGGCGAGGGATACCGCGGCCATATATTCTGGGACGCGGAGATATTTATACTGCCGTTCTTTCTCTATACCAGGCCAAAGGTCGCTAAAAATATGCTACTTTATAGATATAACCGCCTGGACGCTGCGCGCCGCATAGCTGAAAGCCGTGGTTATAAAGGCGCGATGTTCCCGTGGGAATCAGCATGTACTGGGGATGAGAGTACGCCTGCGTGGGCTAAAAATTTTGATGGCTCTCTTATACAGATCCGCACGCACGAGATGGAGCATCACATTACAGCTGATATCGCATACGCGGTTTATCAGTATTATGTTGCCACGCAGGATATAAGATTTATGCTCAGATACGGATTTGAGATTATTTTTGAGACAGCACGGTTCTGGGCATCAAGAGTCGAATATAATAAAAAGTCTAAAAGATATGAGATAGATCATGTTATTGGGCCGGACGAGTTTCACGAAGACGTGGATAATAATGCCTATACAAACTCCATGGCGTATTTTAATCTGCTGGTCGGCTATGGCATGCACCAGAAAATGAAGAGGCGCTATCCCACCGAATACAAACGGCTCTCAAAAAAGATAGGTTTAAAAAAGGGCGAGGCCGTGAAATGGAAAATGATCGTGCCAAGGATAGTCCTTAATGTCAAAAGAAATGGTCTCATAGAGCAGTTTGACGGGTATTTTAGAAAGAAAAAGGTGGAGTTAAAAGATCTTAAGAGACATCCGATCCCGGCCATCCCTAAAAGTATAAAGTTAAAAGATATCGGCAAGACCCAGCTCGTGAAACAGGCAGATGTCGTAATGCTTTTATACTTACTTTCGGATAACTTCGATCTAAAGACAAAGAAAAAGAATTTTTATTATTATCTCAAAAGGACAGTCCATAAGTCCAGCTTAAGCGCGGCCGTACATGCAGCCCTTGCTGTTGAAATAGGTGATGTAAGGATGGCTTACAGGTATTTTGATATTGCTGCAAATATGGATCTGACACTTTTATATGGTAATACAAATGACGGGATGCATGCAGCTTCATTGGGCGTAACGTGGCAGGCAGTGATCCATGGTTTCGCGGGCATAAAGATATTCAATGAGACACTTTCCATTAATCCCAGACTGCCTGATGACTGGAAGGAACTTATTTTTTGCCTCAAATGGCAGGGGCAAAATCTAAAGATAGCCATTAATCATACGAAGCTCAGGATACAATTTTATTCAAGGAGAAAAGATGTTTTAAAAATAAAAATTTTCAATACCCTTAAAAAAATAGAGGCGAACAAAGCGCATGCTTTTATCAGGGAAAGAGGTGAATAGCCGTGGCAAAGAAAAATAGATCTTTAAAGATAGCGCAGCTTCACTGGGGTTTTCCTCCTATGATAGGAGGCGTAGAGACGCACCTTACGATTTTATTGCCAGAGATGGTCAGGATGGGGCATAAGGTGGATCTTCTGACTGGCGCAGCAGAAGGCGCTAAGGTGGTTGACAGGTATAAAGGCGTGGGAATTTACAGGACGCCTATAATGGACCTGAACTGGCTTGCCAAAAGGGGGCTTAATGGATTACTTAGTGAGACCGAGAAGGTGTTCAGCGGTTTTTTAAAGCGCATCAGGCCTGATGTGATACATTGTCACAATATGCATTATTTTTCAAAGCAGCATACAAGGACCATAGCCAGGCTTTCCAGGGAATTCGGCGTCCCACTTATACTGACTGCCCATAATGTCTGGGATGATAATTTATTTTTAGACCTTACGAGAAATATAAGATGGGATCATATTATTGCAGTGAGCCATTTTATTAAAAGGGAATTGATCGGCATAGGCGTGTCGCATAAAAAGATCACAACTGTTCATCATGGCATAGACGAAGAGTTGTATAGTCCTAAAATTAAATATAAAAGCATATTTAAACAATACCCGCAGTTAAAAAATAAAAAGATAATATTTCATCCTGCCAGGATGGGGCTTGCCAAGGGGTGCGATGTCAGCATAAAAGCGCTCAGAAGAATAAAGGAAAGGATCCCGAATATTATACTGATTCTCGCCGGGACAAAGAATATCATAGACTGGGCCCAGTCACAGCAGAAAGACATTGCCTACATGGTAAGCCTGGTTGATTTTTTTAAGATGAGAAAGAACGTCCTGATAGATTCTTTTGATCTCAAGGATATGCCGAAATTATACGCTGCATCAGATGTCTGCGTCTATCCTTCAACTGCATCCGAACCATTCGGGCTTACCATGCTCGAGGCGCTTTCCTCAGCAAAACCAATGGTGGTGACTGAGACAGGCGGCATGCCGGAGATCATAAAAGACGGGATCAATGGATTTGTGGTGCCTATAAAAGACTTTGAAGCGCTTGCCTCAAGGGTGATACAGCTTATCAGCAATAAAGAATTGCACGACCGTCTTGGATATACAGGCAGACAAATGGTAGAGCAGAATTATACTAAAGAGATAGTGACAAGAAACACGCTGGATGTTTATAAGAGCCTATTGTGAAGTATAACAATGAACAATAGACCCATTGGCATATTTGATTCTGGAGTAGGTGGGCTAACAGTGGTCAGGGAGATTATGAAGGCCCTGCCGAATGAGCGGATCGTGTATTTGGGCGATACTGCCAGGGTCCCATATGGCACAAAGTCCAACGAGACCATAAAGCGGTTTTCTATAGAAAACGCTGAATTCCTGTCGCGATTTAAGGTTAAGCTTATAATCGTGGCGTGTAATAGCGCCTCTAGCATTGCATTACCTGCATTGAAAAAAAGATTCAAGATCCCGATCATAGGCGTTATTAAACCTGGGGCTAAAAAGGCCGCAAGCATAACCAGAAATAACAGTATAGGTGTTATTGGAACTCCGACAACAGTGAAGAGCAAGGCCTACGACAGGGAGATAAGATTTATATCAAAAAATATAAAAATAGTTTCAAAGGCGTGTCCTTTGTTTGTGCCTCTTGCTGAAGAAGGATGGCTGAATGGCAGGATAACCGCGGATATCGTAAAGAAATATTTAGGTCCGCTTAGAAAAATGAAGATAGACACGCTTGTCCTTGGGTGCACGCATTATCCGCTTCTGAGAGGCGTGATCTCAAAGGTAGTTGGAAAAAATGTAAGGATAGTGGATTCTGCGAGTTCAGTGGCGGTCGAAGTCAGAGCTATCTTAGAAAGACAAGGCAAACTGGCAAGGACAAAAACCCCTGCGCATATATTTTTCGCAACAGATGCAGTGGAGCAGTTTGTAAAGGTGGGCGAGAGATTTTTAGGTAAATCGATCAAAAGCGCCAGGAG
>CAZTIQ010000013.1:10720-14697 GCA_964613735.1 uncultured Planctomycetia bacterium | reverse complement strand
TTAATAAAGTCTGACTTCTGCGGAGCGCATAATCTCAGGGGTTATCAGGGCAAGTGTGAAGGACTCCATGGACACAACTGGAAGATAGAGGCGAGATTTGAGGGCAAGACCCTGGATAATATTGGGATGGCAATAGATTTTAAGATATTGAAGTCCGGACTAAAGGATATTCTGGATGAGCTGGATCATAAACATCTCAATGAGCTGGATGTCTTTAAGAAAGAAAATCCATCAGCGGAAAATATAGCAAGATTTATCTATGAAGGCCTAAAGGCATTCTCTGGGAAAAAGGACGTGGTTGTAAAGTCTGTGTCTGTGTGGGAATCTGATACCTCGTGCGCGACGTATTATGAATAGATGAGAATATTATACAATTTAGCATTTCTTATTTTCGGCATAGCATACCTTCCATATCTTATCATCACAAAGCGTTATCGATATGGCATGGCCAACAGGTTTGGCATCCTCTCCGACAAGCTAAAAGCCATATCTTTAAAAGGCAGGGTCATATGGATACATGCTGTTAGTGTAGGCGAGATGAAGGCAGCGAGTATCCTCGCGCCTCTTTTAAGAAATAAGTTCCCGTCACATACTATTGTATTTTCAAGCGTCACTCATACAGGCAATAAGGTTGCAAGGACAATAGCAACAGGCGAAGAAGATGTTTTTTATCTGCCGTTTGACCTGAGTTTTATAGTCGACAGGGTAGTCCGTATTTTGAGGCCTGAATTATTTTTGTGCCTGGAGACAGAGCTGTGGCCAAATCTTATTTCATCTTTAGACAGGGCTGGTTCAAGGATTATTTTAATCAACGGACGGATCTCCAATAGATCCTACCTCGGATACAGCAAGATCAGACTGATCGTCTCAGGCCTCCTTAAAAGATTTTCTCTTATCTTGATGCAGTCAGAACAGGATGCAGCCAGGATATTGTCTTTAGGCGCGCCAAAGCACAAGACCTTTGTCACCGGAAATCTAAAGTTTGATCTTTCGCTTTTAGGCTTTACCAGTAAGAGGCGCGAGATCAGGGAACAGCTTAAGCTTAAAGAAGAAGATATTTTGTTGGTAGCCGGCTCAACGCATAAGGGAGAAGACGAGCAGATCATCGAATGTTTTTCAAAATTGAAAAAAGATTACCCCAGCCTAAAACTCCTAATTGCGCCCCGCCACATCGAACGCATCCAGGAAATCGAACAGCTTATAGCTAAGCATGGTTTTAGATTTGCAAGATTTTCTAAGATTAATACGGAATACGGAATACGGAATACGGAATACGTATATATTCTC
This sequence comes from uncultured Planctomycetia bacterium, assembly GCA_964613735.1. Classification (GTDB taxonomy): domain Bacteria; phylum Omnitrophota; class Gorgyraeia; order Gorgyraeales; family Gorgyraeaceae; genus JAHILY01. The sequence goes on along the minus strand of CAZTIQ010000013.1, from coordinate 13,410 downwards.
GATACAATTGGTAATCTAAGAACCGTATACTCTGCCGCAGATATAGTATTCGTAGGCGGGAGCCTTGTAAAAAAAGGCGGCCAGAATCCTATCGAACCTGCCAGTCTTGCCAGGCCAGTGATATTTGGCAAATTTACCTTTAATTTCCAGGACGTTGCCAGATCCTTTCTTGAGAATAGAGCTGCTATTCAGGTAGATGACAAGGATGAGCTGTATTCTGCATTAAGACTTCTGCTGGATGATCCAAAAGAAAGAAAAAGACTGGGCGCCAATGCAAGAGAGACTGTAGACAAGAACTCTGGTTCCAGCCAGCGCGCAATCGACCTTATTTCGTCAATTCCCGACTTATGTTAACTTCCCATCTTGACATAGGTTAGACCTAGTGTATTGTAGTATTGCAATGACGCAAGATTTGGTCCACCAGTATTGCTTTGACATATCCTGCCTGATATAATAAAATATAGTCTTAAATTAGGATATATATGGAGGCAAGATGAAAGCCAGAGATGTTATGTCTAAAGATGTTGTAACGGTTTCTCCGTCCGCAGGCATCAGGGATGTCTATGACATATTCAAGAAGGCCCGCTATGGCGGTGTGCCTGTGGTTGATGGAGACAAAAAGATCCTTGGTATGATCACAAAGGCAGAGATGTTGTCTGTGCTCTTGCCTGATTATTTTGACCTCTTAGGTGATAATATAGTCTTTATAGACGATTTTGGAGCCCTGGATGAGGAATTCGAATCCCTACCGACCTTTGAGCTTTTTATAGCAGAGGATATTATGCAGAAGGGCGCAAGGACAGTGGAGGAAGACGCGTCTCTTCTAAAGGTAGTGGCCATGATGAAGAAGTATGGTGTCAGAAGGATCTTAGTGGCAAAGGATAGTATCCTCAAAGGTATTATTACGAGAGGGGATATCTGCGGGGCATTTTTCGAGAGGGGGAGGGCTTAAGACATGATTGATGCGATCATTGCTTCCACGATACTCTTGGCCGCGCTTTATTTTATTGTGACTGAAAAGATAGACAAGGTCATAGCTGTCTCCAGCGGCGCGCTTTTAATGATCGTTCTGGGCACAATGCTTGGTTTTTATTCGCAGCAAAAGGCGCTTCAGGCAATAGATTTTAATACGCTGGGGCTCTTATTGGGCATGATGATAATAGCATCGGTGCTAAAGCGCACTGGTTTTTTTACATATATTGCCATAAGCCTTGCAAAGCTTTCAAAGGGAAAACCATGGTTCCTCATGGTACTTTTGGGTGTATCGACTGCATTCCTCTCCATGCTGGTAGATAATGTTACCACCATCGTGATAATCGTGCCTATCTCTATCCTGGTCTGTGACATACTTGGCATAAATGTCCTGCCTATTTTAATGGCAGAGATATTGCTTTCGATCGTAGGGGGGACTGCGACATTGGTAGGTGATCCACCTAACATCTTTATCGGGTCAGCCGCAAATCTGAGTTTTAATGATTTCTTGAAGAATCTTTTCCCTGTAGTCGTAGTCACAATATTTTTCTCGCTCTTTATACTTAAATTTTTATACAGGAAGAAGCTTTCTGACAAACCAAGGAATTTTCAGGCAGTATTAAATATAGACGCGCGAAAGGCCATAAAGGACCCAAAAGGTATGGTCAAATGTCTGGTAGCCCTTGGCGTGACATTTACATTATTTTTCCTGCATGACCAGCTGCATCTCTACCCTTCGTTTATAGCGCTTTTTGGCGCGGGGCTTACGCTTTTGTTATTAAGGCCAAAGCCAGAAGAGATATTCCATGATGTTGAATGGACGATCCTGGCTTTCTTTGCATGTTTCTTTGTTATAGTGGGCGGGCTGCAGGAAACAGGTATACTTTCGACCATCGCATCAAAGACAGTATTTCTGGCTGATGTAAATCTTAAATTTTACAAGATCCTTCTTTTATGGGTAACAGGCGTATTTTCATCCTTGATAGGCGCGGTGCCTTTTACCATGGTCATGATCCCTGTTATGAAGACGCTTTCGGAGCTTGGGATTAACGGGGATTCGATTTGGTGGATACTTGCCCTTGGCGTAGGTTTTGGAGCCAATGGCCTGCCCCTTGGCCATGCTGCAAGCATATTAGGCATCTCTATAAGTAAAAAATCCAGAACCCCGATTGATATCAAGGAATGGTTTTCATCAGCCACGATCATCGCAATAACTTCCCTTATATTTGTATCGATTTTAATACTAATCGGGATATTTTAATCCAAATGAAAACCCTTATAATTTTTTCAGCTATATATTATATTGTGATTCTGGTAAGAAATTTACTTTATAATAGCAGGATTCTAAAGACCCATTCGCTCAATGCCAGGGTGATCAGCATAGGTAATGTTACCTGGGGCGGCACAGGGAAGACGCCCATGACCGCGTTTATGGCAAATCTACTTTTGGGCAGGGGGCTGGGCCCTGTGATCCTATTAAGGGGATATGGCAATGATGAAGAGGCGCTTTTATCGAGGCTCGCGCCTGGTGTTCGCGCGCTTGCAGGAAAAGACAGGGTCAAGAACGGAAAAGAGGCGATAGAAAAACTTTCCGCAAAGACGCTTTTGCTGGACGACGGCTTTCAGTACAGGAGATTAAAAAGGGATCTGGATATTGTCTGTATAGATGCCACAAACCCGTTTGGAAATGGCTGGGTCATACCAACAGGGATATTGCG
>CAZTIQ010000013.1:0-10620 GCA_964613735.1 uncultured Planctomycetia bacterium | reverse complement strand
TTTATCTTTCGCGATCACCACTGGTATAAAGCGCGCGACTTAAAGAAAATAGAGAATTATTGTAGTAAGAATAGAATAAATACAATAATTACCACTGAGAAAGATGCAGTAAAATTGCGAGATACGAGATACGAGATGCGAGATACGAGTGTATTGGTTCTACGTGTCCAACTCGAGCTGACCGACAATGAACAAGGATTCAATAATAGACTTTCTGGGATTTATAATAGTTAAGGTCCTTGGCGCAGTATTCTGCTGCCTTCCTCTGGGCCTTTCTCTGTGGATCGGGAGACGCATTGGCAATCTTGCGCATTTTTTTAATTCAAAACGGCGCTCTATAGCCTATGCAAATGTAAAGGCTGCTTTTCCTGAAAAGTCCTGCAAAGAGATCAAAAGAATAGTGAGGGCCCATTACAGGAATCTCGGCATGAGCATAGTGGAATTATTTAAAGTGCCTGTTATGGGTAAGGGGTATTTAGACAGGTATGTCACTGTGAAGAATATCAAAAGGATCCAGGACGCGCTTGACAGGCAAAAGGGCGTCTTGTTTGTGACAGCGCATTTTGGAAACTGGGAGATCGGCTCTCTTGCAATAAATTTACATGGTTACCGGATGTCTGTTTTTGTGCGGGAACAAAAATATACCAGATTGAACGATCTTTTAAATAGATCCAGGGAAAAGATGGGTTCTACAGTCGTTGCAAAGGGGTTTTCAATAAGGGATGTGATCAAGACCCTTAAGAATAACGGCATCGTGGCTATGCTTGCTGATCAGGATGCAGGCGCAAATGGGGTATTTGTGAATTTTTTTAACAGGCCCGCATCTGTAGCCCCTGGCGCTGTAAACCTGAGCCTGAGGACAGGTTCAGTGATACTGCCTTCGTTTATAAGACGTATCGGGTTTGACAGGCATGAGCTGGTTATTGGAGAGGCCTTGAACATCGGTGAAGATGTAAAGGCAAATTTAGAAAAAATCGCAGCTGTGCTGGAGCATAATATAAGAAACTTTCCTGAGCAATGGCTGTGGTCGCATAAAAGGTGGAAGAGCTCACCTCATCGGACAGTATTGGTCTTGAGCGACGGTAAAGCAGGGCATCTTAATCAAGCGCTTGGTGTAGCAGGGTTGGTCAAAGAGGCTCTAGGCTCCAGGCTCAAGGCTCGAGGCATAAAGGAAGAGCCTATTGTTAAAATCAAAACCATGGACTTGCGGTTCAAAAATAGATTTACAAGAGCGCTTCTGGATCTTGCCAGTCTATTTGCAGGGAGGCGCTGTCAGGGGTGCCTGGAATGCCTGAAGTTTTGTTTAGACAGAGGGTCGTTTGAAAAGATCAGAAACACATACGCTGACATGATTATTTCCTGCGGCGCCTCTACTGTAGCTGTGAATATTTTTATGAAATATGAAAATAATGCAAAGGGCGTCGTGATTATGAAGCCAGGTCTTGGCCGAAGCAGAAGATTTGATCTGATTATATTGCCGAGACATGATGTCTCCGGAAAGGTCGGTAGGAATATGCTGGTTACTGACGCAGCGCCGAATAGGATTAATTCACCACTCCCGGTCCCGGGTCGGGTCGACCCGGGACCGGGAGTTGGTCTCGGTCTTCTGTTCGGTGGAGATGCGAAGAATTTTAGGTTAACATTAGAAACAGTTAAAAAGGTAGTTGAGAATATTTTGAAGATTTCCGAGGAAATGGACCGGGATATATTTATTACAACATCCAGAAGGACATCTCCTGAGATAGAATCGTATTTAAAAGACAAGCTAAGCAATAATACTAGATGCAAAGTATTGATTATAGCGAATGAGAAGAATCCAGAAGACATGATGCAAAAGATATTTGATTCGAGTGAGGTTGTAATAGTATCTCCTGAGTCTATTTCAATGATATCTGAGGCGGCAAGTTCGGGGAGGCATGTGGTGGTATTCAAAGACAAGAGACAGGAGACAAGGGACAAGGGAAAATATGGGATTGCTATTGATAATCTTGAAGAACAAGGTTACATAAACACAGCGGCGCCTGAGGATGTTTATAATAAGGTGAGGCAAATTTTGACAAAAAGACCTGCGGTGAAGATGTTGGATAATAGGAAGGGAATAGTAGAGAGGTTAAAGGAGATTGTGTGAGCACATGATACCTGATACCCAGATGTACGGCAATCTCTGGGTTGCGGGGGTTATAAATTAAGACTATGACAATTTTACAGATCCTTCCAGAATTAGACGTGGGCGGGGTAGAGACAGGGACACTAGACCTGGCCAAGGAATTAGTGAAGAGGGGGCACAAGGCTATTGTTGTGTCTAATGGCGGCAGTATGGTCAAGGATCTTATAGCTACTGGCGCAAGGCATATAAAGCTCCCTGTCCATGAGAAGTCTTTGTTCAGTGTCTTGAAGATGATTAAAAAACTGGAATACCTCATCAGGGAAGAACAGGTAGATCTAGTACATGCTCGTTCGCGCGTGCCTGCTATCAGTGCATTTTTTGCCGCAAAAAAGACCAATACGCCGTTTATTACAACGGCCCATGGGTATTACTCAACACATCTTTTAAGCCGCGTGATGGGATGGGGGAGATATGTAATAGTCGCATCAAGCATTATAGGCCGGCATATGATGAAGGATTTTGGAGTGCCGCATGAAAGGATAAGATTTATACCAAGAGGGGTCGATCTGGAGAAGTTTAAATTCGTAGAAATAGACCCTTCTCACCACAAAACTGAGTATAGAATAGGTGTCCTGGGAAGGATCACGCCGATAAAAGGCCACTCTTTCTTTTTGCAGGCCATTGCAAGGGTGGTCCGCATGTTTGGCAAGGTCAAGATCCTGATCATTGGCTCACCTCCAAAAGACAAGCCTGAGTATCAGGAAGATTTGAGGACGCTTGCAAAGAAACTAAAGATAGATAGGTTTGTAGAATTTTTAGGGTCAAGGCATGATATACCAAAGATAATGTCAGGTCTTGATTTACTGGTCCTTCCCTCTGTGGGCCAGGAGGCATTTGGTCGCGTTATAATAGAAGCAGGCGCGAGCGGCGTCCCTGTCATAGCCACGCGCATAGGAGGCGCAGTGGATATCATAGAGCATGAAAAGACAGGTTTATTGGTAAAACCAGGCGATATCATGGAGATGGTGGATAGTATAATAAAATTATTGAAAGACAGAGAGCTGGCTAAAGATCTTGCGCATGATGCAAGGAAAAAAGTCGAGGACCAGTACAGTCTCTCACGCATGTCAGATGAGACGATAAAGGTATACAAAGAGGCATGTAATAAAAAAAGGATACTGATTATAAAGATAGGGGCGCTTGGCGATGTAATACTATCAGTGCCGAGTCTCAGAGCGGTTCGGAACGCCTATCCAGGCGCATTCCTAAGCGTATTAGTGGGATCTGAGTCAAGGCGAGTGCTTAAAAAATGCCCTTATGTAGATGAACTGATCCTTTATGACAATAAGACAAAAGACACGGGCATAAAGGATCTGATAAAAATTGCAGGCGTTGTAAGGCAAAAGAATTTTGATATGTCTTTGGACCTGCAGAATAACAAGGCAAGCCATATCATCGCATGGCTTGGCGCTGTGCCAAAAAGATATGGCTATGGCAATAACAAGCTTGGTTTTCTTTTGAATGAGGGGCTGAGGTTTATAAAGATCGGAGTCGGGCCAGTTGAAGAACAATTCAGGGTACTTAAAAAAGCGGGTATCAATACAATAGGTGTTTCCAAGCGCTTGGAGATATGGCCTGGAAAGGATGATTTTGAGTATGTTGATGGTCTCTTAAAAGATGCGTGGATGAGTAAGGATCAGGTGTTGGTCGGTATTAATATCGGCTCTAGCTGGGATACAAAGAGATGGCCCCTGAGGTATTATGCAAGGCTTTCAGATCTTTTAGGCGGCAAGGATATAAGAGTGGTGATCACAGGATCAGGCGAGGAAGAGGCTATAGCCAGTGATATTATTAAATTGACCCACTCTAAGATTATAAATGCTGCGGGAAGGACTAATGTTACACAGTTGGCAGCATTGATAAAGAGGTGTAGGGTATATATAACTGGAGACAGCGCCCCTATGCATCTGGCTTCAAGCATGGGGACTGATTTTATAGCCCTGTTTGGGCCGACAGACCACAAGAGGCACTACGAAGCTACTGATAAGGGCACGGTGTTGCAGAAAAAAGTCAATTGCGGCCCGTGCTATAAGGCAACGTGTAAAAAAATTGTATGCATGGAGAAGATAGGGGTAGATGAGGTGTATAAATTGGTGATGGAAAGGATAAATTAGCTTTCAGCCTTCATGAAGATATTACTCTTAACAACTCATCTCAATATCGGCGGGATCTCTACCTATGTCGTGAGCCTCGCAAAGGCGCTTAAGGACAAAGGCGAAGAGGTCTTTGTCGCTTCCAGCGGCGGGGTGCTGGTGTCAGAACTTACCCATGAAGGGATCTCTCATATAAAAATAAATATACGCACAAAATCTGAATTAAGCCCAAAGACATTCAGGGCGATCTTTGAGATATCAAGACTGGTCAGGAAACTTGATATAGATATAATCCACTCCCATACTCGGGTCACGCAGATAGTGGGCTTTTTTGTTTCAAGGCTTCGCAGGATAGGTTTTGTCACGACGTGCCATGGTTTTTTTAGAAGGAATCTTGGCAGGCGTATACTTCCAGCATGGGGAGACCGTGTCATTGCCATAAGCGAGGCAGTAGAAGACTATCTTATAAAAGATTTTGGCGTTAAGCGGGATAAGATAGCCTTGGTCTACAATGGGATAGATGTAAAAAAATTCTTAAAAGATTTTTCGGATAAAGAAAAAGATGAATTAAAAGATAGCTTTGGTATTAGAAAGGATCATTCTGTCATTGGTACCATAGCCAGGTTTACGCCTGACAAGGGCCACGACGTCCTGTTGTATGCCCTGTTTGATATTTTAAAACAAAAACCCAATGTCCAGTGCGTTTTTGTCGGAGATGGAAAAGAGCGCTACAAGATCCAGGACATTGTTGAGCGTCTCGGGCTTTCAGAAAACGTGATCTTTGTAAAATCACAGATAAATACAGTCAGTGTCCTTGCGACCATTGATGTATTTATGTTTACGCCGAGAAGAAAAGAAGGCCTTGGCCTTGTGCTGTTAGAGGCCATGGCAGCAGGAAGGCCTGTGATTGCTACGAATGTAGGCGGGGTAGGAACTATTGTCCAGGACGGGATCAATGGCTTTTTAGTAAGTCCGTCAAAACCTGAACTTTTGGTAGAACCAACAATAAGACTTCTAAAGGATAAAGAGCTGTATAAAGAGATGTCCCAGACAGGCAGAGAGTGCGTAATACAGAAATTTTCTATAAATGGGATGAGAGATAAAATAGCGAAGGTGTACACGGAGGTTACGGAAAGTTTCGTAAAGTTACGTAAGGTTACGTAAGGTTGCATATGAGAAAAAACAGACAGATTGTAACATTATTCATTGTTTTTATTGCTGTTATTGTTTCATTGTTATGGGCAAGGGAGCAGTATGTTGTCCCTATTATCATGTACCACAGGATAGATGATAGGGCGAATATCTCTAAGTTAAGCGTCTCTCCTGAAAGTTTCGAGCGGCAGATAAGGTTTCTAAAAAAACATGACTATAATGTTGTGAAGCTCGAAGAACTTCCGGGATTGATGCGATCAGGCAGGATCCCTCGCAAGACGATCGCTATCACCTTTGACGATGGTTATGAAAATAATTACATATACGCGTTTCCTGTCCTGAAGGAACTGGATATTCCGGCGACTATTTTTATAATGCCAGCCTTCGTAGGGATAGATGATTATCTGACATGGGACCAGGTCATTGAGATGTCAGAGAGCAATGTTATTTCAATAGGCAGTCACTCAATGACACATGCATATCTACCTGATGCATCAGAACAGGGCTTGGGTATAGAGATCACTGATTCAAAGCGCGCAATCGAGAGCCATACTAGAAAAGACGTAGCTTCGTTCAGCTATCCTGTCGGAGGTTTTAATAAACGCGTCAGGGACAAGGTCATGAGGGCAGGTTATAAGATAGCCGTTGCTACTAATCCTGGCAAGGATTACCCCAAGCATGACATATTTGCAATGAAGCGGGTGCGCATCTCAAGGACATCGGATAATCTTTTAGTTTTTTGGATAGAGACGTCAGGGTTTTATACGTGGATAAAGGAACATAGGGATGAGGACTGATGAAACGCATACTAATAGTAAATGTAAACTGGCTTGGTGATACCATATTTGTTACGCCGTTTATAAGGGCGATAAGAGAGGCATTCCCTGATTCCTATATAGCTATCCTTACGCATTCCAGGTGCAGGGAGGTATTAGAGGGGGATCCTCGCATAAACGAGATCATCCTGTATGGTGGAAAAATATTTTCACTTGTGTCACAGTTAAGATCTAAAAAATTTGATACAGCATTTGTATTGCGCAGATCCCTGACAAGGACGCTCCTTCTTTGTCTGGCGAGGATACCTGAGCGGATAGGTTATGATAGTAAGAAATCAGGATTTTTATTGACCAAGAGGGTACCTGCGCCATCAAAGCATATACATAGGGTAGAGCATTTCCTGGGACTTGCAAGGGCCGCGGGCATAGAGCCGAAGACAAGGGATTATGAATTCTTTATTTCAGAAAAAGACAGAAGAGATGCGCAGCGCGTTCTAATGGAGGCAGGGATAACCGATGGCATGGAATTCGTAGTAATAAACCCAGGCGGCAACTGGGATTTAAAGAGATGGCCGCCTGAGAATTTTGCAAGGCTTGGGGATGAGATCTCTATGAAGTCCAATAAAAAAATTGTTTTAAGCGGCGCAAAAAAAGATTCAGGGCTATGTAAGAATATCTCTCATTTAATGAAGAGCAGACCAGTGTTATTATGCGGCAAGGTAGGCTTAAAGACGCTCGGCGCTGTATTTGAAAAGGCAAAATGGGTCATATCCAATGACTCAGGGCCTATGCATATTGCGGCTGGTGTAAATACGCCAGTAGTGGCGTTATTTGGCCCGACATCTTTTAATATAACAGGACCTCGCGGGAGCGGAAAGAGCAAGGTATTGCAAAAACAGATCGATTGCGAGATACCTTGCTATAAGCTGTCATGCAAAGACAATAGATGCATGAAGGCAATAACTGTGGAGGACGTGCTGGAGGCGATGTCGTGAAGATCTTATTTATTACCTTAAGCAATATAGGAGATGTTATATTGACATTGCCGGTATTGACTACGCTGAAACATAATTTTAGAGACGCAAAGATAGATGTTATGGTAGGGCCCAGGGCAAAGGATATTTTTTCCAAGGACCCAAGGATCAACAGGGTTTTTATTTATGATAAGCGCAAGGGAGTAAAAGAGAAAGCGGCTTTTATTAAAGATCTGAGAAAAGAAAATTATGATCTGGCAATAGACATGAAGACATCTCTTGTGCCTTTTCTGATAGGCGCTAAAAAAAGTTCATCATGGATCTCATTGGGCAGGGATCACCATAAGAGGTCAGCTCATTTAAGAAAGCTCAGGGGATTAGGTTTAGAATATAAAGATGGGCAAAGCATCCACGTTGACCAAAAGGACAGGAAGGATATTTCAAAGCTTTTGAGCGGATCTGGCGTGAGAGAAGGAGACGTCCTGATAGGCATAAGCGCTGATTGCCGCAGTCATACAAAAGAGTGGCAGGCAGAGAAGTTTAGAGAGGTGATAAAAGGACTCCTGGGGCAAAAAAGGTTCAAGGTCATTCTTATGGGGGATGGGGTCAAGCCAAGGGTAAGCAGCTCGATAAAAGAATTGATAAAGGATGACAGTCTTATTGATATGGTGGGAAAGACGGATTTAAATCAATTATTTGCATTGATCGAAAGGTTAAATATTCTTCTGACATGCGACAGCGCATGCATGCACATAGCAGGCGACCTTGGGATAAAGGTCCTGGCATTATTTGGCCCGACAGATGTAAAAAAATACGGCCCGACAGGGAGATATGATGCAGTGATCAGAAAAGACCTTGAGTGCGCGCCTTGCAACAAGGCCTTGTGCCGCCTCAACCATGAATGTATGCAGGAGATAACCGCCGAAGAGGTATTAACCGCGTTAGAAAAGTTACTCTAGTTACCGCCACCCCCGGTCCCGTCCGCCTAAGGCGGACGGGACCGGGGGTGGCGGTGGAAAAATCTATGAATATGTCGAAGATCAAACGAATTCTCATAGTAAGGACTGACCGTATTGGTGATGTGGTGCTGTCTACGCCTGCGATTACAGCCGCAAGAAAAGCGTTTCCAGATGCGTATATAGCTTGTCTGGTTTCAGAGGCCACCAGGGATATTGTGCAGGGCAATCCTTATATCAATGAGGTGATCGTGTTTTCTAGGAAGCATACATTGCGCCTTTCCGGCTATCTCAGGGCCAAGAGGTTTGACCTTGCTCTGATATTGCATTCCACTGCGAGGATTAATATCCTGTGTTTTTTGGCAGGGATACCTCGAAGAATGGGTTATGCAAGGCATAAGATGGATTTTTTCCTTACAGATAGACTTGCGTATACAAAAGGCATGGGCAGGGAGCATGAATCTGAATATTCCCTGGATGTGTTGCGATGCATGGGTATCAAGGCAGAGTCTTCCCCCTTGGTTATGCCGCTGAGCATAACAGATGAGAATGTCGCGAAGAGATTGCTTTTAGAGAACGGCATTAAAGAGGGCGAGAGGTTTTTAATGATCCATCCTGGCGCAAGTCATGTCTCAAAGGTGTGGGGCCTTGAGAATTTTGCAAAGGTTTCTGATATCTTATCCGAGAGATTCAGCTTAAAGATAGTTTTGGTTTCAAGCGCAGCTCAGGCAGGTATTGGCGAAAGAGTCAGGGATCTAATGAAGCATAGGCCTGTATTTTTATGCGGCAAGACACCGCTCAAGGTGTTAGCAGCGCTCTTAAAGAGGTCATCTTTGTTTATCTCAAATGATTCAGGGCCTGTTCACATAGCGTGCGCAGTAGGGGCAGGTGTTATTTCTATATTTTCAAGAAATGAAAAAGGGCTTAGCCCTGCAAGATGGGGTCCGCTTGGGAAAAGGACAGCAGTATTACATAAAGATGTCGGATGCGTAGAATGCCTTGCGCATAATTGCAAAAAAGGCTTTTTGTGTCTTAATTCAATCACAGTGGAAGAGGTAGTTAAAAAGGCAGAGGAGCTGTTGTAACTTTACACTCTTGCAATGCTCAAGTGTAAAGTTAACAGAGAAAATTCATGAAGAGGATCGTCAGCATATTAATAGTAGCGTTGCTGATCTCAGGATGCGGGGGTCTGGGGCAGTATAAGATTTCGAAGGTCTTGAAAGAGTTTTCCATAGAGAAGCCTACAGAGAGATTGCGCATAGGAGAGAAATTTACTTATAAGACAGAGTGGCTTGGTCTTGATGTCGGAATCGTAACGCTTTCAGTCGAAGGCGTAACAGAAAGAAACGGCAGAAAGGTCTACCATGTCCTTGCAAGGGCGCAGACCACGCCTGTATTATCCAAGTTATATAAAGTAGATGACATAATTTCCAGTTATATAGACGTAGAGCACCTGTATCCTGTGATGTTTGAGAAAAAACAAAGAGAGGGCGGCTACAGCTCAGATGAATACATTGATTTTTATCAGGAGAAAAACAAGGCATTTTATTTTTCCAGGCTAAATAACAGCAAAAAGGAGTTTGATATACCTGATGAGGTCCAGGACCCATTGAGCATATTATATTATTTTAGACTGCAGGATGTAAATGTCGGAAAGAGCATTTTTGCAAATATGAGTGCCGATGAGAAGAACTATCTCTTAGAGGCAAAGGTGCATAAGCAGGGATTTATAAAGATCAAGGGTGTTGGAGAATGGGAGGCGTTTATGGTAGAGCCCTTGCCGTGGTTTCAGGGAAAGATAAAGAGAAAGGCAAAGGCGACCATGTGGCTTTCAGCCGATGATAGGAGGATCCCGCTTTTAATGGTGACAAAGGGTATACCTTTTGTAGGCACTGTTACCATCACGCTCCAGAAAATAGAGTACCTTGACAGTGAAAAAGAGTAGTGTTAAAATAACCAGATGCCTAAAGATAAATTTGACATAGACTTGGCAAAACTCAAGACCTACCCGATTGCCAGAAGGAAGAGCAAGGTCAAGCGCCAGGACTTTGCGGATATCCCTTCCAAAGGCGCTTCCTTTTCTGATTTTTATGAATCTCTGCCCAGTATTCTGGCTGGCAATGACTTAAGAAATGTGGTAGAAGCAATTGTCAGCGCCGCCAGAAAGAAAAGGCCTGTAATAGCCATGATGGGCGCTCATGTTATTAAATGCGGCCTGAATCCAGTGATCATAGAACTGATAAAGAAAAAGGTGATCACTGCAGTTGCTATGAATGGTTCAGGCGCAATACATGATTTTGAGATCGCGCTTATTGGCAAGACATCAGAGGGCGTAGATGAGGCGCTTGAGGATGGAAGCTTTGGCATGGCAAAGGAGACCGCGCTTTACATCAATGGCGCATTAGGCGAGGCAGTGGAAAGAGAGATCGGCGCGGGACAGGCAATAGGGAAGGTAATCGAAGAAGAAAAACTTTCTTTTAAACACCTTAGTATTTTATATAA
>CAZTIQ010000012.1:7915-19543 GCA_964613735.1 uncultured Planctomycetia bacterium | reverse complement strand
TGGCGTCCCTGGCCTGATTCGAACAGGCGACCCTTTGCTTAGAAGGCAAATGCTCTATCCGTCTGAGCTACAGGGACAGTGGTCGGGGCGGCTGGACTCGAACCAGCGACCCCCTGCTCCCAAAGCAGGTGCTCTAGCCAAACTGAGCCACGCCCCGTCATTTCTCCAAACCCTTAAAGACCTATTATTTTAACAATTATCGTCTAAAAAGTCAATTATAAGCTTTTTTGCCTTGACCAATGCCTTGCCCCTATGGCTGATCCTGTTTTTCTTCTTAAGACCCATCTCGGCAAAGGTCTTTTTATGACCATTTGGCACAAATATAGGGTCATAGCCAAAACCAGCTCTCCCCTTAGGCTCAAACCCTATCCTGCCCCTGCACCTTCCCTCTGCAATGCCTACTACCTTACCTTTATCAGCTACTGCTATAACACACCTGAAACATGCCGTTCTCTTGCTTATAGGCGTTCCCTTAAGCAACCTCAGGACCTTCTTATTATTGCTGCTATACGTAGCACCTTTTCCTGAAAAACGTGCAGAATAAACACCTGGCCTGTTTCCAAGCACAGGTACCTCTAAACCAGAGTCATCCGCCACTGCGAGTTTCTTCAGATGGCGCGAGACCTGGATCGCCTTTTTCCTTGCATTGGCCTCGAGCGTCTTGCCGTCTTCTATAACCTCTGGCACATCCTTGAAGCTATTAAGAGAAATGACCTTTATTGGCAGGCCCTTGAGAAGCGTTTTTATTTCTTTTAATTTGTCTTTATTCCTGGTAGCAACGACAAGTTTCATTAGAGGTCTATCTTTAAGATCTTGCGTTGAATATTGACAAGATCCCTGATCCCTGCCTGGGCAAGTGAAATCAACTTATCTAATTCTTTCTTTGAAAATGGCTTTTTCTCAGCAGTGCCCTGCACCTCGATAAGCCTCTCGCTGCCAGTCATGATTATATTCATATCGACTTCTGCCCTTGAATCTTCCTCGTAATCTAGGTCCAGGCATAACTTACCATCCACTATCCCCACGCTCACTGCGCCCACGTAATCCCTTACAGGCACACCTTCTAAAATATTCTTTTTCTTAAGAAAAGATATAGCGTCCATAAGAGCGATAAAACTTCCTGTTATACTTGCTGTGCGCGTACCGCCATCTGCCTGCACTACATCGCAGTCGATCCAGATAGTCCTTTCTCCCAGCTTCTTAAGATCCACTATTGAACGAAGGCTCCTGCCAATGAGCCTCTGTATCTCCTGTGTGCGGCCGCTGAGTTTTCCAGCTGAAGATTCCCTTCGCATCCTGGTATTGCACGAGCGCGGAAGCATACCATATTCAGCAGTGACCCATCCTGAACCTGTGTTCCTCAAAAAAGGAGGGACCTTTTCCTCGACGGATGCAGTGCAGATGACCTTTGTGTTTCCCACTTCTATCATGCAGGAACCCTCTGCAAACTTCATCACGTTTCTCTTTATCTTGACCTTCCTCATCTGTCCAAGTTTTCGACCATCATTCCTCATACACCCTCCAAAAAATAATCCGCCTAAGGCGGATTAAATGATTGAGACAACCGCTGGGAAATCTTCTACTATCAGCTCTCGTATTGCCTCTGTTTCTAAATCACTGTAAGCTACTATTTTATTCTTCTTGACCCTTTCTGACAAATATACGCCTGCGCCGCCAATAGTAACAAAATACACTGCGCCGTGTTTTTTTATAGAAGCTGTTGCTTCTTTAGACCTCTCGCCTTTTCCTATCATGGCAATAAGGCCATGTCTTAATAATACAGGGGTAAAAGGATCCATTCTTGAACTCGTAGTAGGTCCGCATGAACCAATGACCTCTTTGCCTTTTGCAGGCGTCGGACCTGTATAGTAAATCGCTTCTCCTTTAATAGAGATCGGCAATCTCTTCCCGTTCTTTAATGCATCTACTAATCTCTTGTGCGCTGCGTCACGGGCAGTAAGTAAGCGCCCGCTCAGTAAAACCCGCTCGCCTACTTTAAGCGACTTAATAGTTTTCTTATTTAGAGGTAAGTGTATTTTCTTCATAATTTATTATTTAGAAGCTGATAGCTGAAAACTGATCTAAATTACCTTCCTTGCATCTCTCGTCGCATGGCAGCTTATATTTACTGCTACCGGCAATCCTGCTATGTGCGTAGGATATGTCAATATGCTGACGCCCAGGCTGGTGGTTTTACCACCCATACCCATAGCTCCGATCTTTAATCCATTGACCTTTTTTAATATACTTCTCTCTAACCTTGCAATGTAAGGAAGCCTGCTGCATCTCCCTACTGGCCTTAAAACCGCCTCTTTAGAAAGCCCTACTGCTTTATCAAGCGTGCCTCCGATACCAATACCTATATATAGAGGAGGGCACGCCTTTGACCCTGCATCCCTGATAGCGCCCACTATGAAATCCTCTATTAAATCAGTTGAATCAAATGGCCTGAACATCTTTGTCCTCGAGGCATTCTCACAGCCAAATCCCTTTACAACAACCCTTACATCCAGTTTATTTCCAGGCACTATATCTGCATGGATCACTGCAGGTAAGTTCGTCCCTGTGTTTTTCCTTTTTATGGGGTCCCCTACAATAGACTTCCTGAAAAAACCCTGTTTATACGCCTGAGCCGCCCCGCTTTCTACTGCCTTCCTGATATTGCCCTTTATTCTCACTTCCTGCCCGATCTTAAGATATACCACTACCATGCCTGTATCCTGACAAATAGGCATCTGTCTTTTTTTTGCCAGGCCTGCATTATCAATAATAACGCCCAGGATATACCTCGGCAAAGACGCAGACTCCCTCTTTCTTGCCTGCTTCAAGGCCGACAGAACATCTTTTCTAAGTTCAATATTCGCCTTCAGGCACAGCTTTTTTATTATCTTTGCTATAAGATCTGTCTTAACAGTACGCATTACTTCATCCCCATGATCTTATGGATCTGTGGAATAACCCTTACATTATTAAGCGTCTCCTTTACCTCCTGGAAAAAGGCCGGCAAAAGCTCGATGTTCTTTATTTTATTATTATAACTTACCGGCTGAAGAATAAAAGGTATATCTTCGTTCAGCTCGCTCACTATGTATGCCGCTGTCTTGATATCAGATATGGATGTCTGAGGCGTGATCACGGATTTTACAAACAGCTCTTTTTCCATGGCGATTTTTAAGAATCTCTCGTGTTCCTGCCATAGAGACTCGATGCCCGTAGAAGAAGGAAGTTTAAAATCCATGCTTATAATATCCACTAACTCCAGCACATCTAAAAGTTTATCATCAAGCGTGCCATTGGTCTCAAGATAGATCTTTAAATTTTTTTCTCTTAATGACGGGAGGATCTCTTTCAGGAAATCAGACTGCATAAGCGGCTCTCCGCCAGTAATAGACACTACTGATTTTCCCGCATCGATGACTTTATCTATGACCTCGCTGGCTGTGCACTCCATAAAATTACGCTTATGCCTCTCATCGCAGAATTTGCAAGAGAGATTACATCCGTAAAACCTTACAAAGGTCTGTTCCTGTCCTACGTAAAGGCCTTCACCTTGAATCGAGCTAAATATCTCTAGGATCTTAGCCTTGGTCATAAACCAGCCTTTCTTCTTAGCCTGCATGCATCGCATTTACCGCATGGTTTTCTCCCACCCTTATAACAAGACCATGTGAGAGCAAAAGGTACGCCTAACCTCCGGCCCAGCTTGACTATATCCTTCTTTGTCTTATATAAAAGAGGCGCTTCTATTCTGATATTGTTTATCTTTACGGCCTTTTTTAACAGCTCATTAAATTTCTTAAAATACATAGGCCTGCAGTCAGGATATCCTGAAAAATCCTTTGCGTTTGCGCCTATAAAGATCTTGCCTGCGCCTATTGCCTCAGCAAACGACATTGCAAAACTCAGAAATATCGTGTTCCTTGCCGGGACGTATGTAACAGGTATGCCTGAAAAAGTCCTGTTCTCAGGTATCTTGATGCTTTTATCCAAAAGCGCGCTCTTTTTCCAGGGCATCTTTATATTTAGTACAAAATACTCCGACCCTGTCAATCGCGTCAATCTCTTTGCAAAGTCTATTTCTTTTTTATGCCGCTGGCCATAATCAAATATAAGACAATGCGCCTTGTATCCCTTTTTCTTTGCATAAAAAAGCGTGACTGCCGAATCCATCCCACCAGATAACAATACTACGGCTTTTTTCATATAACAATATAACAATGAAACAATTTAACAATTCCTATTTTTAAGCTCTCGGATGCACCTTTTCGTATATCGACTTAAGCCTCTCAGTCGTCACATGCGTATATATCTGTGTACTCGACAGATTCGCATGCCCTAAAAGCTCCTGCACTGACCTGAGATCCGCGCCCCTGTCTAAGAGATGCGTAGCAAACGAGTGCCTCAGAGAGTGCGGAGATATCTTTGCATTCAAACTGGTCTTTCGTATATACTTCTCTACGACCCTTCTCACTGCCCTGTCACTCATCCGCCTGCCGCTCTTATTGAGGAATACTGCCTTTTTATCCTTTATGTCTACAAGAGATGCCTTCTCAAGATAATTTCGCACTGCCCTGCACGCCCTGTCGCCTATCGGCGCAAGCCGCTCTTTTTTACCCTTGCCATATACCTTGAGCACCCCGCCTATAAAATCCACATTGTCTCTATTCAGGCCTACAAGCTCACCCACCCTTATGCCGCTGGAATAAAGCGTCTCCAGTATTGCCCTATCTCTGAGCCCGTAAACATCTGAACGATCAGGCGACTCAATAAGCTTTACTACCTGGTCTGTATCTAAAAAAATCGGGAGCCTTCTATCCAGCTTTGGCGTCTGAAGGCCTGCCGCAGGATTGTTCTTCGTATGACCTTCTCTGCACAGAAACTTGAAAAAACTCCTCAAGCACGCCATCTTTCTGGCCACTGTGCGCTTTGAAAAACTTTTTTCCTTCATCCTCGCCAGAAAAAGCCTGACATCAGTATATGAGACCTTCTCCAGGGTCTTGCCTTTTATCGAATTGTCAAACTCCCTTAAGTCTATCTGATAGTTCGTAATGGTATGCGGTGACGCATTTTTTTCAATCTCGAGGTAGGTTATGAATTTTTGTATATAGCGATCCAGCATATATTCTACTATTCTGGAGCAGGCAATTTGCGCGTCATGAATCCGCACTTTGGATAATTTGAGCAGCCATAAAAGTGCCGGCCCCTCTTGGAAAGTTTTTCTATAAGCATGCCGCCGCACTCAGGCTCAGGGCACTTTACCTTTGTCGGTATAGATTTGGCAAAGCGGCACTTTGGAAAATCAGAACAGCTCAAGAACCTGCCAAGCCTGCCCCATTTTATCACCATTTGTTTTCCGCATTTATCGCATACTTCAGATGTGGGCACTGCCTCGCCCTTTACCTTTCTCATGTGTATCTTTGCCAATGAAAGGTCTTTTTCAAACGGGACATAGAAATCATTTAATACCACGAATCTCTTTTTTTTGCCCTCCTCGATCTCATCAAGCTCTTCTTCCATCTTTGCTGTAAACTCATAGTCCAGGATGTCAGCAAAGTTTTTGACCAGGAGGTCATTCACTATCATGCCAAGCTCTGACGGATGAAAATACCCTTCCCTGCGCTTCACATAATTACGCATGACTACTGTCATTATAATAGGCGCGTAAGTGCTCGGCCTGCCTATGCCATATTCCTCTAATGTCTTTACTAAAGATGCGTCTGAGAACCTTGCTGGAGGCTTTGTAAAATGCTGGCCATGTCTTAGATCAAGCAGAACGAGCTTTTCATCGACCTCAAATGGTGGAAGGATCTTTTCTTTTTCATTTTCGACCTTTTCTGAGCTCTCCTCATACATCACGCTAAATCCCGCAAAGACCTTTTGCGAGCCCTGCGCTTTAAAAATAAACTTGCCTGCCTTTATGACTACGCTGACAGTTGAAAACATAGCTGGATTCATCTGGCTTGATATAAAACGATTCCATATAAGGGTATAAAGCTTCAACTGGTCAGGCGCGAGATATTGTTCTATGCTGGCTGGCTCCATTAAAGGCAGCGAAGGCCTTATTGCCTCATGCGCCTCTTGCGCATTCTTCTTGGCCTTAAACTTATTTGGCGCGCTGGGCAAATAGTCCTTGCCGTATTTATTAACAATATAACCTCTTGCGCCTTCGATAGAATCCTTTGATACCCGCACTGCATCTGTGCGCATGTATGTGATCAGACCCACACTGCCTTCTTTTCCTATTTCAAGGCCTTCATACAGCTGCTGCGCGACACGCATGGTCTTTGACGCAGAAAATCTTAATTTGTGAAATGACTCCTGTTGAAGTTTGCTTGTGGTAAACGGGGCCTGGGCATATTTTTTCTTTTCCTTTTTCTGGACATCAGTGACGATGTAATCTTCGTTCTTCAATCCGCTGATTATGGCTTCCGCCTGTTCTTTATTTTCAACCTCTATCTTCTTCCCGTCTATCTTATCAAGCTTTGCGGTAAAGTTTGTTGCTTCTTGCTTGTCGCTTGTCGCCTTTTTCAGTTCCACTTCAATATCCCAATATTCTTTTGGTATAAATACCCTTATCTCATTTTCCCTCTCAGCTATCAATCTCACGGCAACTGACTGTACGCGGCCGGCTGAAAGCCCCCTGCCGACCTTTCTCCAGAGCAATGGACTTATGCTATAGCCCACAAGCCTGTCCAGGATCCTCCTTGTCTGCTGCGCATCGACCTTATTGATATCTATATCCCCTGGGTGCTTAAATGCCTCCTGAATAGCTGTCTTTGTGATCTCATTAAATACTACGCGGCGAATACTCTTTTTCTTTCCCAACAGGTTAAATAGATGCCAGCTTATTGCCTCGCCCTCCCTGTCAGGGTCTGTGGCAAGATAAATGCCCTTCTTGCCCTTGGCCTCTTTCTTTAGCTCACTGATCGTTTTTTTCTTGCCGGGTATTACTGCATATTCCGCTTCAAAGTTATTCTTCACATCTATGCCCATTGTAGAACCAGGCAGATCCATAATATGACCCATTGAGGAGCACACAACAAAATCATTTCCCAGCATCTTATTGATCGTCTTTGCCTTTGCAGGCGATTCCACTATAACGAGTGATTTAGCCATTGAATTACCTTTCAATATTGTTCGAGCCCCTCGACTCCGCTCGGGATAAACTCCGTCGAGAACAAACTAAGCCTTCACATAGTTCTTGCCTGGAAGCTGCTTTACAAGCTTCCTTAACTCAAGATTCAACAAAGTTTTAGAAATCTCACTAATACCCAGACCCGTAACATCAGACACCTCATCTATATGCTGCGGGTCACTTGATAGTAAATTATATACTATACTTTCGGTTTTGTCCAATGCAGTAGCCAAATTATCACCTGGGTAGCTGCGTAGGCTACCGGAATAATAGCCTACGCAACTACCCAGGTTGTCCTCTAATCTCAGGTCCTCCAGCACATCATCTACTGTCTCAGCAAGCTTTGCGCCTTGTTTTATAAGGTTATTTGTTCCCCTGGATGTAACTGAATCCACCTTACCAGGTACTGCAAAGACCTCTTTGCCCTGTTCCAACGCGCAATCAGCTGTAATAAGCGCTCCACTCTTCTGTGCTGCCTCCACCACTACAACACCTTTGGATAATCCGCTTATGATCCTATTCCTCTTGGGGAAATTCCCTCTATCTGGTATTGTCTCCATAGCGAATTCTGAGATCACAGCACCTTTACTAGAGATCTCTTCTGCCAGGATAATATGTTCTTCAGGATAGATATTGGCAAGGCCTGAGCCCAAGACAGCTATTGTCCTTTTGTTTGCCTTTAGCGCTCCTCTATGCGCGCTCGAATCAATGCCCCTTGCCATCCCGGAAACTATGGTTACGCCCCGCGAAGCAAGCTCATACCCCAGTCTCTCAGCAGTCTGCATGCCATAAAAAGACGCCTTGCGCGAGCCGACTATTGCAATAGCAATATCATCTTCTGGCAATATCTCGCCTTTCACATAAAGTACAACAGGCGGGTCATGAATATTTTTTAGGCTCACAGGATAATCTTCATCTATAAAGGTAATAACTTTTACATTGTGCCTTTTGATCAGCTTAAGCTCTTTATTCAAATCTATCTCCCTGATGCCCTGCACTATCTTAGGCGCTATTAGCGACCCTATTTTCTTAACCCTCTTAAGCTCATCCTCGCCCGCCTCAAAAACCTTGCTTAAAGAGCCAAAATACTCTAATAGACACCTGGTCCTGATGCTACCCACATCCTCTATCATATTAAGTATAAGCAATCGTTCAGTGTCAGTCATATAGTTATTAACCTGGGTAGATGCGTAGGCTACCCATCTGGGTAGCCTACGCATCTACCCAGAAAACCTGTCCTCCTGTATAGTAGACACATCTCACCCCTGATTTATCGCAATCCGCCAGAAAAAAAACCGCGTAGGTTGCCAGAATTGCAACCCACGCGGTCAAGACTCCCTGCTAACTTTACACTCTTGCAATGCTCAAGTGTAAAGTTACCTTCTCCACAACCTGCTCTATGGTGAGATTATCAGTGCTAACGCAATGATCTGCTTTTTTATAATAGGGCGATCTTTGCTTTAATAGCTCTTCTATCTTCTTCTTTGGATCAGGCACGTTTAATATCGGACGGCATACATTGCCTTTTGTCCTCTGCATTATGGTATCTGACGATGCTTCAAGACAGACGATTATGCTGTTTTTCTTAAGATTCTTGAAATTCTCCTCATCCATAATAGCGCCACCGCCTGCGGATATGACTATACCCTGCCCTTGCGATGCCTGTTTTACGACATCTTTCTCGAGCCCTCTGAAATACGGTTCACCCTTTTTCTCGAAGATCTCTTTTATAGACATACCCTCGTTCTTCTCTATGATCGCGTCCAGCTCCAGAAACCCGCGCCCCAGTTTCTCCGCAAGGGCCTTTGCCACCACAGTCTTGCCTGTCCCCATAAACCCCACTATCACTATATTCTTCATAGTAGTCTCCTTTGAGTGAGTTTACCAGACACAAACCCGTATTGCAATTCATAACTTTACACTCCCGCCTAAGGCGGGTGTAAAGTTACTTCTTGCATATTGCATCTCCATGTGGTAATATTTTCGAAATGAGCACTACATTAAAGCTATTTTTAATCACAACCTTCCTTTCAGGTCTTTTCTTTGCAAGTCCTGCCCTATCTCTGGAGATAAAAGACAGAAACGAATATCTTATCGACGTAAGAAGCGACGATGGAGACATATATCTTAATCGGTTCTCAGCCCATAAAAAAATAGATCCTCTGGATCTGGACATCAATGGTTTTTCTGAAGTCCAATGGAACTTTGATACAACTGAATTGGAAAAGATGATAACGGGATTAGAGACTCAGAAAATCTTTTGGAATTACCTCTATGCAAGTCAATCCATTCAATATATTTCAGGTCAGATGCTAGACCATATGGCATTCGACTCTGATAGCAATTCTATCGACGCCACGACAAGCTTCGGATTCTATGTGCCTTTTTACGAAAACTTTGCCTTGCAGTTAATCGAACGATTTTCAGTAAATCTTGAAAGGGGCAGGGGTGAGTACTGCGAGATGATCGCTGAGGTAACGTACGATTTCAAAGACTCTTATTCTTTCGGTATTGGCTGGCGTCATACTGACAGGATCCACGCATTCGATTCTGACTACGTGACTGCATCTCTTGAGCTAAAGTTTTAAATCCTTCAAATAATTCTCGCAATTCCTCTTTATTTCCGTTACTGTATCTCCACCGAATTTATCCAGAAGGGCATTGGCTATTACAAGCGCGCATACTGCCTCAGCCACTACGCCTCCTGATGGGACTGCGCATACATCAGAGCGCTCAACACTAGCCTCTACAGCAGCCTTGGTATCCAAGTGGATAGATCTCAATGGCTTCATCACAGTGCTTATGGGTTTCATATAGCCGCGCACTATGATCTGTTCGCCATTTGAGACACCGCCTTCAAGCCCGCCAGCATTATTCGTCTTTCTGTAAATACCTTTTTCTCTTGAGTAGAAAATCTCGTCGTGAAACTTAGAGCCGAGCTTTTTCACTGACTCAACGCCATTTCCTATCTCCACTGCCTTCACAGCTGGTATAGACATGACACTGGATGCCAGCATTGCGTCTAATCGTCTGTCGGCTTGCGTATAACTCCCAAGCCCAACAGGCGCGCCATCTATTATTACCTCGAATGTGCCGCCCAGCGTATCCTTTTTCTCCTTTGCATTGTCGATCTCTTCTATCATGAGCTTTTCAGACGCCTTATCAGCACAATTTACTTTAGACTTGGTAAGATTTTTCAGGATCCCATCAAAACTCAGACTGGATGTGTGAGATTCCACCCCGCCTATCATGACCACATGACTCAATACACGTATCTTGAGCTCTCTTAGCAGCAGCTTGCAAAGGCTGCCTATTGCTACCCTCATTGCAGTCTCCCGCGCAGAGGCCCTCTCAAGGACAGGTCTTGCATCTTTAAATCCATATTTCAAGAGCCCTGCAAGGTCTGCATGACCAGGCCGCGGCTTTTTGACCTCAGGCAGTTTATCAATTGAAAAATCCTTATTCTCTATGAATACTGACACAGGGCTGCCTATGGTAAGGCCTGATTTTAGGCCAGACAGAATCCTGGCGCGGTCCTTTTCTATATTCATCCTGTCTCCCCTGCCATGCCCCTCTTGTCGACGCTCTAGCTCCTTATCAATAAAAGCAGTATCGACCTTTAGGCCGGCTGGCATACCGTCGAGAATGCCTAAAAGCGCCTCTCCGTGAGACTCACCACCAGTTAAAAATCTCAACATATCGCACCTCCGTGCTAAAAGTAAAATAAAGACTTCAGAATACTCTGCCCGTAGATCATGGCTGTAAAACCACCCATAGAAATATACGGGCCATATGGAATAATATCTATCTTTCTTACAAATTTCAAATAAAGGGCAGCTGGCATTCCAAAAAACGGCGCCAGGAAAAAAATAAATAGCGCCATCTTCCACCCAAAAAATGCGCCCAGCATTGCCATGAGCTTTACGTCACCCATGCCCATGCTCTCTTTCTTAAATACCGCCTTTCCAAAGACACCCATGCTGTAAATAAGTCCTCCACCTACCAATGCGCCCAGTAAAGAGTTAACCACACCATCCTTCCAGGTCAAGGCATTGTGCAGTCCTGGTAAAAATGCACTTAATAAGATCCCGGCTATCAGTCCGCCGATACTTATCCTGTCAGGTATGATCTGAAACTCCAGATCAATAAAAGTGACTACTATAAGGCTGAAACTCAATAAACTATAGATCCAGAACTTATAAGTGAAGCCAAAATGTGTAAATAAAACAATAACACTCAGCGCGCTTATCAGCTCTACCGCAAAATACCTGAATGATATCCTGGCCTTGCAAGATCTGCATTTGCCAATTAGAAGGATGTAGCTTAAAAAAGGTATATTGTCATACCATTTTATAGGGGCTTTGCACGACGGGCACCTTGACCACGAAAAACACACCGGCTCCTTCCGCGGTATCCTATATATACACACGTTCAGGAAACTACCAATTATTGCTCCAAATATAAATATTATGGCGTATGTCATAAAATTAGCT
>CAZTIQ010000012.1:0-7815 GCA_964613735.1 uncultured Planctomycetia bacterium | reverse complement strand
AAAATCTTCCAGCTCTTCAGGTCTAACCTCGAATTTTTTATATTCCGCATCAATGCCCAGCTCCTTAAATGCAGCATTGTGCATCAAAGGAGACAAGCTATGCTTTACCGGGTAACCTATAATACCGTATAGATCCATCTTGCACCTACATAGCTTATAGGCGGACTACCTGTCCGCCTACATTGTTTCTGCGTTACCACTCCCGGACCCGTCCGCCTAAGGCGGACGGGTCCGGGAGTGGTAACAACTTATAGCTTCAGATCATTCTTTATCGATTTCTCTTTCTTCTGCCTTGCGAACAAAAATTTATTCACTGCGTTAAGATACGCCCTTATGCTCGCCTCTATGATATCAGTGGACGCGCCCCTCCCTGAAACCTCATTGCCGGAATCAGGCTTGATCCTTATAGCGACCTCGCCCAACGCATCCTTGCCGCCTGTTGTGGACTTCAATGAATAGTCCAGCAGCTCAAACTTAAGTCCTGTTATTTTATCAACGGCCTTATAACACGCGTCCACAGGCCCGTCGCCAGAAGAAGTCTCCTCCTCTGCCTTCTTGTGTTTTAAGACCTTTATAGTAGCCTGCGGCGGGACATTCCTGCCTCTCTTTATATTAAAATAATCCAGGGTGTATGTCTCTGGCACAGACACGAGCTCCTCTTCTACTATAGCCAGGAGATCCTCGTCAAAGACCTCTTTTTTCTTATCAGCAAGGTCTTTGAAGCGCTCAAATGCCTTTACCAGATCCTCTTCTTCCAGCTCGGCCCCGAGTTTTTTCAATCTATCGCTGAACGCATGCTTTCCAGAATGCTTTCCTAACACAAGCCGCGTGCCACCAAAACCAACATCCTCTGGTTTCATGATCTCATACGTAGCCCTCTTCTTTAAAATACCGTCCTGATGAATACCAGCCTCGTGGCTAAAGGCATTCCTGCCTACGATCGCCTTATTTGGCTGGACCACGATGCCTGTCAATTTGCTCACAAGGCGGCTTGTCCTGTAAAGCTCTTCCGTCTTAATAGAAGTAGCGCAGTCAAAAATATCCCTCCTGGTATTTAAGGCCATTACTATCTCTTCCAAAGATGCATTGCCAGCCCTCTCACCCAGGCCATTTATCGTGCACTCTACCTGCTCTGCTCCATTCTCAATAGCGGCCAGAGAATTACTCACTCCCAGACCCAGGTCATTATGACAGTGAACGCTGATTATGGCCTTATTTGAATTAGGCACCTTTGTCTTTATTGTCTTTATTAATGCGCCAAATTCATCAGGCGTTGCATAGCCTACAGTGTCCGGGATATTGACTGTCCTTGCGCCACAACTTATGACTGATTCGACTACCCGGCACAAAAAATCCACATCTGACCGAGACGCATCCTCAGGCGAAAACTCAATATCATCGCAGAATTTTCTGGCATATTTTACAAACTCTCCTGCCTGTTTCAAGATCTCTTCTTCCGCCTTCTTCAATTTATATTTCATGTGGATCTTTGAGGTCGCCAAAAATACATGTATTCGCGCATTCTGAGCTGACTTAAGCGCATCCCGCGCGCTTTCGATGTCTTCCTTCTTCGCGCGCGCAAGACCGCACACACGAGGTCCTTTGACAGCTAAAGAGACTTCCTTCACAGCCATAAAATCGCCTTTTGAGGCGATCGGAAAACCAGCCTCGATCACATCCACGCCCAGACGGCTAAGTTGCTTGGCGATCTCTATCTTTGCCTTTATATCCAGACTAGCGCCCGGCGACTGCTCCCCATCCCTCAATGTCGTGTCGAATATAATAATCTTTTTCATTACCTTGTTCCTTGTTTCTTGTATCTTGTCTCTATTTTATCCAATCCATCATCCCGCGCAGCTTTTTGCCGGTTACCTCTACAGGATGAGTGTCGTCTGCTGTTCTTAATTTATTAAACTCAGGTCTGTTGTTTTCATTCTCCCTGATCCATTCCCTGGCAAACTTGCCTGATTGGATCTCCTTCAGTATCTTTTTCATTTCTTTGCGCGTTCTTTCAGTTATAACCCTCTTTCCCCTTGTAACATCACCATATTCTGCTGTATCTGAAACTCTTTTTCTCATGCCCTGTATGCCTGTCGTGTAGATCAGGTCTGTGATCAATTTCAACTCATGCAGGCATTCAAAATATGCTATCTCAGGCTGATACCCCGCCTCTGTCAATGTATCAAACCCTGCCTTTATCAGCTCTGTGACTCCGCCGCATAAGACTGTCTGCTCTCCAAAAAGGTCTGTCTCTGTTTCTTCTTTAAATGTGGTCTCAATAACGCCTGCCCTTGTGCCGCCTATGCCTTTTGCATACGCAAGTCCTATATTTCTTGCGTTGCCGCTGGCATCCTGAAAAACTGCCAATAGACATGGAACGCCTTTGCCTTCTTCGTACATCTGTCTTACGAGCGCGCCAGGCCCCTTAGGCGCCACCATAAATACATCTACTTTTTTCGGCGGCTTGATCTGTTTAAAGTGTATGTTAAAGCCATGTGAAAAAACAAGCGCCTTGTCCTTTTTAAGATTTGGCCTTATTGCCTCTTTATAGACCTTTGCCTGCACATGGTCCTGCGTAAGTATCTGGATAATATCAGCTTCTTTGGCTGCCTCAACTGCTGAGACAGGTTTAAAACCATCTCTCTCTGCAGTCTTGTAATTCTCAGTTCCTTCCAATTCGCTCACAATAACGTCCAGGCCGCTGTCGCGCAAATTCAATGCCTGTCCACGGCCCTGAATCCCATATCCTATAATCGCGATCTTCTTGCCTTTCAGAACATTTAAATCCGCATCATTGTCATAATACATTTTCGCTGCCATTTCACTTCCTCCCCATTGCGATTCGACCTGTGCGAACGATCTCGATAAGACCGAACGGTTTCATTTTTTTAATAAAAGACTTTATCTTGTCCTCATCACCTGTGACCTCGATGACGACAGTCTCCTTCTTCGTGTCATCTATCTTTGCCTGAAATGTATCAGCTATCTGTAAGATCTCAGAGCGATTCTTATCGTCTATCCTGACCTTTGCCAGCACTAATTCCCTGTCTAAAAAATCCTCTTCTGTAAGGTCAATAACTTTTATGACATCTATGAGACGGTTGAGCTGCTTCTTGACCTGTTCGAGCGTCTTTTCATCGCCTTCCGCCACAATAGTCATCCTGGAAATCGTAGGATCCTCTGTCTCTCCTACCGCAAGGCTGTCTATATTAAATCCACGGGCGCTAAAAAGCCCTGCTGCATGAGTTAAAACACCAAAGTGATTTTCAACAAGTACTGATATAATCTTCTTCATATTGCTCCTATCAATATTCTTCTCGATCCGCCTAAGGCGGAAATATTGTTCGAGCGGACAAAGTGAGTCGAGAACTACGCCAGCGCCCCGATCATCTTATTGATCGGCTGGCCTATCGCGACCATTGGAAAGACATTCTCTCCTGGCTCGACACGAAAATCCATCAAGACAGGCCCTTTTATCTTTAATGCGCGTTTTAACGCCTTTTTCACATCCTGTTTCTTCGTGATCCTTATCCCGGTCGCGCCATACGACTCTGCAAGCTTTATAAAATCAGGGCAGCCTTCCAATATTACATGAGAATATCTTTTTTTATAGAAAAGTTCCTGCCACTGCCTGACCATGCCAAGACATCCATTGTTCAGGATCGCGATCTTAACAGGGAGCTTATTTGAAACAGCTGTCGTGAGCTCTTGTATATTCATCTGGATGCTTCCATCGCCCGCAATATCAAAAACCGTCTTCTTCGGACAGCCCATCTGCGCGCCGATTGCAGCTGGAAAACCATAGCCCATCGTGCCAAGTCCGCCGCTTGAAATAAATTGTCTGGGGCTATCGCATTTATAAAACTGGGCAGCCCACATCTGATTCTGTCCGACTTCAGTAGTAATGATAGCTTTGCCTTTTGTTATGTTATAGATCTCCTCGACGACATACTGCGGCCTGAGCTTTGAATCATTTTTATAGGCCAGTGGGAATTCTTTTTTCCATGATGCGATGTTTTTATGCCATTTTTCGATGTCTGGCTTTTTTGTATACTTTAACATATCAGCAATAATACAATTTGCATCGCCCACAACAGGGATATCCACCTTGACGTTTTTACTTATTGCGCATGGGTCAATATCAATGTGTATGATCTTCGCATGCGGAGCGAATTCGTCGATCTTACCAGTGACCCTGTCATCGAATCTGGCGCCGACTGCAATAATAAGGTCTGATTCCTGGATAGCGTGGTTTGCATATGCAGTGCCGTGCATGCCCAGCATGCCCAACGAAAGCTCATGCGTGCCTGGAAATGCGCCTAGCCCCATAAGCGTCATGGTCACAGGTATCTCGGTCTTCTCTACAAATTCACGCAGTTTTTCTGAAGCGCCTGAAATGATCACGCCGCCGCCCACATAAAGAACGGGCTTCTTGCTGTCCGCAATAAGTTTCACTGCCTTCTTTATCTGGCCTATATGGCCTTTGCATGTTGGATTATAACCTCTTATTTCCGCCTTTTCAGGATAGTGAAAGTCTGTTTCCTGCATCTGAATATCCACGGGCAGATCCACTACCACGACGCCTGGCCTGCCAGTAGAGGCAATATGAAATGCGTTCTTTATAACAGTCGCCAGGTTTTTCACATCCTTTACAAGATAATTGTGTTTTGAAATGGGTCGCGTCAAACCAGTGACATCCACCTCCTGGAACGCGTCATTTCCTATAAGCGTAGTCTTGACCTGGCCTGTAAACGCGACCACCGGCACAGAATCCATGTTAGCGGTCGCAAGCCCTGTGAGAAGATTTGTCGCGCCAGGCCCGGAAGTCGCAAGACACACCCCGACCTTTCCTGTTGCGCGGGCATACCCGTCTGCTGCGTGCGCAGCACCCTGTTCGTGCCTCGTCAGTATAAACTTTATATCGCTGTCATAAAGGGCGTCAAAAATCGGCAAGACCACCCCGCCAGGATAGCCAAATATGACTTCTATACCCTGCTTCTTTAGCGACTCGATAAGTATCTTAGCGCCTGTAAGTTTCATAATTTTCCCCTGATAACTTTATGTCTCCAGTACCGCGCCGTTGCTCGCAGAAGAGACCAGCTTTGCATAGCGAGCCAGCCAGCCGCTTGTGACATTCGGCTTAGGCGCCTTCCATTTCTTAAGACGTCTTTTTATTTCAGCTGCACTCAAGTCAAGATCAAGCCGTCTCCCATGAATATCTATTTTAATCTTATCATTGTTTCTGATAATGGCGAGCGGCCCGCCTTTTGAAGCCTCAGGCGCAATATGCCCGATACACGGACCTTGCGTGCCGCCTGAAAACCTGCCGTCTGTAATAAGCGCAACGTCATTGGACAGACCCATGCCCACGATAGCTGATGTAGGTGAAAGCATCTCTCTCATGCCAGGCCCTCCGCTAGGACCCTCGTATCGGATAACCACCACATCACCCTTCTTGATCTTGCCTTTTAAGATCGCATCCATTGCCGTCTCTTCAGAATCAAAGACACGCGCCCTGCCCTTAAAGACCATTGCGCACTCATCCACAGCGCCCTGCTTCACAACCGCGCCTTCAGGAGCAATATTCCCCTTTAAGATCGCGATGCCGCCCTGTTCCTTATAAGGCTCGTCAATAGACCTTATGACATCCTCATCAAAAACCTTGCCTGATTCAGCGATCTTTTTAATTGAAATGCCGCTCACAGTAGGATTGTCATTCAATTTTGATTTTAATCTATTCAAGACGCCCGGGATGCCGCCTGCGATCTCAAGATCCTCCAGGAAATATTCCCCGCTTGGCCTGAGATCAGCTATCTTTGGAGTCTTGCGGCTGATCTTGTCAAAAGTACTCAAAGGTAGATCGACCCCTGCCTCTTTTGCAATCGCTGCAAGATGTAAAACCGTATTTGTAGAGCCGCCCAATGCCATGTCCACTGTGATCGCATTGGTAAACGCCTTCTTATTTAAGATCTGCCGCGGCTTAATATTCTTTTTGATCAATTCCACGATACGTTCGCCGCTCTGAAACGCGATCCTTGTCTTTTTGCTCGAGACAGCCAGGCTGGTTGCGCAGCCAATGAGCGACATGCCCATAGTCTCAGTAAGACAGCTCATTGTATTCGCAGTAAAAAGCCCCTGACACGACCCAGCACCTGGACACGCATTCAGCTCCAGCTCATCCAGATCATGCTTTGAGATCTCACCCTTCTTATATCTTCCGACTGCTTCAAACGCGTCATGCACCAGGTCCAGCCTCTTACCTTTATAATGCCCGGTAATCATAGGCCCTGCAGTAACCACAATCGTCGGTATATTGACTCTCGCGCACGCCATGAGCATCCCGGGCGTGATCTTATCGCAGTTCGTCAAGAGCACGAGCCCATCCAGCGCATACGCGCCTGCCATTGTCTCGACCGCGTCCGCTATGATCTCCCTGGACGCCAGCGAATACCGCATGCCAAAGTGCCCCATTGCAATACCATCGCATATTGCCGGCACGCCGAACACAAACGGCCTGCCGCCGCCTGCATACACGCCATTCTCAATAGCCCTCTCAAGACCCCTCATGTGAATATGCCCAGGCACAAGGTCTGTAAAACTCGACGCAATGCCTATAAAAGGCTTGGACATATCCCGTCCGCACACGCCAGTCGCATACAAAAGCGCCCTATTCCCGACCCTTGAAATACCTTTTTTAATCATGTCACTTTTCATCTCTTGACTCCTATTGTCATTATTAATCAATCAATATCTCTATCCTTGCCTTACTTCTAAGCTCCTCGACAAATTTATTCAATGCCGCCTGCCTGCGTGTATTTAACAAAAAATTCTGTACATCGCCTTCGACCTCTTCAAAGGTAAGCGTGCGCGCAGATTGCTTGTCGGTGAGCTTCATAATATGATACCCGAATTGCGTCTCAACCACCTTGCTGATCTGGCCTTTTTCTAAAGCGAATGCAGTATCTTCAAATGGCTTTACCATCATTCCCTTCTTAAAATAACCAAGGTCTCCTCCGCGGCTGGCAGACCCATCCTCTGAATTGTCCCTGGCCAGAACCGCAAAATCCCCGCCCGAAATCGCCTGTTTCCTCAGCTCCTCGATCTTTTCCATTGCAGCCTTTTTGACCTCATCACTCGCGCCCGGCTCGACCTTAATAAGTATATGGCTCGCCCTTACACTATCCGGTATATTGAGCTGGTCCTTTCTCTTCTCATACTCGTCTCTCTTCTCCTGGTCTGTCACGCTGATCCCGGTATAGATCTGGCTCTCCACAAACGTCTTTATATAAATACCTTTTTCCACATCTTTTTTAAGGTCTTTCTCGCTTATTCCCCTGTCTTTCAATATTGCCTTAAACTCCTTTTTTGTGCCAAGGCCCTGCTTGAAATTCTTATAGTGCTCTTTAATGATGCCTTTTAAATCCCCCAGCTCGGCCTTCTTGCTCGACTGGTATAATACCTCTGCAGAGACCAATTCCTGCAATATATTCTTTCGCAGTATTTCCTCATCACCCTCTTTGACCTCTGCCCCAGCTGCCTTTTGATTCTCCATGAAATTCCTGACTGCCATGTCCAGCACCATTGTCTTTATCCCGATCCCGTTCACCTTTGCCGCATATTTAGAAGATGCCGCAGGGCTGGATATAACATAACCAGCTACCAATATTAAACCTGCGAGTACCACAATGCTCAGTTTCTTAAAAGACATATTTCCCCCATTCTGTTAATGGTCCATATAGGCCGCTTATTATAAAGATATATTATGCCACCTATGTCTGGAAATTACAATAGTATTTTTCGTTAGGCTTTGTCATT
>CAZTIQ010000011.1:18134-19944 GCA_964613735.1 uncultured Planctomycetia bacterium | reverse complement strand
AAGTGTAAAGTTATTGACTTATAGGTCCTATATATGATAATATATGGCGGTTATGCCGAAGAAAAAGCCGCACCATGTTGTAATATTTCTGCTCTTTAGAATACTGAGTTTTTGTATTTTTATCTTACCTTTAAGCCTGGGTCTAAAGATAGGACAGTGTCTTGGTAAGTTAATCTTTTACCTTCTCAAGAAAGAGCGCAAAAAGGCGATCAGCAATCTGGACATTGCCTTTGGTGATTCCAAATCACAAGAAGAAAAAGAAGATATAGCAAGGCAGGTCTTTGAAAATCTTGGCAAAAACCTTGTCGAGGTGATCTCGCTCTCAAAGTTTAATAGCAGGAATATAGATAGATATATAGCATGTAAGGGACTTGAGAATATAGAACAGTTTCTGAAGCAGGGTAAGGGCGGCATAGCATTGTCCGCCCATTTCGGGAACTGGGAACTCCTGGCGCATTATTTCGGGATCAAAGGCTATTCTGTGAATGTGATCGCGCGCAGGGTCAGGATGGATAGGCTTGAAGGGGTTTTGAGAAAGATAAGGAAGAGGAATAATGTAAATGTTATATATAGAGACACGTCTTCAAGAAATCTATTTTCTCTTATTAAGAAAAATCAGTTTATAGCAATGATGCCTGACCAGGATATGGACGGTGTTTCAGGCGTGTTTGTGGATTTTTTTGGGAAAAAGGCATATACGCCCAATGGCGTGGCAGTCTTAAATTATTTAACAGGAATTCCTGTAATACCGTGTTTCATTGTTAGAAAAAAATACGGGCATGAGATCAGAGTAGAAAAGCCGCTCGAGTTAACGAAGACACAGGATAAAGACAGAGACATAGTAGAGAATACACAGAGATATACAAAAGCGATCGAGGATTACGTAAGAGAGTTCCCGTCACAGTGGGTGTGGTTTCATAATAGGTGGAAAACCCGCCCAGGATCGTGTAATTGACCTGGGTAGACGCGTAGGCTACCCATCAGGGTAGCCTACGCGTCTACCCAGGTAATGCGGAAGAAAAAATATGCGTATCATGTTGTTTTTAATATTGGCTTTGTTTTTACCTTCTGCCTGCTTTGCTCAGGAGGAGCCGGAGCAGGAGGTGAGGGGTTTTTCGCTTGTGCAGTATAAGGATAGCGGGGAAAAGAACTGGGAGATGAAAGGCAAGTCTGCAGAGCTCGAAGATAATGATGTAAATATAGATGAGATCTCAGCCCTGTCATTTGAACAGGATCAGGTGATTAAGTTAAAGGCAAAAGAAGGCAGGTTTAACAGGAAAGAGAACACAGTGCATCTCAGTGAGAATGTAGTGCTCAAGGCAACAGATGGCACGACATTAAAGACAGATTCTTTAGACTGGAATACAGAGACGAGAAACGCTTCTACCGATGAGGCCGTAAATATAAAAAAGGCTGATTTCGAAGTGACTGGCAAAGGCGCGGAGTTTGACCCTGAGAATAAAATCGCAGAAGTAAAAAAAGATGTTACAGCGAAGTTTGATGCAGTTGTTCCTAGATATCTAGCAGCAAGCGACAAGAAACAAGCAACAATAATAACATGCGACGGCCCGCTCGAATTAAATTACAATACAAACCGCGCGACATTCAAGGATAATGTAGAGGTCAAAGATGTAGAGGGCAATATATTTGCAGACCGTATTGATGTGTATTTTAACCCAGGCTCAAAACGGATCAAGTGCGTAGTGGCAAGGGGTAATGTGAGGATCATAAATGGCGAAAACGTGACATACAGTGAAAAGGCAATATACCTTGTTGATGAAGGCCGCGTGATATTGCCAAAGCGGCCGAG
>CAZTIQ010000011.1:15109-18034 GCA_964613735.1 uncultured Planctomycetia bacterium | reverse complement strand
AATATGAAAAGTAGTATTAAAAAACACAAAAACTGCAAGATGACCTTTGAAGTGAAGCTTCCAGCTGAAAGAGTAAAGGATGAGTTTGAAAAGGTCTATGAGGGCATAAAAAAGGTCGCCAGTGTTCCCGGATACAGGGCTGGAAAGGTGCCGCGGGATCTATTGGAACAACACTATTCAAAGACTGCAAGGGAAGAGGTGCTGAAAAAGCTCGTCCCTGAGACCTACGGTAAGATACTCGAGGAGCATAAGATAGACCCTATAGGCTATCCTGATATAACAGATGTTAAGTTAGGTCTGAATGAAGAGTTTTCCTACAAGGCCAGCATTGAGACAAAGCCGGAATTTTCTCTGAAGAATTATAAGGGATTAAAGGTGAAGAGAAAAAGCGCAGAGGTGAAAGAGGAAGATATACAGAAAAATCTAAAATCTTTACAGGAGGCGCATGCGCAGAATGTGCCGAAAAAGGACAGCGAAGCCTCGACCTTAGTAAACAAAGGGCAGGACGAGGAAAAAGAAAAGGTATTGCCAAAACTGGATGATGATTTTGCAAAGGACATGGGATTTGACACCCTGGATAAAGTAAAAGAAGTAATCAGGCAGAATTTAAAGGCAAGGCTTGAACAAGAGTCTCAGGCAGATATGGAGATGCAGGTAGTAAATCAGATGGTGGATGGCGCGAATTTTGAGGTCCCCGATAGTCTGATCGATTCAGAAAAAAACAGGCTCTTAAAAGATGCAAATATGCGCATTGAATACATGCAGGCCATGCAGAAACAGCAGGACCCGGATAAAAAATTCAGCCTGTCTGATAAGGATAAGGCGGAATTGGAAGAAAATACATCCAGGCAGGCTGTCCGGCAGGTAAAGGCATTTTTCATTCTTGATAAAATTGCGCAGGCTGAGAAGATATATATAAAGGAAGAGGATCTCGAGAAGAGGATAGAGGAGATGGCAGCGCAGTATAAGAAGACAAAGGAAGATGTGAGGAAGCGCCTGGAAAAGAATCATGGGCTGGACGAGATGGCGCTTAACATGAGGAATGCAAAGGTGATGCAGTTTTTACTGAAGGAAGCGAAGATAACATAATCGCTGAACCACGCGGTTAGTAAAGGAGGCAAAGTATGTCTATGCTAGTCCCAATGGTAGTGGAGCAGTCAGATCGCGGTGAACGTGCGTATGATATTTATTCAAGGCTTTTAAAGGACAGGATAATTTTTATTGGCTCTCCGATAGATGACATTATAGCAAATCTGGTGATCGCTCAGCTTCTTTTTCTGCAGCAAGAAGACCCTGGCAGGGATATAAATATTTACGTAAATACACCTGGCGGCGCTGTTACCGCAGGGCTTGCGATCTATGATACAATGCAGTTTGTCAAACCAGACATAAACACGTTTTGCGTAGGCCAGGCGACCAGTATGGGCGCTGTACTGCTTGCGGCAGGCGCAAAGGGTAAGCGCCATGCATTGCCAAATTCCCGCGTGATGATACACCAGCCATGGGGCGGTGTTCAGGGCCAGGCATCTGACATCAGCATACAGGCAAAAGAGATACTTAAGATGCGGGACAGGATAAACGAGATACTCGCAAAACACACAGGTCAGGAATTAAAGAAGGTCCAGAAAGATACAGACAGGGATTATTTCATGAGCGCCAAAGAAGCAGAGGATTACGGCGTCATAGACGAGGTTATAATCAGCATGGGCGAGGGGAAGAAAAAATAAACGCGGAACTGACCACCCCCGGACCCGGGTAGACCCTACCCGGGTCCGGGGGTGGTCCGGGAGTGGTAGTAAAAAAGGACAACAATGAAGAATTACCTGCTCACGCCAGGGCCTACGCCAGTGCCGAATGAGGCGCTGGATGCAATGGCAAGGCCAATAATACATCACAGGACTCCTCAGTTCCAGGTTATATTAAAGGAAGTAGAAGAGGGGCTTCAGTCTGTGTTTCAGACAAAGGGAAAAGTCCTTATATTGACCTCTAGCGGCACGGGCGCTATGGAAGGCGCTGTCTCAAGCTTGCTTTCTCCGGGCGACAAGGCTATTTGTGTAAGTGGAGGTAAATTTGGAGAGAGATGGGGCGAGTTGTGCGCTGCATATGGCATTGAGTCTATACCTATAGATGTGGAATGGGGAAAGGCAGTCAAGCCTGAGGAGATAGAGAAGATATTAAAGCAACAAGCAACAAGAGACAAGGGACAGGAAATAAAAGCGGTGTATGTGACCTTATGCGAGACTTCAACCGGAGTTTCAATTGATATACAGGCAATTGCAAAGATCACAAAAAATTACGAGGCAGTTTTAGTGGTGGATGCAATAAGCGCGCTGGGCGCAGTGCCGCTTAAGACAGACGAGTGGGGGATCGATGTTGTCGTGTCCGGGTCGCAGAAAGGACTCATGATCCCGCCAGGGCTGGCATTTGTCAGCTTAAGTGACAAGGCCTTGAAATTAGTAGAGGCCTCAAAATTGCCTAAATACTATTTTAATTTCAAGGCATACAAAAAATTCATTGATAAAAATGATACTCCGTATACGCCGGCAGTAAATCTTATTATCGGGCTGAATGAGGCGCTAAAGATCATTAAGAAAGACGGCATTGACGATGTAATAAAGCGCCACCAGAAGCATGCAGCTGCAGTAAGGGCTGCGATAAAGGCGCTTGGCTTGGAACTCCTGGCGCCAGATGCATATTCAGATGCAGTCACTGCTGTAAAGTCTCCCGAGGGCATTGATAGCTCAAAGCTTGTAAAGATAATGCGCGATACTTATGGCGTGGCAATAGCAGGAGGCCAGGCGCAGCTAAAAGGAAAGATCTTTCGTATAGCCACAATGGGTTATATAACTGCAGACGATCTAAAGAAAGGTATAGAGACTCTGGAGATAGTCCTCGCAGAGTTAGGATATAAGTTTGAGAAGGGCG
>CAZTIQ010000011.1:10895-15009 GCA_964613735.1 uncultured Planctomycetia bacterium | reverse complement strand
GATGTGAAGCTGAAGCTTTCACCTGAAGAGCTGAAGAAGATCATCAAGGACTATGATTGTCTTCTTGTGCGCAGCGGCACAAAGGCCACAAAGGATATAATAGAGGCTGCTGACAAATTAAAAGTAATAGGCAGGGCTGGCGTAGGTCTGGACAATGTTGATCTGGGCGCTGCGTCCAAGCGCGGCATAATAGTGATGAATACGCCGGGCGGCAATACTATTTCCACTGCTGAACATGCTCTGTCTCTGATCCTTGCCCTTTCCCGAAATATACCAGAGGCCGATGCTTCTACAAAGCAGGGTAAATGGGAGAGAAAAAAATTCATGGGTGTGGAACTCTATGGCAAGGTTCTAGGGATCATAGGACTCGGTAGGATCGGAGCTGAGGTGGCAAAGCGAGCTGCATCATTTGGCATGAAGATAATAGCGTATGACCCATTTCTTTCATTGGACAAGGCAAAAGAACTTAGCATTGAGTCAGTAGAGGTAAAGGATATTTTTAAAAAGGCGGATTACATAACAGTCCATACGCCTCTTACAGACGAGACAAGACATATTATTGATAAGAAGGCAATAAGCCAGATGAAGGATGATGTCAGGATAATAAATTGCGCAAGGGGCGGTATTGTTGATGAAGGCGCAGTGGTCGAAGGCATAAAGAGCGGTAAGATAGCAGGCGCGGCATTTGATGTCTATGAAAAAGAGCCGCCAAAAGAAAGTCCTCTGATTGGATGTGACAAGGTCATCCTCACCCCGCACCTCGGAGCATCTACTGAAGAGGCGCAGGTTAATGTGGCTGTGGATATTGCCAACAGCGCGCGTGATGCGCTTTTGGGCTGTGGCATACGCAATGCAGTCAATGTGCCATGCATTGATATGGAACTTTACAAGGTCTTGCAGCCCTATGTAGAGCTCTGCGAAAAAATGGGGTCTTTTATTGCGCAGATCGCAGAGGGAAGGATCTCTCGAATAGATATAGAATACTCCGGTGATATTGCCAAATATCCTTCTTCGCCACTGACAGTGGCAGTTGTAAAGGGCGCGCTTACGCCGATATTACAGGAGACAGTGAATTATGTCAATTCCCTGATCGTAGCAAAAGAGCGCGGCATAAAGATCGCTGAGTCAAAGTCAAATGAGCTGGAAGAGTATGCGAACCTGATAATTGTAAAGATAAAGACAGATAAGGGCACCAGATCTGTCGAGGGGACGTTGTTTACACAAAAGGATGCCAGGATCGTAAAGGTGGATGAGTTTCATGTGGACGCGATCCCGAGAGGTCATATGCTTGTTGCTCACAATGTAGATGTGCCTGGCATAATCGGCAAGGTCGGCACTATATTAGGAAACAACAAGATCAATATAGCTACTATGACATTTGGCCGCGCAGAATCAGGCGGCAAGACATTGTCTGTTTTAAATGTGGACAGCGCCATTCCTGAAAAAGTGCTTAAGGAAATAGCAAAGGCGAAAGATATATTGGATGCGAAACTTGTAAAGCTATAAGTTAGCCTTCAGCCATCAGCAGCTGAAAGCTGAAGGCTAACAGAAAAAAAGGTGATTTTATGAAGAAAAACAAGATTTACATCATCGATGTCACGAACAGGGACGGGGTGCAGACATCCAGGCTGGGGCTTGCAAAACTCCAGAAGACCATGATCAATGTCATGCTCAATGACATGGGTGTATACGGGAGCGAATTTGGTTTTCCTGTTACGCGCCATGAGACAAATTATATAAATGCAAACCTGGAGCTGGTGCGCAAGGGCGTTCTTAAGCCTATTGCTCTCAATGGCTGGGTTAGGGCAATAAAGGATGATGTGAAAAAGGCAGTGGAATGGACTGATGTTGAAAACCTGAATCTCTCGATCTCCACCTCTGACCAGATGACGCGCGGCAAATTCCTTGGAAAAAAGACCAGGGACGATGTCTTAAAGATGATGACAGGCGCTCTGGATTTTGCAAGAAAAAAGAAGAAATTGAAGATAATAGGGGTCAATGCAGAGGATGCCTCGCGAACTGACATGAAATTCCTTGTAAAGTTTGCAAAGGCAGCCCGGGACCATGGCGCAGACAGGATAAGATATTGTGATACGCTCGGCCATGATGACCCATTCACGATCTATAAAAGGATAAGGACACTTGCGTCTGAAATAAGGCTGCCTATAGAGATTCATTGCCACAATGACCTTGGTATGGTAATCGCATGTTCTATTGCTGGCGCAAAGGCAGCTATTGATTCTGGCTGCGATGCGTACATAAATACTACTATAAATGGTATGGGGGAGAGGGCTGGCAATGCAGATCTAGTTTCAGTAATACTTGCAGTTAAATATTCAAGTGGTTTCAAGGGAAAGTATCATCTGGATGAGAGGGTCAAGCTGGACCATGCGTGGAAGATCGCAAAATATGTCTCTATGGCATTCAGGGTACCACTCCCTATAAATCAGCCAGGCGTTGGAGCGAATGCCTTTGCGCACGAGAGCGGTATTCACGCTGACGGCGCATTAAAAGATAGGCGCAATTACGAGCTCTATGATTTTGAGGAGCTTGGCAGAGGCGAGCCAGAGCTGATCGAGACAGGCCGCCAGATCACAGCAGGCGAATACAGCGGTATCAAGGGCTTCAGGAATGTCTATGAGAAGCTCGAGGTAAAGTTTAAGAATGATAAAGAGGCAGTAGAGATACTTGAGCTAGTGAGATATGCAAATGTCCACACTCAGCAGCCACTCACTCATGACGAGCTGCGATTTATCGCCAGATATCCAGGTATAGCTAAGAAGATTTTTACGATGGAGCCCTAGAGTCGCAGGACCTGACCTGGGTAGCTGCGTAGGCTACCCAATTGGGTAGCCTACGCAGCTACCCAGGAAATGCGGAACTAACGCGGAAGGAGAAGCTTTGTGTCATGTACGATCGTAGTGGGAGCGCAGTGGGGAGACGAAGGCAAAGGTAAGATAATAGATATACTTGCCCGAGATGCTGATATCATAGTCAGGTACCAGGGCGGCAATAATGCAGGCCATACTGTAGTCGTGGGTGAGGAACAATTTGTGCTGCATCTTATCCCGTCAGGTATACTGCACAAGGGAAAGACATGTATTATAGGTAATGGCGTTGTCATCGACCCGGAGGCGCTTTTAAATGAGATGAGCATGCTCAGAAAAAGAGGCGTGAAGGTCGATGGGAATATTCTTATAAGCGAGTCAGCCCATGTAATACTCCCGTATCATAAAGTAATAGATAAGCGTCGCGGCGCAAAGATAGGGACCACTGGCCGCGGGATCGGGCCATGCTATATTGACAAGATGGCGCGCTGCGGCATACGCATGGTGGACTTAGTAAGCAAGGATACATTGAAGAAAAAACTTCACGCAAACTTAGAGGGTTCTAAGGAATTTGACTTTCAAAAGATCTACAATGTATATTCTATTTACGGCAAGCGCATTAAAAAATATCTTGCAAATGTTTCAGTGGTGTTGAACAAGGCTATTGCAAAGAAAAAACGTATTCTATTTGAGGGCGCGCAGGGCACGCTCCTCGACATAGACCATGGCACATATCCCTATGTGACTTCCTCGAGCGCTACTGCAGGAGGCGCATTGACTGGCACAGGTGTGGGGCCTACAAAGATAGACAGGGTCGTAGGGGTTGTAAAGGCATATACCACGAGAGTAGGCGAAGGCCCGTTTCCAACGCAGTTTGAGACGACTCTTTTGGACAAGATAAGGCGCAAGGGCAAGGAATTTGGCGCTACTACTGGCAGGCCGCGTAGATGCGGCTGGTTCGATGCAGTGATAGCGAGGCATGCCTGCATGGTGAATGGTCTTAGCGAGATCGCAGTGACCAAGCTGGATGTCCTGGACGAGATGCAAAAGATAAAGATATGCGTTGGCTATAAATATAAAAGTAAGACACACAGGGATTTTCCAGCAGAAACAGATATTTTAGATAAGTGCGCGCCGGTCTATGAAGAACATGATGGATGGATGAAGGATACGACAGCTGTCAAGAAATACAAAGACCTGCCCAAGAACGCAAGGCTTTATCTCGAAAGACTGTCTGATCTTTTAGATGTGAAGATAGGCATGGTTTCAGTGGGAGAGAAGAGGAA
>CAZTIQ010000011.1:5916-10795 GCA_964613735.1 uncultured Planctomycetia bacterium | reverse complement strand
GCACCTATCGGTTCGATTCTTGCAATTTTATTTTCTATTTTTCTTATCCGTAAAATAATGCGACATGACGAAGGCACTGCCGAGATGAAAGAGATCGCAGGCTGGGTAAGGGAGGGCGCCTATGCCTATATCAAGAGGCAGTATTCTATAGTAGGGATATTTTTTGCAATCGTGTTTTCTGTCCTATTTTTTCTTTATCTTAGAGGTTACCTTATAATATTCGTGCCATTTGCATTCCTTACAGGTGGATTTTTTTCCGGGCTGTGCGGATTTATAGGTATGAGCGTTGCCACGCGCGCAAGCGCGCGAACTACTACAGCGGCGAAGACCAGCCTGAATGGCGCGCTTCAGGTGGCGTTTTCCAGCGGCGCGGTCATGGGGCTCATGGTCGTTGGGCTGGGGCTCCTGGACCTGAGTATCTGGTATTATTTTTTAGACTGGTATTATCGCGGACTTGACGAGGCAATAAGGATCCAGAATATTACGACCACAATGCTTAATTTTGGAATGGGCGCGAGCTTCATGGCGCTCTTTGCAAGGGTAGGCGGCGGGATATTTACAAAGGCGGCAGATGTCGGCGCGGATCTCGTGGGAAAGATCGAGTGCGGCATCCCTGAGGATGACCCTCGCAACCCAGCAGTCATTGCAGATAATGTGGGCGATAACGTCGGCGATGTGGCAGGCATGGGCGCTGATTTATACGAATCTTATGTCGGCTCTATTGTCGCTACAATGGCGCTTGGCTCAGCTGCATTTGTCAGTTATGGAAAGAGTCTGCAGGGTATTACTATACCAATGGTAATGGCAGCTGTGGGCGTGGTGGCAAGTCTGATAGGCACATTTTTTGTGCGGTCAAAAGAAAAGGCAGATCAGCACGAGCTTTTAATGGCCCTGCGAAGGGGGATCTTTGTAAGCGCAGGGCTTATTGCAATAGGCTCATTTTTTGTCATCAAATTTATATTAGGCATGCAATTTATAGGTGTGTACGGCGCGGTATTGTCAGGTCTGATAGCGGGAATTGTAATGGGGCTTTCTACAGAATATTTTACCTCAGACAGGTATGCGCCCACGCGTGAGGTTGCTATATCCAGCCGCACAGGCCCTGCCACTGTTATTATAAGCGGGCTGTCTGTTGGGATGATGTCCACCGTGATCCCGGTGATCGTGGTCGCGCTTGCAATACTTGGTGCATTTTATTTTTCAGGAGGCGCAAAGGATTTTAATCTCGGGCTTTATGGCGTGGGTATAGCAGCTGTGGGCATGCTCAGCACGCTGGGGATCACGCTTGCCACTGACGCGTATGGGCCTGTGGCAGACAATGCAGGCGGCAATGCAGAGATGTCGCACCAGGCGCCAGAGGTGCGCAAGCGGACAGACGCGCTGGATTCCCTGGGAAACACAACAGCAGCGACTGGCAAGGGCTTTGCTATAGGCTCTGCAGCGCTTTCAGCGCTGGCATTAATAGCTGCTTACAGAGAGCATCTTCATCTATTAGGCAGGACTGTAAATACAGATGTGATGAATCCAAGGCTTTTAGCAGGATTATTTATAGGGGCAATGCTTCCATTTGCATTTTGTTCGCTTACTATGAGCGCGGTCGGCAGGGCTGCATCAGGTGTTGTTGAAGAAGTCAGACGCCAGTTCAGGGAGATAAAGGGGCTGATGGAAGGAAGGGAAAAGCCGGATTACGCCAGGTGCGTTGATATTGTCACCACCTCTGCGCAGAAAGAGATGATACTTCCGTCGCTTCTCGCGATACTGGCTCCGATCGTCGTGGGGCTTCTTCTGGGCATAGAGGCAGGCGTAGGACTTTTGGTAGGCGCATTGGTGTCTGGTTTTGCCCTGGCGATCATGATGGCAAATTCAGGAGGCGCGTGGGACAATGCAAAGAAGTATATTGAAAGCGGCGCAGAAGGAGGAAAAGGCTCCTCTAATCATAAGGCCGCAGTTGTAGGCGATACAGTAGGCGACCCTTTTAAGGATACATCAGGTCCGTCATTGAATATATTGATAAAATTAATGTCGATGGTCTCCATCGTATTTGCATCATTTATTATAAGCAACACCCTTTTTAAGTAACTTTACACTCTTGCAATCATCAAGTGTAAAGTTAAGGGGTGAAAAGGCTTGACTTTGCGCATGCTGCGTATTATTATTAAAAGAAACCAATAGGAGGTTAATATGAAACTCAGGGCCAAGTCATTCTACACAATTTTATTTCTTACCTTGCTAATTTTCACGATTTCAGGATGTTCAGTAACTATTCAAAAAGGCAGGCGCAGTGATTTAGAAAAGATAGAATCTCTTACCAGTGAGACAGAGGCATTGAATGCAAGATTGGCGCAGCTCCAGGCAGAGAAGAGCAAGGAAATATCAGAGCTTGACAATGCAAAGATACTGCTTGAAAATAAACTGTCAAAAGAGATAGGCGATAAGGATGTGCGTCTCGAGATGGCAGAGAGAGGCCTCGCGATTATATTTTTGGCAGAGGTGCTGTTTGATTCCGGTAAGGTAGACTTAAAAAAAGATGCGCTTCCTGTACTGGATAAGATCGCAAAGGTGTTCAATGAGAACCTAAAGGGTAGAGAGATAGGAATAGAAGGTCATACTGATAACGAGCCAATAAAACATTCTGGATGGAAGTCAAACTGGGAGCTTTCTACGGCAAGGGCCACAAGCGTTCTCCATTACGTGGTGGATGAAAAGGGCGTTGAGCCAAAATTGATCTCAGCAACAGGCTATGGAGAGCACAGGCCGGTTGCATCTAACAAAGAGTTAGAAGGCCGCAGACAGAACAGGCGCGTTGAACTTGTAGTGCTTCCGAAAAATATAGAAAAGATCCAGGCAGACATAGACAAGCTGATAGAGAGAAAAAGAGAGATCCAGGATCGGATGAAGAAGTATAAGAAATAATTTCGGAAATAACGCGGAATTAAAAAAGCAATCGCGGAACCTACGCGGAAGGGGTTATGATGG
Organism: uncultured Planctomycetia bacterium; assembly: GCA_964613735.1. Classification (GTDB taxonomy): domain Bacteria; phylum Omnitrophota; class Gorgyraeia; order Gorgyraeales; family Gorgyraeaceae; genus JAHILY01. The sequence continues at coordinate 7,819 of CAZTIQ010000011.1, read as the reverse complement.
ATAAGAACAAAATATATTCAATGGCTGGACCTGTTCTGGTTACCCTTTTTTGCATCGTGCTTGCAGTAAATCTGTCAAGCGCAAGGTCTCAGCTAAATTCAACACGCGCGCGTGTTGCGGAACTAAACTCACAGATAGTGAGTTTTGTGCCGCAGATCTCAGGTCTAAAGATGAGATATGATGAAGAGGTGAAAATCGTCAGCGACTTGCAAAATTCTTTAAATAGCGCAAGGAATGAAGCTGAGAGATTGATAAGAGCCAATGCTGATCTTGAGAGCAGGGTTAATGCAGCAGCCCTGGCCTTAAAGGCACCTGCTACTGAATAGTAAAGATAGATTTATGAATTTAAATAGAGACGCGAAATGTGCTTCAAAAGAGGCGTGTTCGCGTTTTTATTTTAGCAAGATATGAAAATACCACAACACATAGCTATAATCATGGACGGTAATGGACGGTGGGCTAAAAAAAGAGGCCTGCCCAAGATAATGGGACATAAGCAGGGTGTAGATTCTGTAAAAAATTCTGTAAAGGCCTGCATAAAATTTGGCGTGAAGTATCTTACTCTATATGCGTTCTCTACTGAAAACTGGCTGAGGCCAAGAAAAGAGATCGAAGGGCTTTTTAAGCTGCTGGAGAATTTTTTAGACAGCCAATTTCAGATTTTTCATAAAAATAATGTAAGGTTATGTATAATAGGAGACAGGGAAAAGATAGCGCCTTTTCTTAGAAAAAAGATAGAGCAGGCCGAGAAAGATACAAAAGCCTACAATAGCCTGGTTTTGAATATTGCATTGAGTTATGGCGCCAGGGAGGAGATCGTCAGAGCAGTAAAAAATATATCAGAGGATGTAAAAAAGGGAAACGTAAAGACGCCTGATATAGATGAGAAGCTCTTTTCTGAATATCTTTATACAAAGGATTGCCCCGACCCGGATCTTTTGATCCGGACAAGTGGCGAGATGCGCATATCGAATTTCCTTTTATGGCAGATCTCATACGCAGAGTTTTATGTGACTCCGAAACTCTGGCCTGACTTTGGCGAGAAAGACCTCAAGATAGCTATTGAGGAGTATGATAAGAGGGATAGGAGATACGGGAAATAGTAAAATAAATGTTTAAACGCACAATTACTTCTATAATACTAATACTGATCGTCATCGCAACCATATTTCTTCTTCCCATCTGGTTATTTACCATGGTCGCCTCTTTATTTATAGCAATGGGGCTCTATGAATTTTTTAAACTGGACACAAAGAACGAGTTCCCGCCCAGCTTTGTATACCTGGGAATCATTGCCGGTATAGCGCTTCCCTATATCACCTACTTTTTCAGGCCCACAGGAGGTTTATGGGAGGCATTGTTTTTTATAATTGTGCTCATCGCGCTTTTTCTTATACAGTTTACAAGGAAAGAAAATCAAAATGGAGTGACATTGATCGCTCTGACTTTATTCGGCATTTTTTATATTGGCTGGTTTTTTACATTTCTTGTAAAGATACGCTATTTAGAGTACGGCTACAGGCTGGTGGCGTATTTACTTTTGGTCACAAAGGCAGGGGATATAGGCGCATATCTTGTTGGTTCTCGTTTTGGGAAACATGCGCTTATACCCAGGATCAGCCCTAAGAAGTCAGTGGAAGGGGCTATCGGCGGATTTTTATTCAGCATAGCATTTGCCCTTGCAAGCAAGTCTTTTCTGCCATGGATGTCATTTACAAATATATTGATCAGCGGGATCTTGATCGGGATCTTCGCGCAGCTCGGGGATCTGGCAGAGAGTCTTGTGAAACGGGATTATAAGGTAAAGGACTCAGGTCTTTCCCTGCCAGGATTAGGCGGCATGCTGGATGTCATTGACAGCGTACTTTTCACTGCCCCGATTTTTTATATTTATTTAACCATA
>CAZTIQ010000011.1:3150-5816 GCA_964613735.1 uncultured Planctomycetia bacterium | reverse complement strand
AGAATAGCTATTTTAGGTTCAACAGGCTCAATCGGGAGAAGCAGCCTTGATGTGATATCGAGGTTTAGGCATAGATTTAAAGTGGTCTGTCTATCGACTAATTCCAATGTGGGATTACTTGCGAGGCAGGTGAAGAAGTTCAGGCCAAAGGCTATTGCTGTAGGAGACGGGAGAATAGAGGATGCCAGGGCAATACAGGGGAAGAAAAGAGTCTATGAGGGCAATGATGGACTGTGTCAGATGCTGCATGACACAAAGGTCGATACAGTTGTCGTAGGCATCGTTGGCTCATCTGCGCTTTTGCCGATATTGACAGCTCTTGACAATGCAAAGAGGATCGCGCTTGCAAATAAAGAGGCGCTTGTCATGGCAGGCGACATCATTATGAAAAAGGCCGCTAAGAATAATGTTAAGATATTGCCTGTCGATAGCGAGCACAGCGCCATATTTCAGTGTATGGCAAAGTCTGACGCGGCAGAGCTGAAAAATATCTATCTCACAGGTTCAGGCGGACCGTTTTTACATACGCCCAGAAAGATGTTTAAGTCTATAAGCCCTAAAAAGGCGGTTAACCACCCTCGGTGGAATATGGGCAGGAAGATCTCAGTAGATTCTGCTACGATGATGAATAAGGGGCTTGAGGTGATCGAGGCGCACCACCTTTTTGGCGTCGGCATAGACAGGATCAAAGTCCTGGTCCATCCTGAGGCAGCAGTCCATTCAATGGTGGAGTTTGTGGACGGCTCTATTTTAGCGCATATGGGCCTATGCGACATGAGGATGCCGATCCAGTACGCGCTTACATATCCTTCGCGGTCTATTTCTCCCGCAAAAGGACTTAACTTTTTAAAATTAAAGACAATGCATTTTTATTCCCCTGACATGAAAAAATTTCCATGCCTTGAGATCGCGTATGGCGCGGCTAAAAAAGGCAAGACATATCCATGCGTCTTGAATTCCTCAAACGAGGTGGCTGTTGAGGAATTTTTAAAGCACCGTATAAGATTTACAGATATCCCGAGAATAATCAAAAAAATCCTGGGTCTACATAAGGATGTAGGTCACGCCGGATTAAAAGATATATTAGAAATAGATAAATGGGCCAGGAAAAAAACAAAGGAGATCATAGGTGCTGTCACTGATTAGTTTTATAGCTGTGTTGAGCGTTTTGGTAGTGGTGCATGAGTTCGGTCATTTTATAGTCGCCAAGAAGACTGGCGTGCGTGTGGAGAAATTTTCCTTAGGATTTGGTCCGGAGCTTTTTGGTATTACTAAAGGCGGGACAAGGTATTTGGTCTCTGCGATCCCTCTGGGCGGTTATGTAAAGCTTAGCGGCGAGTCGCCGTATGAAGAAATAAAAGGCGAGAAGTGGGAATATCTATCAAAGACAGTCGGGGAGAGGGCAAGGATAATATTTGCAGGGCCGCTCTTGAATTATCTATTGGCATTTTTTATTTTTACATTCGTATTTGCTGTGGGCAGCCCTACAATGACTTCAAAGGTAGGGGAGGTCTTAGAGGATTATCCGGGAAAGGCTGCCGGCATAAAAGCGGGAGACAGGATTTTAGAGATAAACAGTAAAGAAGTGAAATACTGGGATGATGTGACAGAGATAGTGCACACAAATAAAGCGCCTGAACTGGAATTGGTCATAGAGAGAGATGGCAGATTGATGGATCTGGTGGTCGCGCCGAAGCCGCAAGAACTCAAGACAATGTTCGGTTCCAAGAAAAAAGTAGGCCTTATAGGCATAGCGCCTTCAGATGAAGTAATATATGTCAAGTACGGTATCTTTAAAGCAATTTACATGGCTGGCAGGAAATTAGTCATGCTCACTTATATTACCTACAGGTCATTGTGGGCGAGCATTACAGGCGCGGTCCCTTTTAAAGAGTCAATGACAGGGCCTGTCGGCATATTTTATATAACCGGCCAGGCAGCGAGGCTTGGATTTGTGTATTTGCTGCATCTAATGGCGGTGATCAGCGCATCCCTCGCAATATTTAACCTCTTGCCGCTCCCGGTTTTGGACGGCGGACATATTTTGTTTCTTGTGATCGAGAAGGTCAGGAAAAAGCCACTTTCGTATAGGCTGCAGGAAAATATAACTCAGGTAGGCCTGGCGCTTATATTATGCCTTATGGCATTTGTCTTCTACAACGACTTCATGCGCTTCGGTATATTTGAGAAGATAGCCAGTTTGTTTCATAAGTAACCTACTTTCAAACTCGCAATGTACAAACCCGTCCGTCTTAGGCGGACGGGTTTGAAAGTTTAAAAAAAATTATGACAAAGCAGATAAGGGTAGGGAAAATCAAGATCGGCGGAAAAGCTCCGGTGGTGATCCAGTCTATGGCAAAGACTGATACGCGGGATGTTTCTGCTACTGTGAGACAGATCAAAGAGCTTGAAAAAGCAGGATGTGAGATAGTAAGGGTAGCGATCAAAGATTTTCAGGCAGCGAGAGCAATAAAAAAGATCAGGAAGAGGATCAATATCCCGCTGGTTGCAGATATTCACTTTGATTATAGATTAGCTATTGAAGCAATAGAAAATGGCGCGGACAAGATCAGATTAAATCCTGGGAATATACATAAAGAAGAACAGATCAGAGCAGTAGCAAGGGCTGCGAAGAAGAGGAAGATACCTATTAGAGTGGGAATTAA
>CAZTIQ010000011.1:0-3050 GCA_964613735.1 uncultured Planctomycetia bacterium | reverse complement strand
CCGAGTGAGGCAGAGGCAGTAAGCCATCGCTTGATGATACGCGCCGGCTTGATCAGAAAGCTTGTCTCAGGCGCCTATACTTACCTTCCGCTTGGTCTGAGGGTCTTAAAGAAAGTCGAAAATATAATCCGTGAAGAGATGGATAAAAAGGGCGCGCTTGAGCTATTTTTACCGTCGCTACAGCCAGTGGAATTGTGGCATGAGTCAGGCAGGTACAAGGCATTAGGCGAAGACCTTATTAAATTTAAAGACAGGCATAACAGGGTCATGGTCTTTGGTCCTACTCATGAAGAAGTAATCACAGCCCTTGCTCGAGACCACATCCGTTCCTACAGGCAACTCCCCATAACTTTATATCAGATCCAGACAAAATTCAGAGATGAGGTCAGGCCCAGGTTTGGCGTGATCCGAAGCCGCGAGTTCATAATGAAGGATGCATATAGCTTTGACCGCGACAATGAAGGTCTTGATGAGAGCTACAAGAAGATGTATGAGGCATACGAGGCGATTTTTAAGAGGTGCGTCTTAAAGGTATTGGCAGTCGAGGCAGATACAGGTGTTATGGGAGGCGATGTATCGCATGAATTTATGATGCTGGCTGAGAGTGGCGAGGATCTTTTGGCGCATTGCGAGTCGTGCGGGTATGCAGCGAGCCTAAGCGTTGCTGAGGTTAAGGGTGAAGGGTTAAGGGTGAAGGGTGCATCTAAAGATAAGCCACTTAAAGAAGTGGATACGCCAGGGGTGTCGACTATTGAGAAGGTAGGAGAGCTTCTGAAGGTAAAGCCAGGGCAGATGGTCAAGACGCTTGTATATGTCGCAGATGGAAAGCCAGTAGCAGTCCTGATACGCGGTGACCATGAGGCAAATGAGGCAAAGATAAAGAAGTATCTTAAGGCCGGAACTCTAGACATGGCCACAGAGGATATTATTAAAAAGGCCACTGGCGGACCATTAGGCTTTTCAGGACCAGTCGGACTTAAGGAACTGGAGATAATAGCTGATAATGCTATAAAAGGTATGGTCGATTTTGTAGCTGGTGCAAACAAAAAAGACAAGCACTTTATAGATGTCAATATAGACAGGGACTTTAAGGTAAAAGAATGGGCAGACTTAAGAATGATAACCGATAATGATAAATGCCCTAAATGTAGTAAAAATATAAAGATAGAGCATGCAATAGAAATGGGTCATGTGTTTAAGCTGGGCCTGAAATATTCAAAGGCAATGAAGGCAGAGTTTTTAGATGAAGATGGCAAGCTCAAGCCGTATGTAATGGGCTGTTATGGCATAGGTGTAAACAGGATAATAGCAGCCGCGATCGAGCTTTCAAATGACAAAAAAGGCATAATCTGGCCATTATCCATAGCACCGTTCCAGGTCATAATAGTGCCTATAAATTATGAAAAAGAAGATGTGCGGACAGTGGCAGATGAACTTTACAACTCATTGAAAGATAAAGGAATAGAAGTTTTGCTCGATGACAGAAATGAATCAGCAGGCGTTAAGTTTAATGATGCCGAGCTAATAGGCATACCCTTTGCAATAGTTATTGGACAGAGAGGCCTGAAGAAAGGGGTAGTTGAGGTAAAAAATAGGGCAACAGGTAAGGTTCTCGAAGTCAAAAAACAAGACCTGCCAGATGAGATTTTAACCTTCCTGAAGGAGTCATGAACTCAAGGATCATTAAAAAGGGCACCTTTCTCACTATATTAATAGCTTTTATATTGACAAATAATATATATGCTGCAGAGGAGGGCTCTAGACAGCTTTTCAAGAGGAAAAAAGTAGATTATCAAAAACTTAGCACAGAGCGTCAAAATCAGCTTGAGAAGAAAAAAGCAGTATTTAAAGAGGGCGATGAGAATAAGGATAAGCGCAGGAAACAGGCGCAGAGGATCCTTCAGTCCCATTTAAAAGATATATCAGAGATACACATACCAGCTGAGGTCGGCCGCGTAATAGAGGTCTACAAAGCCCCTTCATCTGATGCAAAATTAATAGTCCACATCCAGGACCTGCATACAAATCCAGAAGGCCAATACAATCTTGCCAACATATTAGAGATGCTCGTAAAGAATTATAATCTGGAACTCGTCTGCTCAGAGGGAGCAGAAGGCGAGGTAGATACTTCCAGCGTATCAAGTTTTCCAGATGCTGAGGTAAGGGAAAAGACAGCCAAGCTCTTTGTAGATTCAGGCGAGCTCACAGGCGAGGAATACCTTTCTATTACTAAATACCCTGACCTTCCCATATGGGGCATCGAGGATAAAGACATATATTTTAAGAACATCATACAGTTTAATAAGATCATGAAGTTCTCGCCAAAGTCACAGGTGCCTATCTCCCAGGCAAAGCAGGGCCTTGAGCTATTAAAGACGAAGGTCTACACAAGAGAGCTTTTAAACCTGGACAAAAAAGAAAACGAGTTCGAGAATAACGAGATAGAGACAAATGAATATCTGGAAGAACTCTCAGGCTACATCCAGCAATTCAATATACCCTTCACAAAATATAAAAATATATCCCTCCTGAACGAGACAATGCAAAAGGAAAAGACTATTGACCAGCAGAAGATAATGAAAGAGTCTCAGGCGCTTTTAATGAATCTTCAGACAGACCTTACCGGCAAGAAATCCAAACATGACATGGACAACCTCATGGCAAAGGCAGAGCTATTTAAGAAAGAGAAGATCTCGCCGTTTTCTTTCTATAGCTACTTAAAAGAACTTTCTGACAGGCATTTGAAAGACAGCGCGACAAAATACCCGGCGCTCTATGACTTTGTGGATTATCTTACCAAGGTAAACTTGCTCGACGCAACAGCGCTCTTCAATGAAATGGAAGAGCTGGCATTTGATGTGAAGTTGCAGTTTGCCAGGACACAGGAGCAGAAGACCCTGATAAACGCCCTTCGGAACATAAAATTCCTGGAAGGGTTTTTTAATCTAAAGGTGTCAAACGAAGAGCTTAATTATTACTTAGATAATAAAGATTCTCACAAAATAGCATTTTTTGAGTCGTTTCTAAAGCCCACGCTGAAGAAATACGGC
>CAZTIQ010000010.1:11239-20512 GCA_964613735.1 uncultured Planctomycetia bacterium | reverse complement strand
CAAAGTTAGGCAATGTTCTTCGAGCTTGTCGAGAAGAATACTTGAATTTTTTAATTTTTATGGTATTATTATACAAAAACAAGGAGGTGTGGCAGTGAAAAAGCTAATAGCCTTATTTGTGCTCTTGGTTTTTGTGGCTGGGCTTGTTCTTATATCTAATAGTGAGTGTCTTGCTGCGTGGGGGAGGAAGGACAAGGATGAAGCAGAAGAAGTGGCAGCGGTAAGCGCAGATGAGCAGAAATTGATCCACGCGTTCAAGGATGCAGACGCGCTGAAAGAGTTTGAACAGCTATATGTGGCAAAGCGGGCGACATTTGGCAGGATGGATGTATTACAGGCGTATTTTGCAATGGAGCAGAATAATTTGTCGCAGATAGATATCCAGATGCAGGAGAAGTTTGGTTTTAAGATGGATCCCAGCAAGATGTATGACTTAAATAGGGATACCATGGAGATGCGGGAAGTAGGTCCAATCGCTCCTGCAGTCCCAGTTCCAGGCGAATAAGTTTAAATATAATTGTTAAATCCAAGGCCGGCGCTACCATAAGTAGCCCGGCCTTTTTTGCATTCTACCACTCCCGGACCCGGGACGGGTCGACCCGGGTCCGGGAGTGGTAAGTTAGTCATGTTATCTTGACCCTGGGGCTATGGAGTTTTTAAGAGGGACATGATAGCATCGGGGTATGTCTGGGAATACCCATGGGTTGATCGAGCGATGTATAAGGCGCGAGGAAAGGGCTTGGGAAGAATTTATCGAACGCTTCTCAGGCCTTTTGTATTATTCGGCAAAGAAAAGGCTTCAGAAGAGCGGAATGATGTTTATGCAGCAGGATGTGGAGGATATTGTACAGGCAGTGTTTATGGATATATGGGAAAAGCAGCATTTGGAAAAGGTCAAAGACAGGAAAAAGATCACTGCATGGCTGAGCGTGACAGCGCAGAATAGGGCGCTTAATTATATGCGGCAAAAAAGAGAGATGCTGCTGCGCGAGGAGGATCTGTACAAGATCAACAATCTAAGGGCGGACGGCAAGGGCTGTATTGATGAAGAATTGATAGTAGGGCTGGATAAATGCATTGAGGATTTTGAGCCAAGGCACAAGATCGTACTCAAATTGAACATAATCTATGGAAAGACGCATAAGGAAATAGCAAGGTTTATGAATATGCCGATGAGCACAGTGGCTACTATAATAGCCAGGAAGAAGAAAAAATTAAAATTTTTTTTAATGGAGTGAGATAAATAAGTCTCCAGATGTGTCTAATTAGTAGAGGTGATTGATATGAGATGTCCGGATGAAGTGGTACTTTCTTCGTATTTGGATGAGGGCCTTTCTGCTGTGGAGCGTGGCAGGATAGAGCAGCATGTAGCTGGGTGCGCCCGCTGTCTGGATCTGCTTGTGGTCGCGTATGAGTCTGGGCGAGGTGCGCGTAAGTGTCCCAGGGTCTTGCAGAATAAGATAAAGGCGCGGCTTGGGCTGAGGCAGAGAAGGGCAAGGCCTGAGCTGAAATGGCTTTTTGCGAGCCTGGCCTTGTTCCTGCTTTCCTTTGCTTTTAAGAAATATTTTCTGCAATTCCTCATAGTCGCAGCCATTCTTGGCTTTAAATGGGCAATGGAAGGCGAAGGCGCCAAACGAGCAATAATGATCTTCAGAGGCATGCGTGAGGAAGAGAGAGTTAATTTACCGAAGTCCAGGGTTAGTAGTGAGGATTAGGATGAGTAGTGGGTCGGGTTGCGAGTAGTGGGTAGTGAATTTTAGCCTCCCCCACCGTGGGGGTGACCCACCCCCGCGGTGGGGGAGGCTTTATTCTAGAATCAGGTGTTTTATCTTACCCAATTCTCTCTGATAGGCAATCCGATCATTGACGAATTTTTGATAAGATGGAATACTTATATCGACAAGGTCAGAAAAATCGCATATCGTTTGATTCTTATAGATCCCTCCTAAATACTCCCTATAAGAAGACCATTTCCAATCCTCAGGCCTGTCGACCAGATGAGCTGTTGGAGGATTTAAATGGATATATCTAGTTAGGTGGAGTAGCTGACTATCTGTTTCTACAAGGACATTTTTGAATCTACTTTCCCATAATGGCCCCTTTCGATTATGTCTTAAATTGAAATATTGACTATACGCTTTTAAGACTGTGTTCATGAGCATTGAAATACCATTTTCTTCAAGTTGCTGCAAAATGAAATGGATGTGTGTAGGCATGATACAATATGCAATTAGCCTGACGAGTTTCATAGAGTGATCAGCGACTAACTCTTCCAGCTTTTTAGCCTTCGAAACAAATTCAAGAAAATCAGAAAATTTACACACAGGTTGATTAGTGTTATAGAAACGCATTAAATCGAGCATTCTCTTAGAGTCATTGTCAGAGTTAAAAATTTTAAAACCTTGTATGCTTTTTGAGCAAATGTGATATACACCTTTATTTACTAGCGGTACTTTCCTGCGAGACATATTTACCTCCTTCTTGTTTTACCACTCCCGGACCCGGGACGGGTCGACCCGGGTCCGGGAGTGGTCGCCCTATAAAGTAGACACATGGGAGGGGTGGATTATTGCACTTGGTTGAAAAAAAGTTAAAAAAAATTCAGGGAGTGCGATAAATGGGCCTCTTCATGTGTCTATATAGTAAAGGGAGGTGATAGGTATGGCAGGGAATGGTAATGGAGTTCAGGTGTCGAGGCTACACCGGCTCACCAGAGATTCGAAATTAAAGGCCTTTGCAGATGTGTCATTTGCAGACTCTTTTATTGTGAAAGGGTTTAAGATCTTTCAGGGCAACAATGGCCTATTTGTAGGCATGCCCAGTGAAATGGGCAAAGATGGCAAGTGGCACAACACAGCATATCCTATGACAAAAGAGTTTAAGCAACTTTTGAACGAGATTGTGCTGGAGGCGTACGAGGGCAGGGAATAAGCCTGTCATTGCGAGGCCCGCATAGGCGGGCTTCGCAATGACATCTACTTCTCATCACCCTTGACAAGGGTGATTTTTGGGGATATACTCTTAAAAAAAGGAGTATATTTATGTCTAAGATGTTTAAGATAGTATTAGTGCTATTGGTCATAGCTAGTATTGTGTCAGCTGCGCTTGCTGTGATCTTATATATGGATAAGGAAAGGGAATATACAAAGAGGATCATGCTGGAGGACAAGTTGGCTGCTACGCTCAAAGAAAAGAGAATGATAGAGAAAGAGATCGATACAAGCAAGAAGCTGGCTGAAGAAGCAGAGGCCAAGTTAGAGACCCTGACTGCGCAGGTTGAAGAGGTAGAGGCCAAGAGCAAGACTGCCAAAGAAGAATTGGAGGCCAAGGTAGAAGAGATCGCAGAACTAGAAGAGGCCATAGAAAAAGAAAAGGAAGAGAAGCTTACTATTTCTAAAAAGTTAGAGAGCCTGCAAGTAGACTATGATAAGGCAAAGCTGGATGTCCTGAGGATCAAGAAAGAAAAAGAGATGCTTGAAAAGGACTTGTCTAATCTGAAAGAAAAGACAGTGGATCTCGATACAATAGTTGTAAACCCGTCGCTGCAAAATTTTTCAATACCAGAACAAGACGTGCCTGGTAAGGGGCTTTTAAAGGGCAGCGTCCTGGTGGTAAACAAGGACTACAATTTCGTTGTTACTGACCTTGGTGAAAATGACGGCGTTAGCAAGGGCATGGTGATCGAGATCAGAGACGGCAATAAACTACTGGGCAAGGCAGAGGTGGACAAGGTCTATGAGACTATGTCGTCTGCCACAGTGCTGCCTGGTGGAAATATAGATTTTGTCAAGAAAGGCAATGCGATTATTGAAAGTTTATAAAATAGATATCCCACCTGATAAATCCATTTCCCATCGGGCTGTCATGCTCGCATCTATTGCAAAAGGGACTACGCGCATAAAAAATCTACTTATCTCAGATGATATCCGCAGGACCATAGAGGCGTTTAGGGGGATGGGTGTGGATATTAAGGTGAAGGGTGAAGGGTGCAGGGTGAAGGGCGTGGGAATGCAGGGTTTGAGGAAACCTCGGAAGGGATTGTACCTTGGTAACTCTGGCACTACCATGCGGATCTTGCCAGGGATATTGGCGGGCCAGGATTTTGAGGTGATGCTGACTGGCGATGCTTCGCTTTCGAAGAGGCCGATGTCGAGAATAGCAGAGCCTCTGAGGATGATGGGGGCAAGCATTGCAGGGTTTAGGGTGAAGGGTGGTGGGTGGAGGCAAAAAAATATATGTCCGCCGCTTAGGATTCGTGGCGGGAAACTTAAGGCGATTAAATATAGGTCAAAGATCGCGAGCGCACAGGTTAAGTCTTGTATTTTGCTTGCAGGGCTTTTTGCAAAGGGCGTTACGAGAGTTACGGAGCCAATGAAATCAAGGGACCATACTGAGAGGATGCTGAAATGTTTTGGGTGCAGGGTACAGGGTGCAGGGTGTAAGGTTAGTGTCAAAGGGCCGGCTAAATTAAAATCGCCTGGCACAATAGTAATTCCCGGAGATATTTCAAGCGCTGCGTTTTTCATTGTGGCGGGATGTATTTTGCCGAATACAAAAATAATATTAAAGAATATTGGATTGAATACTACAAGGACCGGGGTGATTGATATTTTAAAGAGAATGGGCGCCAACATCAGGCTTCAGCCCAGAGCCTTGAGTCTGGAGCCTGCCGGGGATATAGTGGTAAAGTCCAGCGAATTGCGAGGCATTGCAATTTCACCTGAAGAAGTAGTGCGGGCAATAGACGAGATACCTATAATAATGCTGGCTGCGTGTTTTGCAAAAGGCGCGACTACTATTAGAGGTATAGGTGAATTGCGGGTGAAAGAGACAGACCGCGTGCGCTCGATGACGACAAATCTGAGGAAGATAGGCGCGCAAATAGAGGTGAAGCCTCGAACCACTCGCTCTGCTCGGGTACGGGGCATGGGTGAAGGGTTAAGGGTGAAGGGCGGTACAGTGTTGCGCGGCGCGCAGGTCTCCAGCTATGGTGATCATCGCACTGCAATGAGTATGTTGGTTGCAAATCTTGCTATTAATGGAAAAATCAAGGTAACAGGCCTGAGCTGCGTTAACAAGTCCTTCCCAAAGTTTTTGAAATTGCTGCACAAATTAAATTGACAAACGTATAACCCTTTGGTAGAATTAGGATTATCAAATTTAAAAAGGGAGCTGACAATGGGCAAATTTTTCAAATTGCTAAAAAAAAGTATTAATCATATCCTTGGTCTTTTTTCAAATGACATGGGGATCGACTTAGGGACGGCAACCACGCTGGTTTATGCCAAGGGTCAGGGCATTGTATTGTGTGAGCCGTCTGTTGTGGCGATCCAAAAAGGCACGCACAATGTTCTTGCTGTCGGCGAAGAGGCAAAGCGCATGCTGGGGAGGACCCCTGGCAACATAATCGCTATCAGGCCGATGAAGGATGGAGTGATCGCGGATTTTGAAATAACAGAGGACATGCTCAGATATTTTATAAAGAAGGTGCATAACCGCAAGGTTTTTGTGCGGCCGAGAATGGTCATTGCTATCCCGTCGGGTATTACAGAGGTGGAGAAGCGGGCGGTAAAGGATTCGGCAGAACATGCTGGCGCGCGCGAGGTATATCTGGTGGAAGAGCCGATAGCCGCTGCTATTGGCGTGGGGTTGCCGATCCAGGAGCCGAGCGGTAATATGATAATTGACATTGGCGGCGGCACAACAGAGATAGCAGTCATATCTCTTGCAGGGATCGTGTTTTCGCGTTCTATAAGGATCGGCGGAGATGAACTTGATGATGCAATAATCGAACATTTGAAAAAGACATATAATTTAATGATAGGTGAGCGCACAGCAGAAGATATAAAGATAAAGATAGGGTCTGCGTATCCATTGGAAGAGGAGTTGACAATGGAGGTGCGCGGCCGCGACTTAGTGGCCGGGCTTCCAAAGACGATCACGATCTCTTCTGAAGAGGTCCGCGAGGCAGTGGCCGGGCCGATCTCAGCGATACTGGAGGCTACGCGGATGACTCTCGAGAGGACTCCGCCGGAACTTTCATCTGACTTGATCGAGCGCGGTATCATATTGGCAGGCGGCGGCGCGCTTTTAAGAGGCATGGACAAGCTGATCAGCGAAGAGACAGGCCTGCCTGTGCATGTGGCAGAGGACCCGATGACAGCTGTAGCAATAGGTACTGGGAAAGTGCTGAGCGAGATAAAGTATTTGAAGAAAGTTACTGTTAGGTCAAAATTGGATTTTTAATTCTCACAAGACCTGGGTAGATGCGTAGGCTACCCAATGGGGTAGCCTACGCATCTACCCAGGTTAAAATTAGCGGGCTAAACGGATAAAGCTGTGTGGAGAATTCATACAAAAACCTTCCTTTAAGAAAACTCTTAATATTCGCTGCCTGTATTATTCTCATTTCTCAGATCTTCTCAAGTGATTTCCGCATAAAAATATTAAATATCTTTCGGTTCCCTCTCAAGCTGGTTTCAGGGTCGTATTATGTTCTTCGCGACATTCCGGATTTCAAAGAAATAAGAAAAGAAAATAAGCTACTGAAGGAAAATATTGGCAATCTCAACGGCAAGCTCGTGGATCTGAAGGAAAGCAGGATTGAAAATAAAAGGATGAGGCAGCTCCTTGGCTTTAGAGAGGATAAGAAGAGGAAATTTATTCCTGGAATGGTGATCGCAAGGGAGGCGCTGGGCCTGGGAGATACGATCGTCATAGACAAGGGAAAGGCGCAGGGCGTATATAAAGGTATGGTTGTGATAAGCGTGAGCGGACTCGTGGGAAGGGTGCGTGAGTCTGGCAGAAGTATTTCAAGGGCAGTTCTTATTACGCATCCGGATTCGGTAGTGGGCGGAATAGTGCAGAGGACAAGAGATGAGGGGGCGATAGAGGGAAATATGAGTTCGGGCGTCATCATGAAGTACCTGGAATTAGACAGTGACGTTAAAGAGGGTGATAAGATCATCACGTCTGGATTTAGCGGCGTGTTTGAGAAGGGTATTTTAATAGGCGAGGTCGTTTCAGTAGAAAAAGATGTGAGCGGGCTGTATCTGAGGGCGATCGTAAAACCAGAGGTAGATCTGAGGCGGCTGGAAGATGCGCTGGTGATCCGATGAATTTTACCACCCACCCCCGGACCCGGGTCGGGTCGACCCGGGTCCGGGGGTGGTAAAAATAGTATGCTTATTGCGTGGATTATTATATTGGCATTGTTGCAGGTGACTGTCCTGCGGGATCTGAATCTCTTGCTGGTCCTTGTGATACTGGCGGGATTGAGAAAAGGGCCTGCGCCGGCTCTTTTGATGGGCGCGTCAATAGGAATTCTTGTGTCTATTTTTTCTTCATCAAGCATGGGCTTCAACCTTGCTTTTTACAGCGCCTCAGGACTATTGGCTGGGCTTATAAGCCTGCGCGTGTATTATAAAAGAAATCTTTATACTGATTTTTTGTTTTCATATTGCGGGGTGATGCTTTTTTATTTTATTTTAACAGGCAGGTTTAGCCCGATAATTTTTTCCACGGCCTTTTGTTCAGCAATATTCTCGCCGGTACTATTCAGGATAATTGAAAGATAGATATGCGACTAAAGGTATTGAGTGTTTCCTTTGCTGTTTTTTTTACCTTACTTGCCTCATGCCTCTATTATATCCAGATAATAAAAGGCCCTGCATATAAAGAAATGGGCTATAGAAACAGTATCCGTCTTCTGAGCATAAATGCGCCCCGCGGGATCATATACGACAGGCGCGATAGAAAGATAGCGGAGAACATACTTTCGTTTGGCGTGTTTATCGTGCCGCAGGAGGTGGTGGAGCTTGACAGCACATTAAAGAGGCTTTCCGAGATCCTGGATTGCCCGGAGAGCCTTTTGAAGAGAAATTATAATCGCCACTATCAGGCGCCATTCGCTCCATGTGAAGTAAAAAGAAATATTTCAAAAAAAGACGCCATACTTATAGAAGAACTGAGGCTTGACATGAGGGGCGTCCTTGTCAAGGAGCTGCCACTGAGGAGTTATCCGTACGCTCATGCATTTGCGCATCTTGCAGGATATATAGCGGAGATCAATAAAAGCGAGCTGAGCGCGTTAAAGAGCTATGGTTACGCAATGAAGGACCTGATAGGAAAAGACGGCGTGGAGAGAATTGCTGACAATGCGTTGCGCGGGAAAAGCGGTGGCATGCAGATACAGGTGGACAACAGGGGCAGGCAGGTAAAGGTATTAAATCTAAAAAGGCCTGTAAAAGGCGAGGATGTTTATTTAACAGTAGACGCAGGCCTTCAGGATTTTATCTGGAAGGCAATGGGAGAAAAAAGAGGCGCTGCGATTTTTATGGACCCGCATACAGGAGAGATATTGAGTCTGGTCAGTACGCCGTCCTACGATCCAAATGGATCGATCGCATCAGTATTGTATGACAGTGATGCGCCGCTCATGAACAGGGCGCTGATGGGTCAATATCCGCCAGGCTCTATTTTTAAGATCCTGCTCGGTCTCGCAGGTCTGGAATCAGGGACCATAACGCCTCAGACTAATTTTGTTTGCAATGGCAGATTAACTGTTGGCAAGGCCGCGTTTAACTGTTGGAACCTGGATGGGCACGGGGCAATGGATATAAGACATGCGATCGTTGAATCGTGCAATGTTTTTTTCTATAATGTCGGGCTTATGCTCAAGGCTGAGAAGATCTATGAATACGCGCGCAGGCTTGGTTTTGGAAAAAAGACCGGGATCGAATTATCAGGGGAGGAAGAAGGAATCGTGCCGACAAGGGCGTGGAAGAGGATGCAGACAAAGGAGCGATGGTTCGCGGGCGACACAGCAAACCTTTCTATTGGCCAGGGATATTTATTGGTCACGCCTTTACAGATAGCGCGGCTTGTGGCAGTGATCGCCAATGGCGGGGAGCTTGTGCAGCCGCATGTATTGAAAAGAAAAGGCCGAGCCAGTAGCAATGTAAGGCTGAGATTCGATGATAAAAATATAGAGGTCCTGAAGGATGCGATGAAGGGTGTGGTCGAGGAAGAAAATGGCACAGGGTCCAGGGCATGGAGCAGCGTGGTTTCGATCTCGGGAAAGACAGGGACGTCTCAGGCAGGCGCTGGACTTGATACGCATGCGTGGTTCGCAGGGTTTGCGCCGTCAGATGATCCTGAGGTGTGCTTCGTGATTTTTCTCGAGCATGGCGGGTCTGGCGGTGACGTGTCTGCGATGATCGCGAGGAAGGCAGTGGAGTATTGGTATAAGAACCGCTAACCCAGCGAAGTATT
>CAZTIQ010000010.1:0-11139 GCA_964613735.1 uncultured Planctomycetia bacterium | reverse complement strand
TGCGAAACATATGAGACGAAAACAATGCTTAAGCTAGAATTAAAGAAATACAAAGACTTTGATTGGATACTGGCCGCGACTGCAATGGCCATATTCTGTTTCGGGCTTTTGTTTTTGGTCAGCTCGACATATCCGAACAAACTGGATTTTGTAATGAGGCAGGCAGCGTGGTTTCTCCTGGGCTGCCTGATATTTATTTTTACCATAAACATGAATTACAGAAAGATCGTAGGCGTGGGTAATATTTTTTATTCTCTTATTGTCGCGCTCCTTGCCATCGTCCTGATATTTGGCAGTCGTAGATTCGGCGCGCAGAGATGGGTTTCAATAGGCGCATTCAATATACAGCCGTCAGAATTTGGAAAACTATTTATTACTATTACATTGGTGCAGTATCTCACCAGCCACAAGGACTATCGCAGCCTGAAGGCTATGTTAACGGCCTTTGTTATAGTCATGGTCCCCTTTGCGCTTATACTTAAAGAGCCGGATCTTGGAACCGCGCTTATGCTCATCCCTATAGTATTTGTGCTTTTGTATATATGGGGCGCGCCGTTGAGATATTTGCTGGGCATTATTTTTTGCGGCGTTATATCCTCTCCGCTTGCCTGGTTCATGTTAAAGGATTATCAAAAGGAGCGGCTTCTTGTGTTCATGGATCCCGGCATTGATCCGCTCGGAGCAGGGTATACTATTATTCAATCTAAAATAGCCATAGGTTCTGGCGGCGTGTTTGGTAAGGGCTGGCTTTCCGGAACGCAGAACCAATTAAATTTTCTCGCAGAGCGGCATACGGATTTCATATTTTCTGTTGCAGGGGAAGAGTGGGGGCTCGCAGGGTGCCTGATACTGACCGGGCTTTTTTATATTTTGATAAGGCGCGCGATCTTTATTGCTGAAAAGGCAAACGATCCCTGCGGTAGGCTTTTGGCAGTCGGTATTGCGACAATGATGGGCATCCAGGTCATTGTAAACATAAGCATGACAATGGGATTCATGCCTGTTGTGGGGCTGCCGCTTCCGTTTGTGAGTTACGGAGGCTCGTCGCTTCTCGTAAACATGATGGCGCTGGGCCTTCTGGAGAGCATAGCGATACATCGGTGAACTCGTTTGAAGTGGTAAGGTGAGCTATGATACAAAAACCAGGACGATATATAGACTCAGAGTGGAACGCGATACACAAGGCTCAGCGACAGGGCATGCTGAAGGTGGCATTGTGTTTCCCTGATATATATGAGATCGGCATGAGCCACCTGGGCATGAAGATCTTGTATGGGGCGCTGAATCGCGAGAAGGACGTGATCTGCGAGAGGGTTTTTGCGCCCTGGATCGACATGGAAAAAAAGATGAGGGATGAGAATATTGCCCTGCGGTCGCTGGAAGGGCGCGCGGCTCTGAAGGATTTTGACGTGGTGGGATTTTCGTTGCAATACGAGATGAGTTATGTGGATGTCTTGAATATGCTGGATCTGGGCGGCGTGCCTGTGTTTAGCAAGGATAGAGATGATACGCATCCTATTGTTATAGCAGGCGGGCCATGCGCTTTTAATCCTGAACCAATGGCGGAGTTTATCGACGCATTTGTGATCGGCGAGGCAGAGGAGGCGCTGCTGGAGATAGTAAATATTGTCAGGGACAAGGGACAAACGACAAGAGACAATGTGCTTGGAGAGATTGCAAAGATAAAAGGTGTATATGTGCCTGCCTTCAGCCTTCAGCCTTCAGCTTTCAGCATCAACAAACGTATTATCAAAGACCTCGACTCTTCGTATTTTCCCACGGATATCATTGTCCCATACATCCAGATCGTGCATGACAGGATCGGCATCGAGATCATGCGGGGGTGTCCGAATAAATGTAAATTCTGCCAGGCATGTAAGATCTTTCATCCTCTCAGGATAAGGTCTGTGAAAAGGATCATCGAAATAGCTGAAGAATCATTGGCGAGCACTGGCTATGAAGAGATATCGCTTTTGTCGCTTTCTACAGGAGATTATCCGCATATGGAAGAGCTCGTGGCTAAGATGGAGGAGCGATTTAAAGGCATGGGCGTGAAGGTATCTTTACCGTCCTTACGCGCGCAGAGTTTTAAGACGCAGAAAGACAGTACTATTGTGAAAAGGGCTGGTCTGACGTTTGCGCCTGAGACGGGTAGTGACCGTCTCAGAGATACTTTGAATAAAAATATGACAAACCAGGACATTATTCAAAAGTCAACAGAGGCGCTCAGATCCGGATGGAATAAAGTAAAGCTGTATTTTATGATCGGATTGCCGGGTGAGGAGCAGGGCGACTTGGACGCAATAATAGACATGGTCAGCCAGATAAAAAGCGTGAGTCTTAGTATTTCATCATTTATGCCAAAGCCGCATTCTGGATTTGAGAGAGAAGGAATGGCGGGAACGGAAGAGCTGATCGAGAAGAGAAGATACCTTAGCTCCAGGCTCCAGGCCATAGGCTCCAGGCGGCGCATGAAGGTGGAATTTCATGGTCTCGAGATGAGCAGGGTCGAAGCAGCATTGTCCCGAGGGGATCGAAGAACAGGCAAAGTGATATATGCTGTATGGCAAAAGGGCGCAAGGCTCCAGGCATGGAATGAATATTTTGATTATAAGCTCTGGGAAGAGGGCTTCAGTGAGTGTGGGGTAGACCCAGATGGGTATCTAAGAAAGGCCAAAGAAGGAGAGTTGTTGCCGTGGGAGTTTATCAAGTCTTGAGCGTAACTTTACACCCGCCTTAGGCGGGAGTGTAAAGTTAGTAGGGGGTGTGGGGCTTGCACTTATATAATATATATTGTATACTGTCATTGGTTGTATATTGCACGATAAACGGAGGTCATTATATTAAAGTTTCTTAAGAGTATGTCTTTATTGTCCAAGGGATTGAAATACAAGTCCATGATCGCATTTTGTCTTACGTCTCTTATACCTCTTTTAATATGTGTATGGCTTGTGACTACTTACATCTTTCCAAATGCAAGTTTATTTTTAAACCTCTCAATAGGTAATATAAGCATAATACTGAGCATATCTGTGATCATAGCCCTTTTAGGTATGCATGTTACCGAGCAGATGATAGACCCTATTGTGAGGATGTCTGAGGATGCAAAAAATATAGCTGACGGCGATATTGACAAGGTGATAAAGATCACGGCAGAGGATGAGGTAGGCGACCTTTGCACTTCTTTGAATATAATGACTCAGAAGATAAGGGATAATATTGATGAACTAAAGTCGTGCGGCGAGAGGACAAAATTGATAAATATGGAGATAAATAAAAAGGTCCTCGCCCTGTCAGGCCTTTTACAGGTCGGCAATCTAATAGCTGCTTCGGAAGACCTTGGTAAGGTCTTAAATTTTATTTCGCAAAAGATATATAATGTCGAGAGTGATTTTATTTCCTTTATCATGCTTTTTGACAGGGGGACAGGGGGCCTTAAGGTCGTATCGAGCGACAATCTTCAGGGAGAGTTCGGGGATTTTAGTCTGAAGCTGACAGACCTGACTCCGCACGTACATGTGATAGATGCAGGAAATCAAGGATCAGGCCTGGGGCTAAAAAAGATCATTGAGCAGTTTGAACTGGAGAATGTCATTATCGCGCCCATAATTATATGTGGAAAACTATATGGCATTCTTGCAATGGGAAACAGGGAAACAGGTTTTACATTTAAACCTGATCAAAAAGAATTCCTGAAGGTCTTTGCTAAACAGGCAACGATCGCGGTCGAGAACGACCTATTGATAAAAAAATCTCAAGAGCTCGCGATCTTAGATGAATTAACAGGCCTTTACAACCAAAAGTATATATACGCAAGACTGGACGAGGAGATCAGGAGGGCGCTTATGTATCAAAGGCCATGCGGTTATCTATTGATAGACATAGATGGGTTTAAGGCTATTCATGAGAAACTCGGCGAAAAAAGAAGCGAAGACCTTTTGAAGGCTACAGCTGAGATACTGCGCTCAAGCGTAACAGAGGTCGATAAGGTTGCGCGGCTTGAGGTAGACATGTTTGCAATAGTCTTGCCAGAGAAGAATAAGAAACAGTCAGCAAATATAGCCGAGAGCGTAAGGAAAAATATAGAGGACAGATTTTCCAAGGCGTTGAAGATATCAGAGAAGATCAGCGTCAGTGTAGGAGTGAGCGAGAACCCTATTGATGGATCAAGCGCGGATGAGCTGATGCAAAAGGCTGAGGCGATGCTGAGGAGCGCAAAGTCGCTGGGGAAGAATAGGGTGGCAGTTTAGTGTGTTGGGTAGATGCGTAGGCTACCCATATGGGTAGCCTACGCATCTACCCAAATGACTAACGAAAAAGGAGATCTTAAATGCCGACAAACCTAAATCTGTTGCTTGAGGATATGGTCAAGAAGGGCGCGTCTGATTTACATATAGGAGCGAATGCAAAACCGCATTTCAGGATAGATGAGAGGATGATAGAGGCGGGCAGCGAATCAATAGATGAGCGTTCGTCAAAGGATTTAGTCTATTCTATGCTTACTAATGAACAAAAGGCGCGGTTTGAAAGAGAGAAGGAGCTTGATTTTGCATTTAGCAGGGAGGGGCTTGGCAGATTCAGGGTCAATGTGTTTTGGCAGAGGGGTTATGTGGGAGCTGCCATAAGATCCCTGCCTATAAAGATCATGAATTTTGAAGAATGTGGCCTGCCCGCGAAGACCATGGAGAGTTTTTGCAAGAAATCAAAAGGCCTGGTGCTTGTGACCGGGGCGACAGGCAGCGGAAAATCCACGACCCTTGCCTCGATGGTAGACTGGATCAACACAAAAAAAGACTGTCATATAATAACTGTTGAAGACCCCATAGAATATGTTCATTCGAATAAGAAATCAATAATTGACCAGAGAGAGGTTGGCAGCGACACGCTTACCTTTCCGAATGCCTTAAAGCACATCTTGAGGGAAGACCCTGACGTAATATTGATAGGCGAGATGAGAGATCTGGAGACAATAGAATCTGCGCTTGTGATCGCTGAGACAGGCCATCTCGTTCTGGCGACCCTGCACACCTCAGATGCGGTTCAGACAATAAATCGTATCATTGATGTGTTTCCTGCAAGACAGCAGCAACAGGTAAGGACACAGCTTTCATTTGTTCTGATGGGGGTCTTATCACAGCAGTTAATCCCGTTTGGCTCTGGCGATGGCAGGGCATTGGCTGTCGAGGTGCTGGTGGCAAATCATGCAATACGGAGCCAGATAAGGGAAGAGAAAGCGCACCAGATATTTTCCAGCATACAAACAGGGCAGAAAGAAGGCATGCAGACAATGAACCAGTCTCTATACAGCCTTTATCTGCAGGAAAAGATAAAAAAAGAAGACGCTCTTTCAAGGACCACAGAGCCGCAGGACATGGAGCGGCTGATGAAAGAGAAGAAGTAGAGTATTTCAAACCCGTCCGCCTTAGGCGGACGGGTTTGAAAACAGGACTTAATTATGGCTAAACGAGTAATCTCCAAACGATTAGGACAGCTTCTCATCGAGC
Organism: uncultured Planctomycetia bacterium; assembly: GCA_964613735.1. GTDB lineage: Bacteria > Omnitrophota > Gorgyraeia > Gorgyraeales > Gorgyraeaceae > JAHILY01. The sequence goes on along the minus strand of CAZTIQ010000010.1, from coordinate 5,635 downwards.
GTGGGGTCATTGATAAAAAACAGCTCAGCCATGCGCTCAAGTTGCAGACAGAAAAGGGCGGGCTTGTCGGTAATATACTCGTTGATCTGGGTTATGCGACCGAGGAGGCTATTGCCCAGGCAATAACAGCGCAGTACGGGTTTCCTTACCTGCCGCTGGAAAACTATGATATTGACGCTGAGATAGTAAAGATGGTGCCGAAAAATGTTGCGTCACAATTTTGCCTTATACCTATAGATAAGATCGGAAATAATCTTACCATATCGATGTCTGATCCCCTGAATGCGCTTGCAATAGAGGATATAGAGTTGATCTCTGGCCTGTGCGTGCAGATCTTTGTAAGCACTGCGACAGATATAAAGAAGGCGATAGAGAAATACTATAAATAAAAATGCAATCTCTAAAAGAGCGGCTCAATGATATCCTTATAAAAAACAAGATCATTACTGATGTGCAGCTAAAAAAGGCCCTGAAGATCCAGCAGCAAAAAGGCGGGACTGTAAAAGATATACTGGTAAATCTTGGATTTGTAAATGAAAAAGACCTAATGGCTGCGCTGAGTCAAGGACTTGGCATCCCGCCGATCGCGCTCTCCCGTTTTAAAATCGACCCTGAGATCCTGAAGCTTGTCCCAAAGGATATTGCAAAGAAATATCAGATCGTACCGGTTTCAAAGGTCGGGACGATCCTTACTATTGCTACAGCTGATCCCCTTAATGTGTTTATGATGGACAGCATAAGGACTGCGACCGGTTTTGAGACAGGCACTATTATTGCGTCGCAGAAAGACGTGCAGGATGTAATTGAAAAATATTATGGAGAAGATACCAAAGTGGCGCTGGATGAGCTGGTAAAGGGCATGAAGTCAGAAGACCTTGAGATCATCAGGGCAGACGAAGAGGGGAAGGCAGTTGATTCAGAAAAGCTCTTTAAGATCGTTGAAGAGGCGCCTGTGGTAAAGCTGACGAATATGATCTTGCAGGGAGCTATAAAATCAAAGGCCAGCGACGTGCTTGTGGAGCCGATGGAAGACGCGCTTCGCATACGCTACAGGATCGATGGCGTGTTGAAAGACGCAGATTCGTTGTCAAAGAATATGCATGATCCGATAGTATCAAGGATAAAGGTCATGTCGCAGCTCAATATTGCAGAGCGCAGGCTGCCGCAGGATGGCAGGTTTAAATTAAAGATAAATGATAATGAGGTCGACTTCAGGGTCTCTATATTGCCTTCGAGCAGAGGCGAGAAAGTGGCGCTGAGGGTTCTAGATAAATCCGGCGCAATGTTAGATATTGAGAAGCTGGGATTTGAAAAAGACACATTAAAAACTCTTACAAAATGTGCGTCCCAGCCGCACGGAATGATTCTTGTGTGCGGCCCGACAGGCAGCGGCAAGACCACGACGCTGTATTCGCTCTTGAAATATGTGCATGACCCTGAAAAAAACCTTATAACTGTCGAGGACCCTGTTGAGTATCAGATCCAGGGAGTAAATCAGGTCACAGTCAGGACCGACGTGAAGCTTACATTTGCCAGTTCATTGAGATCTATTTTGAGGCAGGACCCTGATGTGATCATGATAGGCGAGATAAGGGATTTTGATACAGTGGATGTCGCTATAAAATCCGCGCTGACCGGGCATCTGGTGCTTTCAACATTGCACACTACGACAGCGAGCGGCTCAGTAGTCAGATTGATAAATATGGGGGTCGAGCCTTTTTTGATAAGCGCGTCATTGATCTCGATAGTGTCGCAGAGATTGATCAGGAAGCTGTGCCCGAAGTGCAGGGAGGCGTACAAGCCCAGCGATTCTGCAGTCTCGAAATTAGGCCTGGACGGGAAGAAGCTTAAAGACGTTACTTTTTACAGGCCAAAGGGATGCGATCAGTGTCTTAATAATGGGTATAAGGGGAGGATCGGTATATGCGAGGTCCTGACGATGAGTCCGGCGATCAGGGATATGATCTTGAAGAAGGGGAAAGAGAGTGAGATCAAAGAGCTTGCGAGGAAAGAAGGGATGAGGACGCTGAGGGAGGATGGTCTCCTGCGGGTCTTAACGGGAGTAACGAGCTTAGAGGAGATACTGCGGGTAACAGTGGCAGACGAATAGATTACGGAACTTAACCTGGGTAGATGCGTAGGCTACCCATCTGGGTAGCCTACGCATCTACCCAGGCAGCGCGAAAGATTATGGCTAAGTCATTGCATGATAAACTGACACAGGTGTTGTTGACGAAGAAGCTCCTTACTGAGAAGGATCTGAAGCGGGCAAGGGATATTCAGAAGAAAGAAGGGGGAGCCTTTACCAACGTGCTTATAAGGGAAGGCATGGTAAAGGAGGAAGAACTACTCTCTTTGATGAGCAGTACATTTAATATACCTGCGGTAAATCTTGCAAGATATAAAATAGAGCCGGAAGGGGTCAGACTTATCCCTGAAAAGATGGCCAGGCAGTACAGGCTCATTGCAATATGCAATCTGACAAATACATTGATCGTGGCGATGTCTGACCCATTGAATGTGCTCGCTATTGATGACTTAAAGACGCTAACGAAGCTTAACGTAGAGCCTATATTGAGCACTGAAAGCAGCATACTCGATGCCATTGATAAATTTTACGGCACAGATAAACGAAGGCTGTCAGATATTGTCAGGGAACAGGATACGTCAGACATAGAAGTAGTCGACGTGGCCAAGGAAGAATTTGATATAAGCGAGGCAGTGCTTGAAGGTGAGACGACTCCCATAGTAAAGATCGTGAGCTTGATACTGCTCGAGTCTTTAAAGAGAAGGGCGTCTGATATACATGTCGAGCCAGGAGAAGATTCATTGCGTGTGCGGTACAGGGTTGATGGAAACCTTCATGAAGTCCTGACTATTCCTAAGAAGAATCAGAATGCCGTGCTTGCGAGGCTGAAGATAATGTCTGGTATGGATATAACAGAATCCAGGATCCCTCAGGACGGCAGGTTTAAGATACGGGCGCGAAGCAAGGAAGTGGATTACAGGGTCTCGGTCCTGCCGACATCTTTTGGACCAAAAGTAGTATTGAGGGCGCTTGACAGATCTAATCTTTCAATGGGCCTTGATAAGCTCGGATTTTCAGACTATACTCTCCAGAAGTTTGAAGAGGCGGTTGCCAAGCCTTTTGGCATGATCCTGGTGACAGGCCCGACAGGAAGCGGAAAATCCACAACACTTTATTCAGTGATAAATAAATTGAACACAGCTGACAAGAATATAATCACGATAGAAGACCCTGTGGAATATCAGGTAGAAGGCATAACGCAGATGCAGTCCAATTCAGATATTGGCCTGACATTTGCCAGCGGCCTGCGCTCTCTTCTCAGGCAGAGCCCGGACGTGATAATGATAGGAGAGATCCGCGATTCAGAGACAGCTGATATTGCAATAAAGGCATCCTTGACTGGCCAGCTTGTATTGAGCACTTTGCATACTAATGACGCGCCAACCGCGATATCAAGGCTCATGGACATGGGCGTGGAGCCGTTTCTGATAGCGAGTTCTATTATACTGGTGGCAGCGCAGCGTCTTTGCAGGGTAGTGTGCAAGGTCTGCAAAGGAAAGGGCTGCGAAAAATGTTCTTCAACAGGATATTATGGCCGCCGCGCGATCTTAGAGGTCTTAAGCGTTGACGATAAGGTGCGGGAATTGATCATAGACAGGGCATCTGTGGACGAGATAAGAAATTATGCGATCTCAAAAGGTATGAAGACTCTGCGCCAGGATGCCATGGAAAAACAAAAGCAGGGCATCACGTCGATGGAAGAGGTACTGCGGGTAACAAGCGAGGAGTGAGCCTGTGGGGCAGATGCGTAGGCTGCCCCCGCGGCAGCCTACGCATCTGCCCAGGTTACACGAGAGGTTATGGCGACTTTTAAATATGTTGCGAAAGAGAATACTGGTAAGACAATAACAGAGACGCTGGACTATTCTGACAAGGCTGCCCTGATAGATGCCCTTCGGAAAAAAGGCCTTGTGATTATCTCTATAAATGAAGCGTCCAAGCGAAGGCTCAGCGCATTCTCTAAAAAAGTAAAGCTCGAAGACGTGGTAATATTTTCCAGGCAGCTGGCGACCATGGTCGACAGCGGCATACCACTGGTCCAGGCAATGGATATCCTTCACGATCAGATAGAAATACCTAACTTTAAAACAGTCATAGGGGTGATCAGGGATGACATCGAAGTAGGTTCCAGTTTTTCAGACGCGCTTTTAAAACATCCGGATGTATTTTCCCCTCTGTATATCAACATGGTCAAGGCAGGGGAGTCTAGCGGCGCGCTCGATGATATACTCGACAGGCTGGCAAGCTATTTGGAAAAGGCAAATCAATTGCAGAGAAAGGTAAAGTCAAGCCTGGTATATCCTGCTGTTGTGGTGAGCATGGCGATGTTGATAACGCTGGTAATGTTGTTAAAAGTCATACCGACATTTAAGGGCATATTCGATGTACTCGGCGGGACCCTGCCGCTGCCTACAAGGATCCTGATCCTTATCAGCGATACTCTGCGGAGCTTGTTTTTGTATGTCGTGGCTGCCCTGGCAGTGGTCGTGTTTGCCCTGAAAAGATATATGAAGACAAAGCAGGGCAGGCTGCTATTTGACAGGACTGTTTTAAAATTTCCGATCATCGGGCCCCTCATGAGAAAGGTCGCTGTCGCAAAATTTACAAGGACGCTCGCAACGCTTACAAAGAGCGGCGTGCCGATACTGGTCTCTCTCGAGATCGTTGGAAAGACAGCCGGGAATATGGTCATAGAAAAAGCGCTCACAGATGTGCGCACGAGTATTAAAGAAGGAGAGAACATAGCTGACCCTCTTGCCAATAGCGGCGCGTTTCCGCCAATGGTCGTCAGGATGATACACGTGGGGGAGAAGACAGGCGAGCTGGAAAAGATGCTTGGGAAGATCGCAGACTTTTATGACGATCAGGTAGACGCTGCTGTAAGCGGGATGACCAGCCTTATAGAGCCGCTCATCATTGCCTTGCTTGGAATCGTGATCGGCGGCATAGTAATAGCCATGTTCCTGCCCGTGTTCAAGATGACAGAACTCATTGCCCACTAGCGCCCTCCTGGGTAGCTTGACAAAAGATATATTGCGTGATATACTTCTGTTTTGAAATTATAATACCCTTATTGGGAAGAAAGGAGAATCGACATGCTTAGATTAAGAAGTAGGCATGGTTTTACGCTCGTAGAAATCATGATAGTAGTCGCAATCATATCTCTATTAGCAGCAATCGCAATACCGAACTTGCTACGGGCACGCCACAATGCTAACGAAGCAGCAGCTATCGCAGCTCTGAGGACCATCTCAACAGCTTGCGAGAGCTTTCGTTCAGCACAGACACCACCGGCATATCCTGCAACTCTAGCAGCACTAAGTGGAGCAGTACCTCCATACATAGATGCTAGTCTAGCAGGCGCAACTGCAGCTGGGACCGCAAGACAGGGTTATTTTCATACCTATGTCATGGTAAACAATAACCAGTTTACCTGCACATCTTCTCCAGCAGCAAGCGGCACTACAGGCACTCGTATCTTCTTCGTGAACGAGACTGGCGTTATAAGACTGAACAATGCAGCAGGTGCACCGATAGAGTAAGGCG
>CAZTIQ010000009.1:14242-21380 GCA_964613735.1 uncultured Planctomycetia bacterium | reverse complement strand
AAGAAAAGAAGAAAAAACAAGAGGAGCAAACAGAACGATTCCGGGCGAAAGAGTTTAAAAAAGATCTGGATATATTTAAAATAGAGTCGTTAAATCTTACTTCAGATAAAAACGAAGTTCCGTTAGACGGTAGTTGCAATCTAACGGCAGAGCTGAAGATGAGTGATGGTTCTACAATACCTGCAAGCCGTCTTGTCGACTGGAAGGTCGTGGGAGACGCAAGGGTCACGATCGACGACTCTGGCAATCTTGTCCCAAAAGGCAAAGGCGAAATAGAGGTCTCTGCCAGTTACATGGGCACGTTTAGCAATGATATAAAAATAAGTATAACTGAGCCAGTCGAGCCAATAAAGAAAAAGTCCTGGGTGTATTATGTATTTCTGACATTATTATGGCTTCTGATGCTGATACTGCTATATGTAGTCATAAGGATATATATAAGGTGCAAGAGGCTGAGTGAATTAAAACTCAAGAATGCAAGGGAGTTCATGAAAGAGATATACGCCTCGCTTTGTAATGCATTCAGATCTTACGGCTCTCCCAGACTCGAACATATTGCGCACAGGGAATTTTTTCAGCACATCAAGCCTATTATTTCAGTAAATCCGGATCCAATGTGCCTTATGACAGAGGGTGTGTTAGAGGCCAGGTTCTCCAGGCATAAGATCACAGCAGAGCATTCCAGCGAGAGCCTACGGCTGTTCCACGAGGTGAAGAAGGTCGTTTTTGAGAGAGAAGATGGGAAGAAATTCTGGAAAAAAGGATTTTTTGGTCTCTTAATCCTGGATGTATTGCTGGTTCCGCGAAAGTAACTATTCTCCCTTGACTTTGCATACCAATTGCTGTATTATACTCGAAATTAACCTGATAATAAAACGGAGGTATTACAATGGGTATGTGGGTAGGAAGAGGAAGAAAGGCCCGTAGGTGCTATGGCTTTGATGAGATAGCCCTTGTTCCAGGTTCTGTCACCATTAATCCAAACGAGGTCGATGTCAGCTGGGATCTTGGCAAAAAGAAATACAAGGTGCCTATCTTAGCTGCTGCAATGGATGGCGTAGTCGATGTTAAGTTTGCCGTGGAGATGAGCAGGCTCGGCGGAATAGCAGTGCTTAACCTCGACGGCATACAGACCCGCTACGATAATCCGGAAGAGATCCTTAAGAAGATCGCCAATGCGTCTCCTGAAGAGGCGACCAAGCTTGTCCAGCCGCTGTATGTAAAACCAATAAAAGAAAGCCTGATCGTAAAGAGGATAAAGGAGATAAAAAAGAAAAAAGCCACTGCTGCTGTAAGCACTATACCGCAGAATGCAGAAAGATTTGGAATGATCGCGCAGGAGGCCGGCGCTGACATATTTGTAGTGCAGTCCACTGTAATTGGCGTTAGACATATCTCAAAAGAATATAAAGTAGTAGACCTTAAGAAATTTATAAGATCCATGAAGATACCCGTGATCCTTGGTAATTGTGTGACATATTCAATCGGGCTTGATCTCATGCATGCAGGAGCCAGCGCGGTCCTGGTAGGTATTGGCCCTGGCGCGGCATGTACCACAAGGGGCGTCTTAGGCATAGGCGTTCCTCAGGTCACTGCCACTTCAGACGTTGCGGCTGCGCGAGATTTTTATCACAAGAAGACAGGCAAATATGTGCCTATCATAACCGACGGCGGCATGGATTCAGGCGGCGACATCTGCAAGGCATTCGCAAGCGGCGCAGACGCAGTCATGGTGGGCTCAGCGTTTGCGCGGGCAAAAGAGGCACCTGGCAAAGGCTATCACTGGGGAATGGCGACTCCTCATGCAAACCTGCCAAGAGGCACGCGCATAAAGGTCGGCACCACAGGCACGCTCGAAGAAATACTGCTTGGCCCGGCAAGACTGGACGACGGATCGCAGAATCTCGTAGGCGCTCTCATGACGTCCATGGGCAATGTCGGAGCCATAGACATAAAAGAGATGCAGCTGACAGAGATCATCATAGCCCCATCTATCAAGACCGAAGGAAAGATCATGCAACGCGCACAGGGAATAGGAATGGGAAAATAAGCCTTCAGCCCTCAGCAGCTGACAGCTGAAAGCTGAAAGCTAATAAATGCATCACTCTGATTTCGTACACCTCCACGTCCACACCCAATATAGCCTACTTGACGGCGCAAATCTCATAAAAGATCTTGTAGAGTCTGCCCGACGCATGAAGATGCCTGCGATCGCAATAACAGACCACGGCAACATGTTTGGCGCTATTGAGTTTTACCAGGCCTGCATGCAGAGCGGCGTAAAGCCCATCATAGGAAGTGAAGTATATATAGCGCCCCATAGCCGGCTCGACAAGACCATTCACAGAGGCGGCGAGACATCTAACCACCTCATATTGCTCGCGCGTGACGAAACAGGCTACGGGAACTTGATCAAACTTGTCTCTATCGGCTACCTGGAGGGATTTTATTATAAACCAAGGATAGATAAAGAAGTCCTGGCTAAATATTCAGAAGGCCTTATTGCGCTTTCGAGCTGCCTTAAAGGCGAATTAGCCAGACTTGCAATGGAGAATAATGAGCAAAAGATCAAAGAGCTGGCCCGTCAATACCAGGATATCATGGGGAAAGAAAATTTTTATTTTGAACTCCAGGATACTCTGATACCAGAGCAGAAGGAAGTAAATCGCGTACTTGTAAAGCTGGGCAGGGAATTAGACATCGGCGTAGTGGCGACAAATGACGTACACTATCTCACCAGGGAAAGGGCGCGTTCGCACGAGGCGCTTCTCTGCATCCAGACCCAGACCACGCTTGATGACCCAAACCGCATGAAGCTCCAGACAGACCAGTTTTATCTTAAGTCCGCAGAAGAGATGAAAGAGCTTTTCAAAGACGTTCCAGAGGCCATTTCAAACACAATAAAGATAACTGAAAGGTGCAATCTGGAATTAGATTTTTCAAAGACATTCCTGCCTCACTATCCGCCGCCAAAAGGCTTGACCCGGAGCGGCTACCTGAGAAAGCTTTGCGAAGAAGGGATCAAGAAAAGATACGCTGACGTAACGCCTGAAAAAAAAGAAAGGCTGGAATACGAGTTGGGCGTTATTAATAAAGCAGGCTATACGAGTTATTTTCTTATTGCATGGGATTTTGTGAGCTATGCAAGAGAGCAGGGAATAGTAGTCGGCCCTGGCAGGGGATCGGCAGCGGGAAGCATAGTAAGTTATTGTCTGGGAATCACTGATATAGACCCGCTGAAATATAATCTGTTGTTCGAAAGATTTTTAAATCAGGAACGCGTCAGCATGCCTGATATAGACATAGATTTCTGTTATGAACGAAGGGGTGAAGTAATAGATTATGTCATAAAAAAATACGGCCAGGACAATGTCGCTCAGATCATAACATTCGGCACCATGGCTGCCAGGGCAGTCATAAGGGATGTTGGAAGGGCGATGAACATACCTTATGCCGATGTTGACAGGATCGCAAAACTTGTCCCTACCGACCTGAACATAAAACTCGGACTCGCGCTTGAGAAAGAGCCAGAGTTAAAGAGACTTTACGATAGTGACCCCACAATAAAAGATCTTATTGACATATCAAGGCATCTCGAGGGCCTGACGCGCCACGCATCTACCCATGCAGCAGGCGTCGTGATAAGTGAAGACCCGTTAGTAAATCACACGCCGCTTTTTAAAACTGGTGACGGACAGGTCTCCACAGGATATGCAATGGCATCGCTTGAAAAGATAGGCCTTCTCAAGATGGACTTCCTGGGCCTGAGGACATTGACTGTCATCCAGGAAGCGCTGAAGATAATCAATAAGGTCAATAACATCAACCTCAAGATCGAAGAGGTCCCCATAGACGATAACAAGACGTTTAAGCTCTTTAGCAGGGCAGAGACAATGGGTATATTCCAGCTGGAATCATCAGGCATGAGAGACCTGCTGAAAAAATTAAAGCCCCAGAAATTTGAAGACATCGTAGCGCTTGTCGCTCTATATAGACCTGGGCCGATAGGCAGCGGCATGTTGGACGACTTTATGAAGAGGAAGCACAAAGAAACAGAGGTCAGGTATGACCACCGCCTTCTTGAGCCGATCCTTAAAGAGACTTATGGGATCATAGTATATCAGGAGCAGGTGATGATGATCGTCTCAAGCCTTGCCGGTTTCTCACTGGCTCAGGCAGATATTTTACGCCGCGCCATAGGTAAGAAGACGCCGGAGATCATGGAACAGCATAAAAAGGCTTTTATAGAGGGAGCGAGTAAGAACAAGATCGATAGGCGCATTGCAGAAAAGATATTTAATCTGATCGAGCACTTTGCAGGATATGGTTTTAATAAAAGCCATTCTGCCGCATATGCAATGATCTCCTGCAGGACCGCATACCTAAAGGCAAATTATCCGGTTGAATTCATGACCGCGCTCCTAACAAGTGAAAAAGATAACACAGACAAGATAGTCGAATATATAGACGAAGCCGAGCTCATGGGCCTTAAGATACTGCCCCCTGACGTAAATGAGAGCTTTGCTAATTTTACAATGGTCGGCAAGGACTCGATTCGCTTCGGGCTTGGCGCAGTAAAGAACGTCGGCCAGACCGCAATAGATTCTATCATCGAGACCAGAAAGACAAAAGGCTCTTTCAAGACGCTCTATGAATTTTGCGAACGGACAGATTCGCGGCTCGTAAATAAAAAGGTAATGGAGAGCCTTATAAAGTGCGGCGCGTATGACAGTCTGGGCTTTAAGAGGTCGCAGATGTTCGCAATGCTTCAGAGGGCGATGGATATGGCAAATACAATACAAAAAGAACGCTCCATGGGCCAGATGCTTCTTTTTAGCGATCAGGCAGAGGTTGTAAATAACGAAGTGCCTAATATTAAAGAGTGGCCGGAAGGCCAGCTTTTGCATTTTGAAAAAGAGATCCTGGGTTTTTATATTACTGGCCATCCTCTCGCCAGGTATGAAAAGCTCCTGCAGGAATATTCGACTGCTGACTCATCAAAGCTCAAGGAGCTTGGCGACGGGGCAAAGATAAGGTTTGGAGGCATAATCAACAAGGTAAAAAACACAGTAACCAAGCGCACTGGCGACAAAATGGCGATAATGATGATGGAGGACCTCGAGGGGGTCGTAGAGGTCCTGGTTTTCCCTTCTTCATATAAGAATGTCTCAAAGTATGTGCAGCCAAATCTTGCAGTCTTTGTAGAGGGCCGGCTGAATTTAAGAGAAGACAGGCCAAAGATAATCGTGGAGGATATAGTGCCTATTGACGAGGCGCGCCCGCGATTTACAAAAAAACTTACAGTAAATATTGTTTCAATAGGACTTGAAAACAATATCCTGGAAGACGTAAAAAAAATATTTCAACGCCACAAAGGAAATATCCCGGTATATCTCAGCGTTTCTACCAAGAAAAACGGCTCATACAACATAGTCGTTGATAAAGACCTCTTCGTAAGCCCCACCAATGACCTAGTCGCAGAACTAGAAGAACTAATCGGCCGCGATCATATTAAATTCGAATAACACTTAACTTTACACTCCCGCCTAAGGCGGGTGTAAAGTTAAAGGCCTTGAAATTCTATTGACAAGTTCCCGCCTGCCATGTTACACTACTCCTTGTAAATTAAGCAGATAGAACAAAAGGAGGTATTTGTATGACCAAGAAGGATATCGTATTGAGGATCTCGGAAGAGACTGATATCAAACAAATCGACGTAAAGGTCGTTGTTCAAAAGACTTTTGATATTATCGTCGATGCCCTGGCGCAAGGTAAAAAGATAGAGCTCAGGAATTTTGGCGTATTTAAGACCAAGTCCAGGAAAGGCCGCATGGGCCGAAATCCCAGGACAGGCCAGCAGGTCCCGGTGGACCCAAAGCGCGTCGCTGTGTTCAAGCCAGGGTTGGTAATGAAAGCTAAGGTAAAATAACTTTACACCCGCCTTAGGCGGGAGTGTAAAGTTAGGAGAAAAAATGCTGAAGGCATTACGCGGCACAAAAGATATATTGCCAGACGAAGCTCGTATGTGGCAGCACATTGAAGCTTCTAGCAGGTATATATTTACTATATATGGGTATAATGAGATACGCACGCCTGTGATCGAAGAGGCGTCTTTGTTTATCAGGAGCATTGGCGACGCCACTGATATAGTGCAGAAAGAGATGTATGTATTTACAGACAGGGGAGGCCGCAAAATCGCGCTGAGGCCAGAGGCTACCGCGTCTGTGGTCCGCTCATATATAGAAAATTCCATAGGGAGCAAAGAAGGCCTTTCAAAGCTATTTTACATCGGGCCCATGTTCAGGAGCGAGAGGCCGCAGAAGGGCAGACAGCGCCAGTTTCATCAGTTAGGTGTAGAGGCTATCGGTTCAGACGATCCGTTGCTTGACGCTGAGATAATTTTACTGGCCAGCGGCTTGTTAAAGAAATTAAATATCCATAATTTTAAGATAAAGATAAACAGCCTTGGCTGCAAAAAAGATAAAGAAGCGATACTGGAAGATCACAGAAAAGCCATAAAGCCGCACTTAAAGTCACTGTGTGATGAGTGTAAAGAGCGATATAAAAAGAATGTACTCAGGATATTTGATTGCAAGAATCCTGAATGCCAGAAGATAGTTGCTAATATCGACGCTTCAAATAGTTTGTGCAAGGATTGTGAAGATCATTTTAAGAGAGTGAAGAGCGCATTGGACGGACTTAAACTCACCTATGAAGTAGATTCCAGGATAGTTAGGGGGCTTGATTATTACACAAAGACAGTCTTTGAAATAGTTCAGGAAGATCTGGGCGCAAAAGATGCTATCTGCGCCGGCGGCAGATACAATGACCTGATCCAGGACATGGGCGGCAAACCCACGCCTGCTACAGGTTTTGCTTTTGGGATGGAGAGATTGATCCTGGCCATAAAGGATTCAGATATTAAATCAGGCCCTTCTCTAAATGCATTTATAGCTATTGTAGATAAGGACAAATTTAAGCAGGGTTTTGCGCTTCTTTCATCTTTGCGCAACAAGGGTATTTCTTGCGACATTGACTATGAAGGCAAATCCCTGAAGGCGCAGATGAAAAAGGCAGAGAGGCTTGGCGCGAGGTTTGTTATTGTCTTTGGCGGAGACGAGCTCAAGCAAGGCAAAGT
>CAZTIQ010000009.1:12066-14142 GCA_964613735.1 uncultured Planctomycetia bacterium | reverse complement strand
CACACCTGTGGTGAATTGACTGAAAAGAATATCGGGGGGAAGGCTACGCTTTTAGGATGGGTGCATAAGAGACGCGACCATGGCAAGATAATTTTTATTGATATACGCGACAGATACGGCATTACCCAGGTCGTATTTTTCAAGAATAAAAAAGCAGAAGAGCTCCGCAGTGAATACGTGATAGGCGTGAGCGGCGCGGTGCAACAGAGGCCAAAAGGAACAGAGAACCCCAAGATGACAACTGGACAGGTAGAGCTTGGGGCTGAAGAGCTCGAGATAATAAATACCTCACTTACGCCTCCTTTTGAATTGGATGAGATGTCTGATGCCTCGGAAGAGGTCAGGTTAAAATACAGATACATCGATCTACGAAGGCCGGATATACAGAAAAATCTTTTTTTGCGGCACAGGGTCTGTAAATCGATCAGGGATTTTTTGGATAAAGAGGATTTTATAGAGGTCGAGACGCCTGTCCTGACAAAATCCACGCCTGAAGGCGCCAGGGATTTTCTTGTCCCGTCCAGATTGAACTGGGGAAAGTTCTTTGCCCTTCCGCAGTCCCCCCAGCTATTTAAACAGCTGTTAATGGTATCGGGTTTTGATAGATATTTTCAGATAGCAAAGTGTTTCAGGGATGAAGACCTGCGCTCTGACAGGCAGCCTGAATTTACACAGCTGGACATGGAGATGTCTTTTATTGATGAGGATGAGATCTTCAGCATTACAGAGAGATTGATGTATCATATATTTGATAAGGCGCTTGGTCAAAAATTAACTATACCATTTCCCAGGATAAGCTATAAGGATGCAATGGAAAAATACAAGACAGACAAACCAGACCTGAGAAAAGATAAGAAGGGCTTTGAATTTTTATGGGTCACGAGTTTTCCTCTGTTTAAATATGACGAGGAGAACAAGCGCTGGGACATGGAGCACCACCCGTTTACCTCGCCGGTGCAGGAAGACATGGATCTTATTGAGAGCGCGCCGGAGAAGATCCGCTCACGGGCATATGACCTGGTGATCAACGGTTCTGAGATAGCATCAGGCAGTATAAGGATCCATAAGAAAGAGCTGCAGGAGAGGATATTTAAGCGCATAGGCATGGATATCACGCATGCAAGGGAGAGGTTTGGATTTTTGTTAGACGCATTTAATTACGGCGCGCCGCCTCATGGCGGGATCGCATTTGGGCTCGACAGGCTTTTATCTTTGATGTGCGGGGTAGAGAGCATAAGAGAGGTAATAGCGTTTCCAAAGACTCAGAAAGCAGCTTGCCCGATGACAGAATCACCGTCTTCGGTTGATGATAGACAGTTAAGGGAATTAGGGGTCAAGGTGTTAACTAAAAAAGTAAAGGAAGGGGGCAAGCAATGAACAGGTTTACAGTTTACAGCTTACTGCTAACAGCTTTTTTGCTATCCGGTTGTGTCTCAAGGGTGGTTCCTCATGATGTTGACAGGGTGGATCAGGAATTAAAGGGTAACAGGGGTATAATAATGGGCCGCGCAAGCAGCGAGTCAGCAGTTGAGAGAAAAAAGACAAGAAGGATATATAATCTGGAAATAGAGTTACCTTACAATGAACAACAGAAATCAAGCAGAAAGACCACAACCAGTAAAAAATACACAGAAAAAAAAGATGTCTCGCAGAGCAAAGTAGTATCCAGGCCCAGCGCCGAAAAAGAACAAGGCTCAAAGACATTGAGTTTTTCAAAGGCTCCTCAGGTGGTCTATAGCGCGCCCTCTTCCGCGGGGCTGAAGTATCAGGGGCAGTCAGGCGCTGGTATACTTGTAAAAGGCGTTCAGGGGAAACCAGCAAAAGTGACGACCTATGTGGTAAAAAAAGGAGACACGCTCCAGAAGATATCCAGCGAGATGTACGGTACTACAAAGAAGTGGAAGAAGATTTATGATGCAAACAAGGATGTCCTTAAAAGTCCGGATACGATCAAGCCAGGCCAGAAGCTGGTGATACCGGAGTAACCCGCGGAATAAATTCGGCCAGTATTTCAAACCCGTCCGCCTTAGGCGGACGGGTTTGAAAGAAGATCATGCCTGGAGGTTGCGTAAAGTT
>CAZTIQ010000009.1:0-11966 GCA_964613735.1 uncultured Planctomycetia bacterium | reverse complement strand
AAAGTTAGGGCTTTAAAGCAACCTTATGCAACCTGACGAAACTTAACGCAACATTACGAAACCTAAAAACAGGTGGTGTCATGAGACGACTATTAAGGAATAAGCCAAACGCTAATCCCAATTTATTATCCCACATCATAATAGCCACGCTTACCTGTTTGAGCATAGTCACTATAATACAATGGGACAGGGGACTTTTTAAGGCAGAGTTTCAGGAGGGCGACATAGCCCTTAGAGACATCTATGCGCCTTATGATTTTAATATAAGAGGAGAGCTGAACAGCGTTGCCATGGACCTGGCAAAGAAAAAGGCTCAGGAAACAGTCCTGCCTATCTATATATATGATGAAGAAGTCCAGGCCAGCGTCATAGCCAAGGCCAATTCCATTACTGGTTCCCTGAAGTCTTTGAAAGACACGCCGGACATGTCCGAGGAGGACCTCTTATCAAAGACAAAAGAACTGGCGCCGCTGTATAACCTTTCAGAGGCGCTCTTGAGCAGTGTTGTAAAACTAAAAGACCTCGATAAATTTTTTAATTATTCCAAGGAACCTATAGAGTATTTTATGCAGCAGGGCGTGATCTCTAATACTTATTATTTATTGTTAAAAGATCAGGGCATAGGGACGATCAGGGTCATAGAGAAGGCAGGCGGCAATGAAAAGGTGCGGTTTGCAGAAGACCTGTTTACGCTCGAGGATCTAAAGGAAAAGGTAAAGGTTTTTTCTTCTTCCATTATTAAAGATAAAAAAGAGCGGGATGTAGTTACGGATTTTGTTAATTCGATCCTGAATGTGAACCTTAGCTACGATAAAGAGGCCACAGAGTCAGAGAAGAGGCTTAAGGCTGAAGAGGTCCAGCCGATATACAACATTATAGAAGTGAAGAGGAACGAATCAATACTCTCAAAGGGCGAGCGTATAGGAAAAGATCATATTGAAAAACTCAAGGGCATCGAACAGAGCGAACCGTCTGTGATGAAGGCAGGCGGCGCATTTGCTATCCTGATACTCGTCGGTCTTTTTATGTTGGTCACAGTACTTTACTTAAAATTCTACGAACCCAGCCTCGCTGCAGGGAATAAAGAGCTGGTTCTTTTGTCGTTTATCACCATATTAATGCTTATAGTCGCAAAGGCCATTGTCATGTCGCCGTGGCCCAGCAATCTCGTGCCAGTGGCAGTAGCGTCTATGCTCATAGCCATCCTTATCAATAGCCGACTTGCAATAATCACAACATGCTTTTTGAGTGTCCTAATCGGCATGATATCAGGCAACCGCCTGGATATTGCAGGCATGTCTCTCGTGGGCGGTATTATAGGGATATTTGCGATGAAGGGCGTGAGAAGGCGTTCGCAGGTCATAACAGCAGGCCTGTGTGTTGGCTTTGCCAATATGAGCTACTTGATCGGCATGGGGCTGATAAGGGCGCTGGATTTCAAAACAGCCATTACTGAATCATTTTTTGGGTTTACAAGCGGTCTTATCTCCGCGGTTATTGTGACCGGGGTATTGCCTATTTTTGAAAACATATTTAAAGTCACTACAGACATCAGCCTCCTCGAGCTCGCGGATCTGAATCACCCCATCTTGAAAGAGATGGTCATGAAGGCGCCTGGCACATATCATCATAGTCTCGTGGTGGGAAATCTTGCAGAGGCAGCATGCGAGGCGATCAAGGCAAATCCGCTACTTGCCAGGGTGAGCTCATATTTTCATGATATAGGAAAGATCGAGAAGGCACCTTATTTTAGCGAGAACCAGTTAAGCCCCGTGGATTCAGCGCACGACAAACTTTCTCCTACAATGAGCAGCTTGATCATTACCAACCATGTAAAGAACGGCGTTGAACTGGCAAAGAAATACAAACTTAACAGAAATATAATAGATATCATAAACCAGCACCATGGCACAGGCCTGGTCTTTTATTTTTTCAAGAGGGCGCTTGAAAAGGTCACAGATGAAGAGGTGGGCGAACAGTCTTTCAGGTATCCAGGCCCAAAGCCGCAGACAAAAGAAGCGGCATGCGTGCTTTTGGCTGACTCCGTCGAGGCGGCGTCGCGCACCTTAGATGACCCCACGCCATCCAGGATAAAGGGCCTTGTGAGAAAAGTCATAAACAATAAGTTTATAGACGGCCAACTGGACGAATGCGATCTTACGCTTAAAGACCTTGAGCGGATTTCAGAGGTGTTTACACATATCCTGACAGGAATATTTCATACAAGGGTGGAGTATCCAGAAGAGCCAGAAAGATAGAAGGTTGCTTTAAAGCCCTAACTTTACACCCGCCTTAGGCGGGAGTGTAAAGTTAGCAACCTTACGAAACCTTAATATAGCATAGACTGAATGGTAATCGATATACGAAACCTACAAGACAGGGTAAACATAGATGAGGCAAAGGTCCGGAGTTGCGCTAAACGCGCGCTAATAGATATGGGCGAGGAAGGCGTGGAGTTGAGTATATTATTCGTCAACGACGCCTATATCAAGAGGCTGAACTCCAAATACAGGGACACGGATTCAAAGACAGATGTTCTGGCGTTTTCAATGAGGCAGGGCGAAGGCATATCGCAGCATAGTGAAATACTGGGGGATGTTGTGATCTCTACGCAGACTGCCAGGAGAGAGGCTGTCAGGAGAAAAGAACCTGTTCAAAAAGAATTGGATCTGTACCTGGTCCATGGAATACTGCATCTATTAGGATACGATGATGAAAAACCTGGTGCTAGGAAAAAGATGAGGGCGAAAGAAAAGGAATTATTGGGGGAGATGTGAAAAGACAAAATTTAGTAGAAAGCTTTAACTCTGCCATAGAAGGTTTTATCTATGTGTTCAGGACTCAGCGTAACATGAGGCTGCATTTTATAATCGGCCTTGGCGCGATCTTGATGGGGCTTTTCTTAAATTTTTCTTACTTGGAGCTCATTATTTTATGTCTTACCATAGCGTTTGTCCTGTTTGCTGAGATGTTCAATACAGCGCTTGAGCACACCATAGACATTGTAAAAGAGGACTTTCATCCATTGGCAAGGATCGTCAAGGACATTTCGGCAGGCGCAGTGCTCTTAAGCGCGATAGCCGCCATAATCGTCGGCTATACGTTGTTTGCTACCAGGTTCGGCGTCAGGCTCGAGGACAATATAATGAAGATCCAGCAGTCAAGCTGGCATATAACCTTTATAATCCTGATCGTGATCTTGGCACTCGTGGTATTGAGTAAGATCCTTCTTCATAGCGGGACACCTTTAAGAGGCGGTATGCCCAGCGGCCACAGCGCCATAGCATTTTCAATATGGACCATACTGTCGCTTCTCTATCCAAAGAGCATTGTTGTTTTTCTTGTCTTTATCCTTGCCTTTTTGGTAGCCAGGAGCAGGGTCAGGGATAATGTCCATTCATTCCTTGAGGTCTTTAGCGGCTCAGCATTAGGGATTTTAGTCACACTGTTGATGTTTCAGTTATTAAGGAGATAATATGTTTTCGAGAATTAGAGCTAACTTTTTTACCGGGATATTGATAGTAAGCCCATTGGTGCTCACATACTGGGTGATGTATTTTATTGTAGATAAATTAAATATACTTCTGCTGGAGCCCTTTGTGAATATTTTTAATAATATAGTACCTGCTCAGAATATAGAGTTCTTAACAACATTCCTTACATTTATTTTGCTATTAGCCTTCCTGACCGGCATTGGTTTTGCCGCAAGGATAATAATCCTGAGAAACATCTTTGGTTTTGGCGAAAAGATCCTCTACAGGGTGCCTATGATAAGCGCGATTTACAGGACTATAAAGGAGATATCAGTCAGTTTTCTTGCCCAGAAAAATACTATCTTCCAGAGGGTCGTGCTTGTCGAGTACCCGAGGAGAGGGATCCATCAGTTAGGGTTTGTCCTGTCAGAGGCAAGAGGAGAGGTGCAGAAAAAGACAGAAGGGCTTGTCATCAATCTCTTTATACCGACCTCGCCAAATCCTACATCTGGAATACTGGCGATCGTACCCATAAAAGATACTATTCCTCTGGACATGTCTGTTGCAGACGGGATGAAGATGGTCATGTCCGGCGGCGCAGTAACGCCTAAAATAAGTGAAATAAAGTAATGGCGATAGAAAAATCAGACGCAATACTCTTAAGGAAAATGGATTTCAGAGAGACGAGTTTCATAGTAACGTTTTTTACAAGGGATTTTGGCAAGGTTGGCGGTATTCTAAAGGGCGCAAGGGGCAGCAGGGCGAGGAGCGGCATAAATCCATTATTCTTCTGTCTTGAGCAGATAGTGTTTTACGAAAAGAAAAAGTCCGGCCTTTGTATCATATCCCAGTGTGAAACCCAGAGGATCTTTTTAAATATCCTGAAAGATTGGGACAGGGCGTCGATTGCCTATTATATCCTGGAGCTTGTGGATAGGCTTACAGAGCCAGGAGGAGGCGCTGAAGAGATCTTCGATGTCCTCCTGAACAGCATGATCGCGCTTGATGGGGAAAAAGATCCAGGCGTAGTTGCAAGGTTCTTTGAGGTGAAATTTTTAACGGCGCTTGGTTTTTGGCCAGGCAGTGACGGTCTGAGACTTACAAAGGGAGCATTAGCTACTCTGGCTTATTTTGAAAGGGACGACTGGCAGGTTGTCTCAAAGATAAAACTGACACGAGATGTGGGCAATGAGATCAAAAAGATCACCGGGGAGATAATAGGAGATAATCTGGACAGGCCGTTAAAAACGAGCAAGGTATTTAAATAGGTGAAGTTAGCAACCTTACGGAACCTCCGTGGAATTTAAAAAAAGGATATCTTATGAAGAAACTGACATTCGTCCAAGTAATTGACAAGCTCAACGAATTCTGGTCAGCCCAGGGATGTGTAATAGTCCAGCCCATTGATACAGAAGTAGGCGCCGGGACATTTCATCCAGCCACATTTTTCAGATCATTGGACAAGGATCCATGGAAGGCAGCTTATGTCCAGCCGTCAAGGCGTCCAACAGATGGCAGGTACGCTGATAATCCACTAAGGATGCAGCATTACTATCAGTATCAGGTATTGATCAAGCCAAGCCTTAAGGATATAAAAAAGATCTACATGGACAGCTTAAAGGCCCTGGGCATTGATGTCAGGGGACATGAGGTGAGGTTCGTAGAGGATGACTGGGAATCACCTACATTAGGCGCCTCAGGCCTGGGCTGGGAGGTATGGCTGGACAGCCTGGAGATAACGCAGTTTACATATTTTCAGCAAGTCGGAGGCAGGGAGCTGGATTTAATATCCTGCGAGATCACATATGGCCTTGAGCGCATATGTATGTTTATCCAAAATAAATTTAATGTCTTTGACTTAGACTGGCAGCAAGGCGTTAGTTACGGAGACATGCATACCAGGCACGAGAAAGAGTATTCTCGATACAACTTTGAAGAAGCTGACATAGAGATGCATCTGAAGATGTTTGAATTTTTTGAAAAAGAGGCGATGGCACTTTTGGGTAAGGACCTGGTGTATCCTGCTTACAGTTTTGTATTAAAGGCATCGCATGCCTTTAATGTCCTTGACGCGCGCGGGGCAGTGAGCCAGAGCGAAAGACCTCGCTATATAGGCAGGGTCCGCGCCCTGGCCAAGAAATGCGCAGAGCTGTATCTGGGCAATCGCTGAACCTATGCGGAACTGACCACTCCCGGTCCCGGGTCGGGTCGACCCGGGACCGGGAGTGGTGGCACGGGAATATATATGAAAGACACTCGGGATTTTTTATTAGAGATAGCGGTTGAAGAGATGCCGGCAGGGTATATCAGGCCTGCGCTGAAAGAGCTGGAGCAGTCTTTTTCAAAATGGCTTGAGGCCTCAGGTATAGGTAGATCCTCTCCTGTATCATTCGGCACAAAGAATCTCTTGATCTGTTATATAAAGGACCTGCCTGTCGCCCAGGAGGCATCATCAAAAGAAATAGTGGGCCCGCCTAAAAGCATTGCATTTGACAAAGACAATAACCCTACGAAACAGGCTATTGGCTTTGCAAAAAATCAGGGCGTAGAAGTAGCGGATCTTATGGTCAAAAACACCCCAAAGGGCGAGTACGTGGTCATACAGAAGAAAGAACAGCGCAGGATGACCAGAGAGCTCCTGCAGGAAAAAATCCCTGAAATCATAAAAGGGATGAGTTTCCCAAAGACCATGAGATGGGATGATTCCGGCCTGAAATTTGCAAGGCCTGTAGAATCTGTGTTTGCGTTATTTGGCAGAGAAAACCTGAATATCAGATTAGGTAATGTCGCTCAGAAAAAACCAGGGCGCGTAGAACCCCTGCAATATCTGGGAAGACTGAAGAAAAAATGTATGATCAGCTGGGGAGAGAGAAACAAAAGCATAAAGAGTAAGATATTAAAAGCGGTAAAGGGTATCAGTGAAAAGAGCATTGATGAAGGCCTTTTGGAAGAAGTGACATTTATGGTGGATTCCCCGGAAGTATTTGTCGGAGAGTTTAATAAGAAATTTCTTGATCTGCCGGGCGATGTCCTCAAGGCCAGCATGGCAAAGCATCAGAGGATATTCCCTGTTTCGAAGGACAATAAACTTATAAATAAGTTCATAGCGGTCGTGGACGGGAAAAAAAGAAAGAACAACAGGGTGAGAAGGAATTATGAAAATGTTTTAGAGGCCAAGCTAAAAGACAGCCTGTTTTTCTTTGACGAGGATAAGAAAAAACCACTTTCGGATAACATTGGCCAATTAAAAGACTTGATTTTTCAGCGGGGATTAGGTAATATGTTCGAAAAAATCCAACGCCTGAAACAGCTGTGCTCATTTTTGTGCGATATGACAGGCAATGGGTCTTTGAAAAAAGATACAGAGGCTGCGGCTGAGCTTTCAAAGACAGATCTTGTCACTCACATGGTGGGTGAGTTCCCCAGCCTGCAGGGCATCATGGGCAGTGTATACGCTCGTGAGCAAGGTGCGAGCGCCCCTACAGCATCGGCTATAAGGCTGCACTATCTTCCGCAAGGCCTGAATGATGAGCTGCCAGAGACCATGGAAGCCGCTATCCTTGGCATAAGCGACCGCATTGATAATGTCACAGGTTTTTTAGGAATAGGCATGAAGATCAGCGGAAGCTATGACCCTTTTGGCATAAGAAGAAACAGCCAGGGACTGATACAGATAGTAAAAAACAAAAACCTGAAGATCGACCTGGTCAAATTGGTTGACAAAGCCATAGAGCTTTATGGCGATAAATTAAAAATCGAGCCGCGGAAGTTAGGTCCAGTCGTGATCGATTATATCAAAGAGCGTGTTGATTATCTCTTAGGGGATATAAGGCCTGTTGAATTAAAAGACGCGGTCTTATCAGTGGGCTGCAGGGATATTGTCGATGTGTTTAAAAGGATCAAACTTTTTTCTTCGATAAAAAATGAGACATATTTTCTTGAGGCAGCCAAGGTAGTAGAGAGGACGAGCAACATACTAAAGGGCGCGAAGAAAGAAAAGATAGGCGATGTGGAGGAGGGTCTTTTTAAGGAGGGCCTTGAACGCTCAGTCTGGGGCGCGTATTTAAAGTCAAAAAATAAAATACAGGATCTTATTAAGAAAGAAAAGTATGACGAGGCAACCAGGGAATATGCCAACGCATTTTATAAGGTATTGCATGATTTTTTTGAAAAGGTGCTTGTGAATGCAGAGGATAGGTCGCTTCGTTTAAATCGCCTTGCCATGATGAAGGCGATAAACACGCTTTACACGGAACATGTCGCGGATCTGGCAAAGTTACCGCAGATCGTGGTCAAATAAGTAGAAAGGGGTTTTTTAGATGGCGAGGAAAATGGTTTATTTTTTTGGACAGGGAAAGGCAGATGGAAATGCAAAGATGAAGGCGCTCCTTGGGGGCAAAGGCGCTAACCTGGCAGAGATGACAAATCTGGGCGTCCCTGTGCCGCCAGGTTTTACTATTTCAACAGAGGTGTGTGATCATTATTACAAGCACGCTAAAAAATATCCAGGCGAGCTCCAGAAACAGATAGACGCCAACATCATTAAAATGGAAAAGGCAATGGGAGCAAAGCTCGGAGACATTGATAACCCTCTTCTTGTATCTGTAAGAAGCGGCGCAGCTGTTTCTATGCCGGGTATGATGAACACAGTCCTTAATCTGGGACTTAATGACGAGGCGGTCATAGGCCTGGCCAAAAAGACAAAAAACAAGCGCCTGGCATGGGATGCATACAGGCGTTTCATAGATATGTTTGGTAATGTAGTGATGGGAGTCGACCATGAACACTTTGAAGAAAAAATGGTCGCCATAAAGAAAAAATACAATGCCAGGGTGGACAATGACCTTGATGCGTCACAATTAAAAGAGCTTGTGGGAGAATATAAAAAGGTGTATCAGGAGCATGTTAAAAGACCCTTTCCCAGCGACGCCAAGGAGCAGCTCATGGCCAGCGTTACGGCAGTGTTCGGGTCATGGAATACAGAAAGGGCAGCGATCTATAGAAGGATAAATAAGATAACAGGCCTTTTAGGCACAGCTGTAAATGTCCAGGCAATGGTGTTTGGAAACACTGGAAATAATTCAGGCACAGGCGTTGCTTTTACGCGCAATCCATCTACCGGAGAAAATAAATTTTTCGGGGAATTTCTTATAAACGCGCAGGGAGAAGACGTGGTCGCAGGGATAAGGACGCCTGAACCCATCAGTGATCTAAAAAAGCAAATGCCAAAGGTCTACAAAGAACTGGATGCTATCAGGTGCAGGCTGGAGAAGCATTACCGCGATATACAGGATATCGAGTTCACTATCCAGGAAGGCAAGCTCTACATGCTGCAGACCAGGACAGGTAAGCGCACAGGCCTTGCAGCTGTAAAGATAGCATGTGACATGGTGAATGAAAAGATGATCATGCCCAAAGAGGCATTGATGAGAATAGAAGGCGACCAGCTCAATCAGCTTCTCTTTCCTATATTTGACCTGAAGGCAAAATCAAGCTCTACTGTGGTTGCAAAGGGCTTGCCTGCCGGCCCTGGCGCAGCGTCAGGACAGGTAGTCTTTACTGCCAGGGATGCAGAGGAGTGGAAGAAGAGGGGCAAAAAAATTATCCTGGTCAGGCACGAGACCTCTCCTGAAGATGTCGCAGGCATGGACGCTGCAGTGGGTATTTTGACTTCTACGGGAGGCATGACTTCGCATGCTGCTGTCGTTGCAAGGGGATGGGGCAAGTGCTGCATAGCAGGCTGCAGCGCCTTAAATATTAATTATAAAAAGAAAGAGATATGCGTGGGCAATAGAATAATAAAGGAAGGAGACTTTATTTCCCTGGACGGCTCTACGGGAGAGGTGATGCTGGGAGATGTGAAGTCTACCTCGAGCCCTGTCATTGCAGGCGTCGCAGAGAATAACGCGGCTGCCAGGAAAAATGAGATCTACAAGATGTTTATCCAGGTGATGAAGTGGGCTGACCAGTATCGTAAAATAAATGTCCGCGCGAATTCAGACACGCCAAAGGATTCAATGGTAGCGCGCAGGCTCGGCGCAGAAGGCATAGGCCTTACGAGGACCGAGCACATGTTTTTTGAAGGCGAGAGGATCTGGGCGATACGCGAATTTATACTTGCGCAGGACCTTGCATCAAGGGAAAAGGCATTGGAAAAATTATTGCCGTATCAGCGCAAGGATTTTGAGGGCATCTTTAAGGAGATGAACGGGCTGCCGGTCACGATAAGGCTTTTGGATCCGCCGCTGCACGAATTTTTGCCTGGTGACGAGGCAGGCGTGAGCGAGATGGCCAGGAGGATGGATGTCTCGCCTGAAAAGATAAACGACCTTGTCAAGAAACTGCATGAGATGAATCCCATGCTGGGCCACAGGGGATGCAGGTTATCTATTACCTATCCTGAGCTTTGCGTTATGCAGACGCAGGCCATTATGCAGGCGGCATGTAATATGGCTAAAAAAAATATCAAGGTCTTGCCTGAGATAATGATACCTCTTATAGGCACAAAGGCAGAGTTTGATTATCTTGAGGCCATTGTGCGCGAGACTGCAGAAAAAGTCATTGAGAAGGCAGGGAAGAAAGTAAAATATCTGGTAGGCACGATGATAGAGATCCCAAGGGCAGCGCTTACAGCTGATAAGATCGCTGAAGGGGCTGAGTTCTTTTCTTTTGGCACGAATGATCTGACCCAGATGACGTTTGGATACAGCCGTGACGATTCAGGAGTATTCCTGCCGGATTATATTGAAAAGAAGATGCTGACGGAGGACCCTTTCCAGAGCATAGACCAGGAAGGTGTTGGCCAACTGGTAAAGCTGGGGATCAAGCTCGGCAGAAAGACGCGTAAAAAATTAAAGGTAGGTATTTGCGGAGAACACGGCGGAGAGCCAAAGTCTGTGATATTCTGTCATGATGCAGGCATGGATTATGTAAGCTGTTCGCCGTTTCGCGTGCCAATCGCTATATTGGCAGCTGCACAGGCAGCTATTAAAAACGGAAAATAAAGGAGAGCATAGTGGATGCTATTAAACTTTATCTAAGGGCGATCAAGGATATACCTTTATTAACTGCAGAAGAAGAAAGGTCTCTTGCGCGAAAAATAAAAAGAGGGGATACTAAGGCGCGCAGGAAGATGATCCAGTCAAACCTCCGCCTTGTCATCAACATCGGCAAGCGATACTCAAAACTCGGCGTGCCCATGATGGACCTTATAGAGGAAGGCAACCTGGGACTTATAAAGGCAGTGAAAAAATTCAATCCTTACAAGGGTTACAGATTCAGCACCTATGCTGCCTGGTGGATAAAGCAGTATATAACGCGCGCCATCGCCAACCAGGGCAAGACAATAAGGATCCCGGTCTACATGACTGAGATCATTAACAGGTGGAAGAGGATAACAGAGCAGCTGACACAGAAATACGGCAGAAAGCCCAAAGCAAAGGAAATAGCAAAGAAGATGAGGATGCCGATAAAAAAGGTGCGGGAGATAAGCGAGGTAGCCACAAAGATCTCTTCGCTGGACGCGCCTATTGGCGATGACGGCACAGGGCAGTTTATGGATCTCATAGAAGATGAGTCAAGCTCATCGCCAATGGAAAACGTGACAGATACTCTGCGACGCGAGAGAGTCAGCAAACTGCTTGACCGCATGAATGACAGGGAAAAGAGGATCCTGGATCTCAGGTTTGGGTTAACAGACGGGACAACGCATACGCTTGGTGAGACAGCAAAGTTTTTTGGCATAACCAGGGAAAGGGTGCGTCAGATCGAGAGCGCTGCGCTTGAGAAGCTGAGGATATTCATCATACAGCAAAGCGGCGAACTCGGCGAATATTAACTTTACACCCGCCTTAGGCGGGAGTGTAAAGTTAGCGCTTATATAAAGGAGAGAGAGATGGACGATTTAAAACAATACATCCGCAATATACCTGATTTTCCAAAAAAGGGAATACTGTTCAGGGATATCACTACTCTTTTGAGCAATAGTGAAAAGTTCAAAGAGGTCATTGATGAATTAGTGAAACGCTACTCGGGTAAAGGTATCGATGCAGTTGTCGCGGTTGAGTCGCGTGGATTTATATTTGGCGGCGCTCTGGCTGAAAGGATAGGCGCAGGGGTAGTGCCGGTCAGGAAAAAAGGAAAGCTGCCGCACAAGACCCTGAGCGCTACTTATTCTCTGGAGTATGGAGAAGACACGCTCCAGATACATGAAGACGCGCTTCAGACTGGCGCAAAGGTCTTATTGGTAGATGATCTGCTTGCGACAGGCGGCACAATGGGCGCAGTCATAGAACTTGTGAAAAAGCTAAAGGCAGAGATCATTGAATCAGCCTTTGTAATCGAATTGACAGATCTTAAGGGCAGGGCCAAACTCAAAGATATCCCGGTTTATTCGATGGTGAAATATTAAACATTCGTCCCTGTAGCTCAGATGGATAGAGCACAAGTTTCCTAAACTTGGGGCCAGAGGTTCGAATCCTCTCAGGGACGCCA
>CAZTIQ010000008.1:19220-21591 GCA_964613735.1 uncultured Planctomycetia bacterium | reverse complement strand
GGGATAAAGGAACTTGCAGAACTTGTGAATATAAAGGCAGATGATGTGGATGCCCTTTTAAGTTTTGCCAAGGAAAATAAAATAGATCTAACTGTAGTAGGGCCTGAGGTATCGCTTGTAAAGGGGATCGTTGATATATTCCAGCAAGAAGGCTTGAAGATATTCGGACCGACTAAAGAGCTATCGATGCTTGAAGGAAGTAAGGTGTTTGCCAAGGAGGCAATGACGAAATTCGGCCTTCCTACAGCAGATTTTAAGGTATTTGATGATCCTAAAGACGCAAAGAAGTATTTGAATGAAAAAGGCGCGCCTATAGTCGTAAAGGCAGATGGCCTTGCAGCAGGAAAAGGTGTGATCGTAGCTAAGACCGTAGAAGAGGCAGAAACCGCCATAGAAGATATAATGGTTAAGAAAATATTTGGAAGCGCAGGAGATAGGCTTATCCTTGAAGACTGCCTGGAAGGCGAAGAGGCGTCGATATTGGTTTTTAGCGACGGTAAAAATATAGCGCCGCTTGTTTCAGCGCAGGATCATAAAAGGATCTTTGACAATGACGAAGGACCGAATACTGGAGGCATGGGCGCTTATTCACCTGCGCCAGTTGTTTCTGGAGAGATATTTAATGATATCATAGATAAGGTATTCAGGCCCATGATCACAGGCCTTGCAAAACAAGGGAAATATTATAAAGGAGTTTTATACGGCGGCCTGATGATGACAAAGCATGGACCGATGGTATTGGAATTTAATGTAAGATTTGGCGACCCTGAGACGCAGGCGATTTTACCTAGATTAAAATCAGACCTGGTGGATGTTGCAATTGCCTGCACAGAGGGAAGTCTTGATAAGATAAATTTAGAATGGGATGAACGTTCATGCCTTTGTATTGTAGCGGCGTCTAAAGGATACCCGGGCTCATACGAGAAACATAAAAAGATAAGCGGCCTGGAAGATGTTAAAGACGGCATGGTCTTTCATGCAGGGACAGTCAGTGAAAATGGAAATATTTTTACAAACGGGGGCAGGGTGTTAGGTGTTGCAGGGCTAGGGAGTGATATTAAATCAGCAAAGCTCAAGGCATATGAGGCAGCGGGAAAGATAAAATTTGACGGGATATACTACAGGAAAGATATAGGCAATAAAGCAATAAGGAGGAGTTAAATGGCCAAGAATAAGGTTTTAGTCGGCATATTAATGGGTAGCAAGTCTGATGCTGAGACAATGGGTGAGACAGAAAAGATCATGAAAAAAAATAAGATTTCTTACGAGGTAAATATATTATCAGCGCATAGGACGCCGGATAAGGTACGAGAGTATGCTAAATCTGCCAAGAAAAGAGGCCTAAAGGTCTTGATATGCGGAGCAGGCATGTCTGCGGCATTGGCTGGCGTAGTAAGTTCGTACACTGAACTGCCTGTTATAGGTGTTCCAATGCACACAAAGTCATTAAAAGGACTGGATTCATTGCTTTCTACTGTGCAGATGCCGTCGGGCGTCCCAGTGGCATGTATGGCAATAGGCAAGACCGGCGCAAAGAACGCTGCTATTTTGGCAGCGCGTATACTGGGTTTATTAAAATAAAGTTAGGGTGCGGGATGAAGACAAAGGTTTTAGAGGTAAATCCTAATTTTCCTGACAAGGCTATTATACAAGAGGCAGCGCTTCTTCTGCGAAATGGCAAGCTGGTTAGTTTTCCCACAGAGACCGTCTATGGCATAGGCGCGAATTACTTAGATAAAGATGCAATAGACAGATTGTATAAGATCAAAAAAAGGTCAAAGAGCAAACCTTTTACTATTCATATCTCGTCATTTGAGGCGCTAGGGTATCTGGATATAGTTTTGTCCAAAAAGGCAGAGAGGCTTATATATAAGTTTTGGCCAGGGCCTTTGACAATAGTCGCCCTTGATAGAAAGAAGAAAAAAATAGGGCTTCGCATGCCAAGTAATAAGATAGCCCTGGAGCTTATAAATGCATCAAAGCTACCTATAGTTGCTCCAAGCGCAAATATATCCGGGAATAAAGCGCCTACTTCAGCTAGAGATGTGATTTCTGAGATGCAAGGCTCTGTTGATATGATACTGGATGGAGGCTCTACAGAAATAGGTATTGCCTCGACTGTTTTAGACGTGACAGAAGGACATTTTAAGATATTAAGACAGGGGTCAATATCAAGAAAAGATCTACTGGCTGATTATTATGTGCTCTTTGTGTGTACAGGAAATAGTTGCAGGAGTGTCATGGCAAAAGGGATGCTGGAAAAGTTTCTCAAGCAGGCAGGGCTTTTAGAAAAGGTCGTGGTGGATTCCGCTGGCACAGGCGGATTTAGCGGCATAAGCGCAGCAGTAAATACTGTACAGGTCATGAAAGA
>CAZTIQ010000008.1:8995-19120 GCA_964613735.1 uncultured Planctomycetia bacterium | reverse complement strand
GATATAGCGCGTTCGAGCAGGGAGCATAATGATGCAAATGTATTGGTCTTTGCAGCAAATATTGTCTCAGCATCACAGGCAAGGAAGATTACCAGCGTCTGGCTTTCAACAAAGGCAACGGGAGGACGGCACAGAAGAAGGGTAAAACAGATCAAGAAGATAGACAGGTAGGGAGGCAAGATGAATTCATTAAGACAAATCGACCCAGAGATTTTTAAGGTAATACAACTGGAATTAAAGCGCCAGCAGGATAATATCGAGCTTATAGCCAGTGAGAATTTTACAAGCCTTGCAGTATTGGAGGTGCAAGGCTCTGTACTGACGAACAAATATGCTGAAGGCTATCCCTCAAAGAGATGGTATGGCGGATGCGAATATGTTGATGAAGCAGAGACCCTGGCGATACAAAGGGCCAAGAAGATATTTGGCTCAGAACATGCCAATGTCCAGCCTCATTCAGGCGCACAGGCAAACATGGCAGTGTATTTTGCATTGCTTAAGCCAGGTGATACAGTCCTGGCAATGGACCTTGCATGTGGAGGTCATTTAACTCATGGGCTTTCGCATAATTTTTCAGGGAAACTATATAAGATAGTATCTTATGGAGTAGATAAAAAAACTGAACAATTAGACTATGATGAAATAGCCGATCTCGCTCAGAAATATAAACCAAAGATGATTATTGCCGGGGCAAGCGCGTATCCGCGCACTATAGATTTTAAGAAATTCAGAGAGATCGCTGATAAGGTAGGCGCGTATCTATTTGTAGATATGGCGCATTTTGCAGGACTTGTAGCAGCAGGGCTTCACCCAAATCCCGTGCCTTACGCAGAGGTAGTAGCTACTACTACGCATAAGACGCTTCGCGGGCCAAGGGGGGGCATGATACTCTGCCGCAAGGAATTTGCCAGAAAAATAGACGCAGAGATCTTTCCCGGGACTCAGGGCGGGCCTCTGATGCACGTTATAGCTGCCAAGGCAGTAGCCTTAAAAGAGGTAGAATCCAGCGGGTTTAAGCAGTATCAAAACCAGGTCGTAAAAAACTCTCAAGCCCTGGCAGGATACTTAAAAGAACTAGGTTTCAGGATAGTTTCAGGAGGCACTGATACGCACCTTTCTTTGGTAGATCTTGGCTCTAAGGGGATAACAGGCAAAGATGCGTCTAAGACACTCAGTAAGGTCAATGTTACTGTTAATAAAAATCTGATACCTTTTGACAAAAGGAGGTCTTCTGTCACAAGCGGCATAAGATTAGGCACGCCTGCTGTCACAACGAGATTTATGAAGGAACCTGAAATGAAAGAGATCGCAGATATAATAAACAGCGCCTTAACTAAGAAGTGTGACAAAGAATGTGTTGATAGAGTAAATAAACTTGTTAAGAGATTTCCACTTTATCCGGAGTTATCCAAGTAGCTCTCGACTTCGTCCGAACAATATTGGACCCCGAGCAGTGTCGAGGGGCTTCGAGTCGAGAAGATAAAAAGAGAGGTAAGCTATGAAATGTCCATTTTGTGGTCATGATGAAGACAAGGTAATTGATTCGCGGTCCTCTGAAGAAGGTCGTTCTATCCGAAGGAGAAGGGAGTGCCTGCATTGTCATAGGAGGTTTACGACCTATGAAAATATCGAGGAGACTTCTCTAATGGTTATAAAGAAAGACGGCCGCAGAGAGCCCTTTGACAGAAAAAAGATCCTGGCTGGCATTAAAAAGGCATGCGAAAAAAGACCGATAAGCATGCAGAAGCTTGAAGAGCTCGCAGATAAGATAGAGTATACGCTTCAGAGTAAATTTGAAAAAGAGGTAGATGCCAGCGAGGTAGGGGAATTGATAATGGAGCTTTTATATGACCTGGATGAGGTAGCCTATGTGAGATTTGCCTCGGTCTACAGACAGTTCAAAGATATAAATCACTTTATGAAGGAGCTAAAAGGCCTCTTGAACCACAAGTAGGTCTTATTCCGCAGTATAACTTACGAAATTAGCCTCTTTTTTCAACCTCTCAAACCATTCGTCAAAGACTTCCTGTTTCTTTTTCTCAAGAAGGTCATTTTTAAAATCTTCTTTCTCTTCGATGAACTTTATCTCATCTATATCTTTATAGCCATCCAATCTTACGATCACCCAGCTTTCCTGCATTTTTATAGGAGATGATATTTCGTTATCTTTCAGAGAGGCGACACTTTCTACGAACTCTTTTGCAGGGCCCAGCATGGGCACATAGCCGCTCCTTGAGATAAACTCAGTCTGCTTGATTTCTTTCTCAAGGGCATTTGCAGTGTCTTCAAATGATTTACCAAATCTGAAGTTATTTTTTATCCTGTGATAAAACTTTTTTGCATTTTTTTCAGAAAGTTTTATGGACATTTCTTTTGTGAAAGATTTTTTTACCTCATCCATGACCTCTGTAAATTCAGGCATATAAGAGGGCTTTCTTTCTTTTGCCTGTATGATATAAAATGCCTTATCAGTCTTTACCAGGATATTAGAGATGTCACCCGGCTTTAGCTCAAACCCATTTTTTATAAATTCATATGAGAAGCCCACGCCAGGCACCTCTTCTTGCATATTGAAAAAACCTGTTTCCTTTGTCTCTAATGTAAAGCTTTGCGCTGGTTCATCCAGCTCGTTTTTAACCAGGACCTTGTCCAGTACCTTATAGGAGAGTTCTTCTGCCAGAGATTGTTTTCTCTCTCCAGTGAGCTTGTCAGAGATCTGGATTTTTATAGTATCATCCAGGATAGGTATTTCTTCAGAATCTGGTTTTTGAAAGTCTTTTGTGTGGTCTTCGAAGTATCGCTTGATCTCGGCATCCTCAATGTAGACCTCTTTTTCAAAATTAGAAAACGCGATCTCTATGTATCTGACATTTACCTCATCAGGCTTTCTAAAGGAATCTTTGTTTTCTTCATAGAAGTCAATGAGGTCCGATCCCTGATAGCGCACGTCATTTTCAGAATCATTGAAGGGTACTGATACATAGGATGATTTTATCTCTTCAAATTTTTCCCTATAGGCGGCGCTTAGCTCTTCATCAGTTATAGAGACATGAGAGGTGATCTTGTCTCTGAGCTTTGATACACGCATGTCATCCCTTATCCTTTCTTCAAATCCCATTGCGCCCTCGCCTACCATAGATTTATATATTTTTTTATCAAATGCGCCATTGCGCTGGAATGCGGGGAAAGAGATTATCTTCTCCAGGACCTCGTCGTCTTTTACCTCTATGTTCTCTTTTTTTGCCAGCTCTAACAGGATAATGCGGTTCCATGCCATCTGGTCAATAAGTTCATCCGGGATATTTGCGCCAAAGCTCCTTGTAAGGTAATCTCTTGTAACCATCCACATGTCAGAATATCTATCAAAGGAGACTTTTTTATTAAATATCTTTCCAGCGTGACTTGGACCTTTGTCACCTTTTTTTCCAGATGACCCCGCGCCCCATATTACAAAGGCAGGTATTATCAGTATAGCCAGGCCCCATATTATTCGCTTCATGTTCTTTTTTTTGCGTAGGAATTTAAGCAGCATTTGTATCTCCTTTTTCGAAGTATTATACTCTTTATGTCTTGGAAAATCTATGTTAAAATGACTCTATCATGAAAAATAAGGATATAGCGAAGATATTCAGGCAGATCGCCCAGATACTGGAAATCAAGGGCGAGAACCATTTTAGGATCCGAGCGTATGAGCGGGGCGCCCAGAACATAGAATCCCTGTCAGAGGATATAGAGGTTTTTATAAAAGAGGATAGAGTGACTACTATCCCTGGCATAGGCAAGGACCTTGAACAAAAGATAAAGGAGATAGTGTCTGAAGGCAGGCTGCAGTATTTAGAAGACTTAAAAAAGGATATCCCGAAAGGGCTTTTAGATATCCTGGCCATACCAGGCGTGGGGCCCAAGACAGCAAAATTATTATATGAGAAACTGGAAATTCGCGATGTAGTCATGCTCGAACGCATGGCCCATGCTGGAAGAATAAGAGAGCTCCCCGGCATGAAGCAAAAGACAGAGGAGAATATTCTGCGCGGCATAGAGATCCTGAAAAGGGGCCATGACAGAATGGATCTAAAGACAGCTCAGGATGTAGCCCTATCATTTACATCAGGGCTAAAGAAATTAAAAGAGGTAAAGAGAATAGATCCAGCGGGCAGTTTAAGAAGGAGAAAAGATACAGTAAGGGATATTGACTTACTGATATCTTCAAATAAACCAGAAAAGGTAATGCATGCATTCACAACATTGCCCCAGGTAAAAGAGATCATTGTGAAAGGGCCGACCAAATCGTCGATATTGAGTATAGATAACATTCAGGTGGACGTGAGGGTCATTAAGGATGATTCTTATGGCGCAGCGCTTTTATATTTTACCGGGTCAAAAGAGCACAATATAAGATTGCGCCAGCGCGCGATCACAAAAGATCTCAAGTTAAGCGAATATGGCATATTTAGAAATAATAAAAGGATCGCAGGTAAGACAGAAATGGAGATGTATAAAAAACTTGGCCTTTCATATATCGAGCCTGAACTTAGAGAAGACAGGGGAGAGATCGAGGGGGCGCTGGAGGACAAGCTGCCTGATCTGATAGAATTAAAGGATATAAAAGGAGATCTCCACGCGCATTCTACCTGGTCTGATGGAGGGAGCTCCATGGAAGAGGTCGTGAAAAAGGCAAAAGATATAGGATATGAGTACATAGCCATAACTGATCATTCGCAGGGCCTGAAGATCGCAGGAGGCCTGGACAGACAAGACCTAAAGAATAAGAAAAAAGAGATGGACATGTTATCTAAGAAATATAAGGGTATAAATATTTTATTCGGAGCTGAAGTGGACATTGATTCAGAAGGAAGGCTTGATTACCCGGATGATATATTAAAAGAGATGGATATTGTTATAGGCGCTGTACATTCAGGCTTTAAGCAGCCAAAGGAAAGGCTCACAAAACGGATCATAGCAGCGTGCAAGAATAGATATGTCCATATTATTGCGCATCCCACTGGAAGGCTGTGGGGCGCAAGAGAGGCATATGAGGTAGATTTTGAAGAGGTGTTTAAGGCGGCGGCGGACACAGGCACAGCCATCGAGATCAATAGCTATCCGCAAAGGCTTGATTTAAATGACATACATAGCCGCATGGCAAAGAAAGCTGGAGTGAAACTGGCTATAAATACAGACGCGCATATTGCT
Source organism: uncultured Planctomycetia bacterium (assembly GCA_964613735.1). Classification (GTDB taxonomy): domain Bacteria; phylum Omnitrophota; class Gorgyraeia; order Gorgyraeales; family Gorgyraeaceae; genus JAHILY01. The sequence continues at coordinate 13,927 of CAZTIQ010000008.1, read as the reverse complement.
GAACAGCTGGATACTATGAGATTCGGCGTATCTGTCGGTCGCAGGGCATGGCTTGAGAAAAAACATGTGATCAATGCGCTTAGTTTTGAGAAATTGAGCGTATTTCTTAAAAAAAAGTCAAGTTGACGGCTTAGGGTGAATTTGTTATAATAGGTAAGAATAAAAGAGGTGATATATGGTGAGAAAGACGCTAAGGGTATCGCTTTTAACAGTGATGCTCATTTCTCTGGGATTTTTTACGCTTAAGGGTTTCGGCAGAGAGACCAGCGCCAGCAAAGATAAAGACATGGCGCAGGTCTCAGAGAAAGTAGACGAAGTTTTGAAAAACCAGCAGGATATAATAGCTCGTCTTGAAGATATAAGGCAACAGCAGGACGTAATAAGAGTCAGGGCTTCGCGGCGCTAAACCAAGGGACGTGACTGATGAATAACGGAAGCGAAGTCTCTATTATTATATCTTTTATCGCGGGTATTTTGACATTTCTCTCTCCCTGCGTCTTACCTCTTTTCCCCTCTTATATAACTTATATAACAGGTAAATCTTTCGAAGAGCTAAAGAACCAGGATCGCTCGATAAATATTAGAAGGATCACGGCGATACATTCTTTATTCTTCATACTTGGTTTTTCTATAATATTTGTGCTTCTGGGTATAACCTTTGCCTATCTCGGTAACTTCTTCGGCATACGGAAGACATATTTAGAGAGGATAGGCGGGGCATTGATCATATTATTCGGACTGCATATATCAGGGGCGCTGAGGTTAGGTTTTTTAACAAAGCAAAAAAAGGTATCCTATAAGAGCAGGAAGCTGGGATACATCGGGTCTATATTAATAGGCATGGCATTTGCCGTGGGATGGACGCCGTGTGTAGGGCCGATACTTTCAAGCATACTGATCTATGCAACCACGCTCGAGAGTCTGCCAAGGGCGACAGTGCTATTGATAGTGTACTCCCTTGGGCTTGGCGTGCCATTTTTTATAGGGAGCCTGGCTATAAATCAATTTTTGTTTATCTTTAATCGTTTTAAGGCCTTTATGAGATTTGTGCCGATTTTAACAGGAATATTTTTAGTAATAGTCGGGACGCTGTTGTTTTTTGGTCAGTTCGCGAGAATAGGCGCCATATTTAGCTAATCCGCCTGAGGCGGATTATTTTAGGGGAGGCAGAGTGAAGATCAAGACGCTTGTCATATTGATTTTAATATTTTTAGCAGGTGTGTTTTTTATAATGAGGCCTGCAAGGCCTCCTAAGGTCATAGAGGTCTCCGGAGAAGACAGGAAAAAGGTGTTCAAGCCAGCGCCTGAGTTTGCGCTATTTGATATATATGGAGAAGAGAAGAGGCTGTCTGATTATAAAGGGAAGGTCATCATACTTGATTTCTGGGCCACGTGGTGTCCACCATGCAGGACAGAGATACCGCATTTTATAGAACTTTACGAGGAGCATAGAGATGACGGCCTTGAGGTGATTGGCGTAGCGCTTGACGCAAATGCCAAAAGAATAGTGCCCGACTTTGTAGAGAAAAATAATATAAATTATACTACCCTCATAGGGAACCGGGATATAGTAGACCTATACGGCGGCATAATGAGCATTCCTACGACATTTGTCATAGATAGGCATGGAGGAATCAGGGAGAGATATATAGGTTATCAAGATAAGGAAGTCTTTGAGAGAGCTATAAAGGAGTTGCTATGATAGTCACGCAGAAAAAGCAGTTTGAAGAGATATTGAAATTTTTAGGCCCCAGGAAAAAAGTTTTTATAATAGGCTGCGGGGATTGCGCTACGACTTGCAAGACCGGAGGCGAAGAGGAAATGCTCGGGATGAAGAAGAGTCTGGAGGAAAAAGGGAAAATAGTCACAGGATATTGTATACCTGATTCTCCATGCATAGCCAGCCAGGTAAAACTTCATTTTGCCAAGAATAAAAAAACAGTAGACGAGGCCGAGGCGTTTCTGGTGCTTGCCTGCGGCCTGGGAGTTCAGTCTGTGCTTGAGAATGACAGGGCCAAGAGGCCTGTTTACGCAGGATGCGATACCATGTTTGGCTCCATCCTTGACAAGACAGGTCTTGAGCTTTCTGAAAGATGCGCTATGTGCGGAGAGTGCGTGCTTAACGTAACCGGAGGGATCTGTCCTGTTACAAGATGCGCAAAAGGCTTATTGAATGGTCCTTGTGGCGGCTCAGACAAAGGCAAGTGCGAAGTAGATAAGGATAAGGATTGCGCATGGATATTGATATACAATAGACTTAAGGAATTAAATATGCTTGAGAACATGAAAGAGACAAGGCCGGCAAAAGACTATTCTAAAAATGTCAAACCCAGAAAAATAACCATTAAATGACAGGAGAGTGATAGGTATGGAAGGTTTTAACACGCAGTATAGCGAGAAGGTAATGGAACACTTCAAGGATCCTCACAACGTAGGAGAGATCCCTGATGCAGACGGTATCGGCGATGTAGGAAACCCGGTTTGCGGAGATATAATGCGACTTTATATCAAGGTAAAGGACGGCCTGATCACCGATGCTAAATTCAAGACGTTTGGTTGCGGCGCAGCTATAGCGACGAGCAGTATGGTCACGGACATTGTCAAGGGAAAGAGCGTGGAAGATGCGCTGAAGATCTCCAACAGGGCTGTGGCAGAGGCCTTGGGAGGGCTTCCAGCTATAAAGATGCACTGTTCTGTGCTTGCAGAGCATGCCCTGAAGTCAGCAATAGATGACTACATGAAAAAACACAACAAGACTAAGAAAGTATGAACAAAGAAGACTTGAGAAAGAAAATGAAACAAAGATTAAATCATCAAACTAAAGTGGAAAGGAGACGTAAAAGCAAAATTATACAGGAGAATCTTTTTAGACAGAAGGAATTCTTATCGTCTAAATGTGTAATGCTTTATGTTTCAAAAGGAACGGCCGAGGTAGAGACTCGTCCTATAATAAAAAAAGCCCTAAAGACGGGCAAAAAGGTGGTATTACCAGTTACATTGGTGAGACAAAAGAGAATATTACCCGTGATATTAAATAGTATGAGACAGGGCCTTAAAAAAGGCCCTTATGGTATCTATGAACCAAAGGTATATGATCGTGAAAGGCCTGTTAGCGTAAGAGAAATAGATCTTGTGGTAGTGCCTGGCGTTGTCTTTGACAAAAAAAACAACCGGATCGGCCACGGCCACGGCTATTACGATCGTTTTCTTAAAGACCTGCCTCGACGCGCATCAAAGATAGGCCTTGGTTTTAGATTCCAGATACTAGAAGATATACCTACCACGAAGACTGATATTTCTCTTACCCGGGTCATTACCAATTAGCTGGCTCGCCCCTTTTCATATATAAGATCGGGAGGTGTTAGCAATGGAGTCCATGATTAAAACAATCGTCTATGCGGCGCAAGTAGTCATCTTTGTCTTGATGTTTTTTGTAGGCTACTTTATAAGAAAGTTTTTTTCAGAAAAACATCTAAGAGAGGCAGAGGACAGGGCAAAGAGGCTTCTTGAGGAGTCAAAAAAGGAGTTTGATAATAGAAAGAAAGAACTCGAGCTTGAATCAAAGGACCTGAAGCTTAGACTGCGTTCTGATTTTGAGAACGAGACAAAAGACAGGCGCGGCGAACTTGTAAATCTGGAAAAGAGGTTAGGCCAGAAAGAGGAGAATATAGACCGCAAGGTAGATGTATTGGAGAAGAAAGACAGGGATATCTCAAAGAGAGAGGGACTTCTGTCAGGAAAGGAAAAGGCTATAGAGGCCAGGCATGAGGAGCTTTCAAGGCTTATTGCAGATGAGAAGCAGAAGCTTCAGAGGATATCAGGCTTGAGCGTAGAAGAGGCAAAAAAACTTTTTCTGCAAAGAATAGAAGATGACGCGCAGCATGAGGCGCAGGTCCTTTTCATACAGATACTGGATAACGCAAAGGAATCTGCCAACAAAAAGGCAAAGGAAACGCTCTCGGTCGCTATCCAGAAGTGCGCTGCAGAACACGTGACAAACACTACTGTATCTGTGGTAGCGTTGCCTAATGATGAGATGAAAGGCAGGATCATTGGCAGAGAAGGTAGAAATATCAGATCGCTCGAGATCGCAACCGGCGTGGATGTGATAATAGACGATACGCCCGAGGCAGTTATACTTTCATGCTTTGACACTGTTAAGCGTGAGATCGCTAGGATAAGCCTGGAGAGACTTTTGCGTGACGGCAGGATACACCCTGGCCGCATAGAAGAGGTAGTGGCCAAGGTAAAGCATGAGATGGATAACACCATAAAGGAAGAGGGCGAGCATGCTGTATTTGAATTAGGCCTTCAAAGGGTCCATCCTGAGATCGTAAGACTTATAGGTAGATTAAAATACAGGACCAGCTATGGACAAAATGCCTTACAGCATATAAAAGAGGTGAGTTCTATCATGGGTACCATGGCTGGAGAGCTGAGCCTGGACGTGAGTCTTGCAAAACGCATAGGGGCCTTGCACGATATAGGCAAGGCAGTGACCCATGAAATAGAGGGCCCTCATGCAAGGATAGGCGCAGACATTGCAAAGAAATACGGGGAATCCCCAGAGGTGCTCAATGCTATTCTGTCGCACCATGAGGAAGAAGAGGCAGCGTCTATTTACGCAGTGCTCTTGCAGGCAGCTGATGCAGTCAGCGCAACAAGGCCTGGCGCGAGACGCGAGACGCTTGAGAATTACATAAAGCGGCTTGAGAAATTGGAGTCTATCGCAGACGCATTCAAAGGCGTAGAGAAGACATATGCAATACAGGCAGGAAGAGAGATACGCGTAATCGTTCAGCCAGATAAGCTTACTGACTTGCAGTCAATAGGTCTTTCAAGAGAGATAAAGAAAAAGATCGAGGAAGGGCTTGAGTATCCCGGGCAGATCAAGGTCACAGTGATCAGGGAAACAAGGGCGATAGAGTACGC
>CAZTIQ010000008.1:3809-8895 GCA_964613735.1 uncultured Planctomycetia bacterium | reverse complement strand
AAAATATTGCCAGAGCTTCGTAAGGACAAATGCATAGACTTTGTGATTGCCAATGCAGAAAACATTGCAGGTGGTTCAGGGCTTACGCCTGATACAGTAGATGAATTGCTGAACAGCCACGTGGACGTAGTCACTTCCGGAGACCATATCTGGAAGAAAAAAGAGATCTATGAAAGACTGGAAAAAGACAAGCGCGTTCTAAGGCCAGCGAACTATCCAGAATCATGTCCCGGCCTCGGTGCGACTGTTATCAGGTGCAATTCAGGCAAAGTCGGTGTTATAAATGTCATTGGAAGAGTCTTTATGAATAATATTGACGCATGCCCGTTCAAGACAGCAGAAAAAGAGCTTGAGAAGATCTCAAAGGAGACAAAGATAGTTTTAGTAGACATGCACGCAGAGGCCACGAGTGAAAAGATCGCGCTTGGCAGGTTTCTGGATGGAAGGGTGAGCGCTGTATTTGGGACACATACGCATGTCCAGACAGCTGATGAAAAGATATTGCCGGGCGGGACGTCTTATATAACAGACGTCGGAATGACAGGCGCCCAGGATTCTGTAATAGGCCGAAAGGTGGAGCCTATTATAGAACGTTTTCTCACCTGCATGCCTACGAGATTTGAAATGGCGGATGGAAATGTAGAGCTTCAAGGCGCATTGGTTGAGATAGACCAGGAAAGCGGCAGGGCGATATCCATTGAAAGAATAAAAGAGAGAATAGAGAAATATTTATAATATGGTCAAGGATGGAAAATACATATATAAAGTAAGTGAGCTCACCTCGAGCATAAAGGTCATATTAGAGGATTCTTTTTCGAACGTCTGGGTGGAAGGCGAGATATCTAATTTTAAAAGCCATACATCAGGACATTTTTATTTTACTCTAAAGGATGACAGGAGCGAGTTAAAGGTAACTTTTTTTAAAAGATACAATGAAAACATAAAATTTGAAATAAAAGACGGCATGTATGCAGTTTGTTTTGGAAAGGTAAGCGTATATGAGAAGAGAGGGCAGTACCAGTTTAACGCCACAAGGATGGAGGCGAAGGGGATAGGGGCCTTGCAGCTGGCATTTGAACAGCTAAAGGAAAAACTTTTCAAAGAAGGACTTTTTGACGAATCCCGTAAGCGTCCAATACCGACGCTTCCAGGAAGCATAGGAATAGTTACATCTCCGACAGGCGCGGCCATAAGGGATATGTTGCATGTCCTGGGAAAGAGATTTTCCAATTTCCATGTGATCATAAATCCCGCAAAGGTCCAGGGTGAAGGAGCAGGAGAAGAGATAGCGAGCGCAATACAAGACTTTAATGTATTGAATAATGTTGACGTGATCATAGTAGGCAGGGGCGGCGGCAGCCTTGAGGATCTATGGGCATTCAATGAAGAGATAGTTGCAAGGGCAATATTTAATTCAAAGATACCTGTTATCAGCGCCGTTGGACATGAGATCGACTGGATGATCAGTGATTTTGTTGCAGATCTGAGGGCGCCTACGCCGTCTGTCGCTGCAGAGCGTGTTATCGCTAAAAAAAGTGAGCTTATAGATAGGCTTGATAATATCGAAGAAAAGCTCAAGGCCATTCCTTCCGAGATAGTCATGGAGTATGAGCAGCGATTGGATGACATAGAAGAAGGGCTTTTATTGAGGTTTAAACATTACATTCAGTTAAAAGAGGGAAGTTTTAAGCTGGTTTTTGAAAAATTAGAGATACTGAGTCCTCTGGCCATACTTGGCAGGGGATACAGCATTAGTTTTAAATTACCGGAAATGTCTATTGTTAAGGATGTGAAAAAGCTTAAGAGCGGTGATTTGCTGGAGACCAGGGTCTCTAAAGGCATTGTGAAAAGCAGGGTAGAAGAAATTAGCGGAGGATAACATGGCGAAAGAGATGAAGTTCGAAGAGATGATGAAGAAGTTGGAAGATGTGGTGGGTGATCTAGAGAGCGGCGAGATGCCGCTTGAAGAATCCCTGAAAAAGTATGAAGATGGCGTTAAGTTGCTTAAGCTCTGCAGAAAGCGCCTAGATGAGACAAAGCGCAAGGTCGAGCTGCTCGTGAAAAAGGGCGGGAAGCTAACGAGTGAGAAGTTCGAGGAGTAATTGAGCTAACCACCCCCGGTCCCGTCCGCCTTAGGCGGACGGGACCGGGGGTGGTGGAATGGTAAGCATTATGGATATCAGAAATTATATCTCTAAAAAGAAAAAAGTTATTGATAAGGCCCTTGATAAGCATCTTCCCTCTTCAAAGACCATGCCGCAAGCTCTGCACAAGGCAATGCGGTATGCAGTGTTTCCCGGGGGGAAGAGGATCAGGCCGATTCTGACATTGGCTAGTTTTGAGGCATGCGGAGGAAGCAACAACAGTATCTTGCCAGTAGCATGCGGCATAGAATTTATACATACGTATACGCTTATACATGATGATCTGCCATGCATGGACAATGATGACTATAGACGGGGTAGATTGAGCTGCCATAAAAAATCCGGAGAAGACATTGCGCTTTTAGCAGGTGATGCGCTTCTGACATTGGCCTTTCAATTGTTTTCGGAATATGGCAATGCACAGATAATAAAAGAGGTCTCAAGGGCAATAGGCAGTCAGGGCACTATAGGTGGCCAGGTCGTTGATATTTTAGCGACAAGCGACCCGATACCACAAGGGTACGGGGCAGGCAAGCGACCCGATACCACAAGGGTACGGGGCAGGCAAGGGACAAAGAAGGAGTTAAATTACATAGCGAGCCATAAGACCGGGGCGCTTTTTGAGGCGGCTGTGAAAACCGGCGGGATATTCAAGGGCGTAGGCAGTAAAAAGATAAACTCACTTGGCAACTTCGGAAAAAATTTTGGTTTTACATTTCAGTTAATAGATGATTTAATGGATGGAGATGGTTATGTTAAGACTTACGGAGCAGAACGCACGAGAAACATGGCAGGGGATTCTAATGATAGAGCAAAGAAAGGCCTGAAGGTTTTTGGAAACAGGGCGGCCAGATTAGTGGAGATATCTGATCTGGTATTAAAAAGAAGGTCTTAGGTCATGGCTAGATTATTAGACAGCATAGACAATCCGCAGGATTTAAAAAGACTGACGCTGGAGCAGCTGCCGATTTTGGCTCAGGAGATAAGAAACACTATTATAGAGACAGTCTCTTCTTCTGGAGGGCACTTGGCGTCCAGCCTTGGCGCAGTTGAATTAATAATAGGCATCCATTACTGCCTCAATGCGCCGGAGGATAAGATCATCTGGGACGTTGGTCACCAGGCTTACGCGCATAAGTTATTGACAGGCAGAAAGGAAAGATTTAATACTTTGCGCAAGATCGACGGATTGAGCGGTTTTCCAAATAAATATGAAAGCGAGTATGATGTCTTTACAACAGGCCATGGCTCTACCTCTATTTCAACTGCGCTTGGCATGGTAGCTGCGCAGGATATTGGACACGAGCCCAACAAAGTCGTCGCAGTCATAGGCGATGCGTCTTTAGGCGGAGGCATGGCATTTGAGGCCTTAAATCACGCAGGCCACCTTAACAGGCAGATCTTGGTCATACTTAATGATAATGAGATGAGTATTTCTAAAAGCGTGGGCGCCCTGAGCAAGTATCTGAACAGGATCATAACAGCTCCTTCCTATAATAAGATAAGAAAAGATGTCGAGGGTCTTTTAAAGCGGGTGCCGCGATTTGGTTTCAGGGTCATGCGCGCAGCAAAGAGATTGGAAGAAGGCCTTAAGAACCTTCTTGTGCCGGGTATGTTTTTTGAAGAGATGGGATTTAGATATTTTGGGCCGATAGACGGCCATGATGTGAAGACAATAGTAGCGACCCTGAGGAATGTTGCCAGCATGTCAGAGCCGGTATTTCTACATGTAGTCACTAAAAAAGGCAAGGGGTATTCTTATGCAGAAAAAATACCGGAAAAATTCCATGGCGTAGGTTCATTTGATGTTTCAACCGGAGAAAAGATGCTGCCCAAAGCAGAAAAAGCATTAAACGAACCCAGTGGTTTTACAGATGCCTTTAGCGAAGCAGTTATAGACGCAGCGAGCAGGGACGAAAAGATCGTAGCTGTAACAGCGGCGATGCCAGAGGGCACGGGGCTGGATAAATTTGCCAATATTTTTCCTAATAGGTTTTTTGATGTCGGCATGGCAGAGCAGCATGCTGTGGGTTTTGCAGCAGGGCTCGCGCGGGCCGGCCTGAAGCCGGTAGTAGCGATCTATTCTACTTTTTTACAGAGGGCATATGACCAGATAATCCATGATGTATGTCTTCAGAATCTTAATCTAATATTCATGCTGGACCGTTCAGGCCTGGTAGGAGAGGATGGGCCTACTCATCACGGCATGTTTGACATTGCATATTTGAGACATGTGCCAAATATGGTTTTACTCGCGCCAAGGGATGAAAAGGAATTAAAAGATATGTTCGTATTTGCCCTTTCTTACAATAATGGCCCTATTGCCATAAGGTATCCTCGTAGTAGAAGCCATGTCACAGAGCTAAAAAAGACAAGGCCCGGCCTTGAGTTTGGCAGGGCTGAGATCCTAAAACAAGGCAGGGACGTGACATTATTAGGCGTGGGGTATATGGCCGGGGTATCATTAAAGGCTGCCTCAATGCTCCTGGCTGATGGCGTGGATTGTGAGGTTATAAACGCAAGGTTTATCAAACCATTTGATCTAGAGTCAATATCAGGATCTCTGTCAAAGACAAAAAGATTATATATTTTAGAGGAAGGCGTTGCCAGGGGAGGTTTTGGAGAGAGTGTCTTAGAGTCGATCTTAGACGTGGTCCCAAAAGATTCTATAATAAAGATCATGGGCCTACCCGACAGATTTGTAGAACATGGCTCAAGGGATATTTTATTAGACAGATGCGGATTGTCTGCGCAGAAGATCAGAGAGAAGATCTTAGTAGAGGTGCCATGCCAAAGATAGATATTAAGAAAGAAAAGTGCAAAGGGTGCGAACTTTGTATTATGTATTGCCCCGGCGCCTGTATTAAGTTAGATAAGACCCTTAATAAGAAAGGTGTGCACGCAGCAGTTTTTTCAGACAAGGACAATAAATGCACAGGATG
>CAZTIQ010000008.1:0-3709 GCA_964613735.1 uncultured Planctomycetia bacterium | reverse complement strand
AAAGTCTTAATGCGCGGGAATGAGGTTCTGGCAGAGGCTGCTATAATGGCAGGCTGCAGGTTTTACGCTGGCTACCCCATTACGCCTCAAAATGAAATACCTGCATATATGTCAAGCCGGATGACAGAGGTGGGCGGTGTATTTATTCAGGCAGAGAGTGAAATCTCTGCGATAAACATGGTATTCGGCGCATCTCTTACAGGCACAAGAGCCATGACATCATCTTCCAGCCCTGGAATCAGCTTAAAGCAGGAAGGCATATCATATCTTGCAGGCTGTGAACTTCCAGCAGTCATAGTGAATATGATGAGGGGCGGCCCAGGGCTCGGAAACATTGCGCCAAGCCAGGGTGATTATTTTCAGGCCACAAGGGGGGGCGGCCATGGAGATTATAGACAAATAGTACTGGCGCCTGCATCCCTGCAAGAGATAGTGGAACTGACCATGCTTTCGTTTGACCTGGCAGATAAATACAGGATGCCTGTTATGATTTTGGGCGACGGCGTACTTGGCCAGATGATGGAACCCGTGGAGTTAGATATGGAATATGGAATACGGAATACGGGATACGGGAAAGATTGGATACTCGATGGATGCAAGGGTAGAAAGCCGCGGATTATAAGGTCGCTGTTGTTGGTCGAAGGAGAGCTGGAGAGGCTAAATGAAAAATTACAGAAAAAATACAACGAGATAAAAGAAAAAGAAGTCCGCTATGAGGCTTTATATGAAGATGATAGTAAGATAATGCTGGTTAGTTATGGGACTGTCGCCAGGACCTGTAGGAATATTGTTGAAAGACTGCGCTCGCAGGGTAAAAAAATAGGTATGTTCAGGCCAATAACGCTTTGGCCGTTTCCTGAAAAGGCATTGAAGAAAATAGCTGAGAAAGTTGATTCATTTTTAACTGTAGAGATGAGCTGCGGACAGATGGTAGATGATGTCAGGCTCAGCATTGAATGCAAAAAACCAGTGCATTTTTATGGCCGTTCTGGCGGGGGGGTCCCGACAGAAGAGGAAATAATTAAGAAGCTTTCAGCTCTCAGCAGTCAGCCTTCAGCTTCTAAAAACAGCTGATGGCTGAAAGCTGAGAACTCATTTATTATGAACAAGATATTTACAAAACCAAACAGTTTAAGGGATGTCCCCACTCATTACTGCGCTGGCTGCGGCCATGGCGTAGTGCATAGACTTATATGTGAGACAGTAGATGAGCTCCAGATAAGAGAGAAGGTCATAGGCATTGCGCCTGTGGGGTGCGCTGTAATAGCGTATGAATATTGGGATTTTGATGTTACAGAGGCAGCGCATGGCAGGGTACCAGCAGTGGCAACAGGCATAAAAAGGACAAGTCCTGAAAATATAGTCTTTGGGTATCAGGGCGACGGTGATCTGGCAGCCATAGGCACCGCAGAGATAATACATGCTGCAAATAGGGGAGAGAATATCAGCATCATATTTGTCAATAATGCGGTTTATGGCATGACAGGCGGACAGATGGCGCCCACTACTATGCTGAATCAAAAAACAAGCACCACGCCTCGTGGACGCGACCAGAAAAGAGATGGTTTTCCTTTAAAGGTGTGCGAATTATTATCTGTGCTACCAGGTGTATTTTATGCTGAGAGGGTCTCAGTCCATGATCCCAAGAATGTCTTAAAGACAAAAAAGGCCATAAAAAAGATATTTCAAAACCAGATCGACAACAAGGGGTTTTCCATTGTTGAAGTGCTTTCCCCGTGTCCGACTTATTGGGGGCTGTCCTCTAAAGAATCTGTGAAGTGGATAGATAAAGTTATGGTAAAAGAGTACCCGTTAGGAGTATATACAAACCGGGCTTGCAATTAAATTGCAAACCCGGTTTGAAATAAGGTTTGAAATAAAAATTATGCACGAGGAAATAGTTTTTGCAGGATTTGGCGGCCAGGGTATAATGTTTATGGGGAAGGCCATGGCCTATGCAGCAATGAAGAGAGGCAAGCTTGTTACATGGATGCCTTCATATGGCGCAGAGGTAAGGGGCGGCACAGCGCACTCAATGGTTGTAATATCTGACAAGGTTATTGCATCGCCAGTTGTAAAAGAACCAAGTGTGTGCGTTGTGATGAACAAGCCTTCCTTTGACAGGTTTAATAGCAAGGTCACAAAGGACGGTATATTGGTCGTAAATAAGTCGATGATCAAGATCGATGAAAAGAGAAAAGATATAGGCATTTTAGAAGTCCCGGCTACAGAGATGGCCTATGAATTAGGCGATTCTCGCGTAGCTAATATGATTACACTGGGCGCGCTTCTTTCAAAGAGAGATATATTTCCTGTTCAATTCTTGATAGATATTTTAGGCGAGGTTATTCCTAAATCGCGTCAGAAGATGCTATCTATAAATCAGGACGCTGTAAGAAAGGGATATGAGTATGGTTCGCGTTAGGTTTGCGCCGAGTCCTACAGGAAACCTGCATATAGGAAGCGCTCGCACAGCGCTTTTTAACTGGCTGTATGCGCGCGCGCAATCAGGAAAGTTTATACTCAGGATCGAGGATACAGATAAGAATCGTTCGGATCAGACATATCTAAAGGAGATCATTTCCAGCCTTGAGTGGCTGGGCCTCGATTGGGATGAGGGCCCGTATTTTCAAAGTAAACGGCAGGATATATATCTTGCCTATGCAGACAAGCTTTTAAAGCAGGGCGCGGCGTACAAAGATGGAGAGGCAGTCATATTTAAAGTCCCGCCGGAAAAGGTAAAGTTTTATGACCTTGTGCATGACGAGATCGAAGTTGACAACACCCTTATAGGAGAGCTTGTTTTGATAAAATCAGACAGGACGCCTGCCTATAATTTTGCGTGTGTTGTCGACGATATTGATATGAAGATATCGCATGTCATAAGGGGGGATGATCATATTTCAAATACAAATAAACAGATCGCGCTATACGCCTCACTTGGCGTAAAGCCCCCGAAGTTTGCTCATATACCATTGATACTTGCGCCGGATAAATCGCGTCTTTCCAAGAGATTCGGGGCAGTGGCTATTTCCCAGTATAAGGAAAAAGGGTATATGCCTGAGGCAATGGTAAATTACCTTGCGCTTTTAGGCTGGTCACCAGGGGATGACATGGAATTTATGGACACCCCTCAGATAATAAAAAGATTCACCCTGAAAAGGGTCAATAAGCGAGGCGCTGAATTTGATGAGGATAAATTACGGTGGTTAAACGGCGAGCATATCAGGAAGATGGATCTGGATAGTTTTATAAAGGTCACCTCTGGTTTTATAAAAGATAAGTGCGAGTCGGATTGGTTCAAAAGATTTGCAGAGTTATATCATGGAAGGGTAAAGACGCTCGTTGAATTCAGGGATGAGTTAAGCGTATTCGTAAAAGACGAGGTCTCGTATAGAGAGGAAGATGTGGAAAAATTTTTGAAAGACGAAAAAGTTTTGGGCATGCTGAGATCAGTAAAAGAGCGCCTTGAAAACATAAAGGATTTCACGCCTCTCAACATAGAGTCTGAGGCAAGGGCGCTTATCAAGGAGCTGGGCTTAAAAGGCGGGGATTTAATACACCCGCTAAGGGTAGCAGTTACTGGCAAGAGTGTTTCTGCCGGTATATTTGAGGTGCTTGCGCTCTTAGGCAAAGAAAAAACTACTCAAAGGCTAGACAAGGTTACAAAGATAACTCGATAGGCAAAATAACTTTACATTTTGCTGAT
>CAZTIQ010000007.1:11335-22356 GCA_964613735.1 uncultured Planctomycetia bacterium | reverse complement strand
CTTTAATAAATCCCTGAACATCCAGGCCTTCCAATGTTATTTCCTTAACAGCCATACTTCCCTCCTTTTTCTCTATTATACTATGTCCCTGAAACCGTGCCTATCAGCCAATGACTTTCTTCAATGCATCCAGCGCTGCGTTATAGTCTGGGGACGAAGACATCTCTCGCACTAACTCAATATAGCGGATCTTATCTTCTTTATCAATAATAAAAATCGCCCTTGCTAGAAGACGGAGCTCCTTTATCAGGACCCCATATTTTTCTCCGAAATCCGCGTCCCTGTGGTCTGACAATGTCTTGACCTTCTTGATGTCAAATGCCTGGCAGAATCTCTTCTGCGCGAACGGCAGGTCCATAGAGATAAAAATGATCACAATATCTTTACTTAATGCAGCTGCCTCGTCATTGAATTTCTTTATCTCTGAATCACAAACAGGTGTGTCCAGTGATGGGACTGATGCGATCAGTTTTACCTTGTTCTTAAACTTATCCAGTGCAACCTCTTCCAGGCCATTGTCCAGCGCTTTAAAATCCGGAGCTCCTTCGCCTACCTTGACCTCTGCTCCCACCCATGTAAGTGGATTACCCTTAAGCGTGACCTTGCTATTGCTTTCCATATCAACCTCCGTAACAGGATACTGTTTAAAGAGCTGCTGTAAATCTGATGCCGATCTCTGTAGAGGTATTTTTTGGCTCCCATCCATAGCCCCAAAGTACCCCATTGTACGTAATATTCGTTGTTTCTGATTGCTTGATATCCCAATATCTTATGAAAGGCTCTACTAGAAAATCTATTTTCTCTGTTTTCTTCTGGAGCCTCAGAGAAGCCCTGAGCCCATATCCTTCATTCTGGTCGTTCTCCAGGTCACTAAATCCAGCAACAGCTGTAAGGCGTAATACCATATCCTTCATATTTGGATAAGTCATAACCAATCAACCCCCTGAACTCCAGCATATAATCGTCTATATTGTCAATAGTCCCTGAATTCTTGTAGCCTACCTGCCCATAACTAAATCTAGCCTCTGCCTTAAACATCATGTCTTTACGATAGGTATAAGAAACCCCTGCGCCATACATCATGCCTTTTTCTTCCATTACGTCTGGCTCATCATAGACAATGTAGGAAATATCTGTCGAGACACCCAGGGTATGCTCTTTCAGCGGCTCTGAGAAACCCCTGCCAGCGCATATAAATACAAGACATACTACAAAGCACATGATTATTAACTGTGATTTTTTAGGCTTCATATTGATATTATATTATCACAATGGAGGGTTAAAGACAAAGAAAAAGGAACAGTTCTGGCTTTGGCTCAAGAACCGTCCCTAAAATATGTGGGGTCAAGGTGATTTACTTGCTTATCGTGTCCAGGACCCTGTTCATCCTGTCAACAATTGGCTTTAGGTCATCTTTTGCGCGTATATTCAGCCTGACTGAACGGTCTCCAGCCAGGATCATGTCCAATTCCCTTTCAAGCCTGGAAACAGGGCCAACAACACGATTTGAATCCACAAGCGCTGCACGTATAATTAAAAACAGAGTAACTGGTAGTGTGGCCAACAGGACAAAGTTTACTTTTTTCATTGCCGGCAATAGCGTTGCAGTCACTGCCTCAGGGATCAGCATATGGGTAAACATCGAATAGTACATAATATAATAGAGTCCTGCCATAAGAATGATCAGCGGGACAATGACCACTGCTATGTAGCGGTATTGAAATGTATTGTTTACAAAATATCTGCGCCTTTTTCTTTTTGCCATGACTGCCTCCTTGATTATTTTTCTGCCAATCGTTCTATCTGTATGTCGTCAAACAAAGATTCTGCTATTGAATTTGTGCCGTCAGCGTCGCACATGATCGCTACTGCTCCCACCTTCTTAGGCGGCTCCTGGCCAAATGCGAACTTATAGTCTTCGTATACATTGCGCACCTCTGCAAGCCATGTCTCGGACTCTGAAGAGCTGTTTCTTATAACGATCCTTTTCACATTCTCGCCTGATTTACTACCCAGGACAGTCCCGACCTCTAAATCCTTTGCCCATACATATTCTAAAAACTTGGAAGATGAAAAACTCCATGAAGAAAATATTACATAAAACCTTGCCGCGAAATCATCCTTTTCCGCCTCTGTGCCCTTCTCTCCTATATCCGGAAACTGTTCCACCTTCCACTTCCAGCTTATTAATGGATAATCTGTCAGTCTGTATTTGACCCTGCGATAAAGCGCGGAACATGCGCCGTTGCTCGATGCCTGGACAAAACCCTGCGCGCCATACCAGCGAAGGAGATAATCGACCTCCCTATTGAGGATCATCTTTTTCCATTTCAGAAGATCGTTATCATCATCAAATGTAAATTGTTTAAAATAGACAGGGTCGGCGAAGACTAGCAGAGAGAAAAGACAGAAAATAAAAGGACATATCCTTAAAAGTCTTTTTAACATCTTACTGTACATCATTATACTTTATATTATCACAAGCGCCGGGCAAAGACAAGAGTTTTGAACCCGGGGCAATTCATCCTTTACTAATCGCTCGGGTTACCTTAAAATAACATAAACCATGAGACAGCTGATCAATATCCTATTTATTATATGCGTACTCACGACTACCAGCGCAGTAAGCGCTGATGAGACATCGCCTGCGTTTATGCCTGATCGCGAGGAAAAAGAGGTCGTGTATGTCGATAAAAAGACCGGCAAAGAACGGTCAAGATTAAGCATATCTCTCAGAAAGATCTCCAGGGAAGATCAGATCATCTACCAAATATCCTCAAGAGGCAAAGGCGACTATGATAAATATAAGGGCATAACATGGGAAACGACTTCGGAGATGGAGGAAAAACAAAACCTGCTCTATCCTCTGCAGAGTATTACTGTCATAAAAGAAACCTCAGGCCAGGTAGACGTCACACACAAAAGACGATTTGATTATAACAGGAAAAAGATATTCTGTTCCCTGTCAGATATCGATGGAAATATCATTGAAGAAAAAACACTTCCCCTAAAAGGTCTTACCGCTGACAGCACTACCATGACCTATGTCCTAAAGACATATATAGCGCATCGCGATGAGGAAAAATGCAGAGATTTTTATCTATTATCTGACAAAGGAAAGCTTTATCGGGTAACTATTAAAGAGATAGGGACTGAAACATTGAATTTATCGTCGGGAAAAGTAGAATGTATTAAATTGCGACTTATTCCTAATCTGGGAATACTTACAGGTGTGATCGGCTCTCTGATCCCTCCGACATTTGTCTGGTATATTGACGAACCGCCCTACGAATGGCTTCAATACCAAGGCCTTGAAACCGGCATCGGCTCAACTCACATCCGAGCGCATCTGGAAGATCTCCCAAACTAATTTATATCGCCCATATTAGCAGGATGCCGATAAGTATTGGAATTACTGCAAATGCCCTGACCTTGCCAGCTGGCTTGCTCTCCCACTTCGTGATCATTGCCTTTACCTTTTTCAGACCAAGCACAAAAAGCATAACTGCTTTCACAAGTGACATAATGCCCATTATGATCATCACTACAGGCACTCTGCATTGCGAAGCAGCCATAAGAAATATAATTCCAAATATTAGATTTATTACGTTGCCCAGGCGCAGCCTTTTATCCTTTTTCCAGAAGGCCGCGTAGCTATTCATCATCTTCGGGTTTATCAGAAACAATACACCAATCACCAGGATAGCAAGAGCTAAAAGCCTGACCAGTATTAGTAGCATAATCCTGTTTCCTTATTGTTTGACCGAGATCCTGCCGAGGTTAACACTCTTGTCCCTGCCGACCTCGTCTATCTTTAGATCCAGGTCCTGCACTTTTACCTCAAACCTGTCCATACCCTCCTGCAGATTCTCTACCATCCTCGTAAGCTTTTCTATGCCCTGTTCTTCCATAGCTGCCTTGAGCTCAGACAGGGTCATTCTGTATCCAGCCTCCCACTCCCTTATATCTTCTTTTATAGCCTCTATGTTCGCCAGCAGCTCTCTTCTCTCTATTGAATTTTTATCCACTGAATTATCAATCGTGACATAAAGGTCCTTGAGGCTGTTCTCCAGCTCACTGAACTTATCCTTTGTCTCGTTCTCGAGATCCGCAGTCCTCCTCCTGTAATCCTTATAGACAAAAGAACCTGCAAAATACCCGGCTAAGAGGGATATCAAAATAAATATTGCCAGCAATATGACCAATGTCTTCATATTCTTCATCAGAACTGATTATACCTCCTTAAACGCAATTATTCAATTAAAAATAACTTTACACTCTTGCAATGCTCAAGTGTAAAGTTAGAAAAAACAAGGCGGCTGTAGGTACGCCCAGCAGCCGCCTTTTATGCAAGGATCTTCTACTTCTTTTTCTTCCCTACCAGGAAATAAAGTATCATTCCTAGGACAGGGATTACAAGTATCAGGATTATCCACAATGCCTTTTTAGCGCCTGGCATTGCGCTCTTAACCGCGTCTACAATAGCTATGATATCCAATATCAACACTACAATACCTAATAGACCGCCCAGGCTCATCCTCCTTTGATTATGCTAGAGGCGATAATAACGAACATTATAACAGCTATTACCACCTTAGCAAATATTGAACCAACCCTGCCTAATACCCCTCCAAGGCCTGCCTTCAAAGATTTTACAAGGTCCTGCTGGATGACTAATTCCACTAAAAATGCTCCGAGAAATATGCCTAAAAATGTGCCCGCTAAAAGGCCTACTCCAAAAAGAGGCGTGCCGAGAAGCGCGCCTACTATGCCTCCGACAAGCGCGCCCGCTACCGCAGCATTGGACGCGCCGAATTTCTTAGTGCCTATTATTATACAGGCGTACTCAAACACTTCGCCGAAAAGATAGAGTATTAAAAGAATTATAAGTGTGCTTATATCAAGGAAAGCGAATTCAGTAAGGAATGCATATATGGCAGTGCCTATGAGTATTATAAGCGTGCCGAATGTAGTAAAGAAAATCGCTGCAAAACCAATTAAAGCAAATGTTACGAGGATTGATATTGCAATAAGTTCCATTTATAAACCTTCGTCGAATAACGGCGCATCTGGATCTTTTATCAGATCCTTTATCAATCTACCTATATACAGCAGGCTCTGGTCCAGGAATTCAACTCCCATGTCATAGGTTTCATCCGGCCCTTTCACGGCAATCCACACAACCTTACCTTTGCAAACCGCGCTTACGCCAGCGCCCTCGTTAAACATCTCGACCTCTAATAATGTGCCGGGCTTAAATTCATTATGGGCCTCGAGCTTTATACCGCCCCCGCTTATATCGCTGGTAATGGCGTAATACCTGACAGGCGAGCCCTGCGCGTTATGCCGCACAGTTATAGCGGCCTTAATGCGCTCAAATAGCCTTCTTTCCCTGATCAAAACCATAGAATACCTCTACTATAATTATACCACATAAGGGGTTTTTTTCAAGGAAAGCGTTTTTAGGCGTCAAATTTGAGGTAGTTGCGGATACTAAACCAGACCACTATTATAGGTATACCCAATACCATCGCGATCCAAAAGGCATCATTTAAAAGGCCCTTTGACGCGAAGAAATAGGCTATATGCCTGTCTGGTTTTTTTCTCAGATCGATCTCGCGATACAAGACAGCATCTTCGCCTTTCCAATCAAGCAAGTATTCCTTAATTGGCATGTTGTCTATGTCATAAACAGCATACCTGAGGAACCAATCCCTTAATACAGGCACATCATAACCCTGTTCAGCTGCCAGGCGCGAGATCTCTTTATCGAAAAACTCCTTGGAAAAATCCAGCCTCTCCAGATCTGACCTCTCTGAAAACTCAGGTTGCGCAATAATGGCGCACCATGATCCTTTGATTATAGAATGCGGGATCTTATTGGAACTGCTTATATATAGCGCAAAGTGCCTGTCCACAGCATAAAAATTCTGACTGGCATTTACATATCCTAATACGCCCATAATAAGGTATGTAATGCCATAAACTATGACTAATGCCCGAATAGATCTGAAGAACATATCAAGCCTTTCTATTATTTCTTAGGCCCACTGATTATGTCAAATATAGTCCTTATAAGCGCCTCTTCAGGTCTTATTTCTTTTTCCTGAGATGGCTCTACCTGCGGGTCTGTACCTGGCTCTTTTCCTGACCCTGGTCCTGTTTCTGACCCGGGCTCTGGTTGAGCAGGTTCTTCTCTGCCAAAAATGCTGTCTAATAAGTCCTGGCCTTTTGAAGTCACTGCTGAGGCAGCCAGCTTGGGAAGTATATAGTCTAAATCCGGCGCTATAGATCTGGATGATATATCAGGCAATTTCCCGGAAATATCCTCCAGTGGAAACATCAGCATGCCCTGATTGTTCTTCAGAAACCCTAATTCTTCCACGCTGTCTATGAATACCTTTGAGACTTCCTTGTGTATATAAATTACCGGGTCACTGACTGTGTAAGCCAGGTTCAGGCCTACATACGCGTCAGCTGAAAAAGCAAAGCTGTCAGATTCTATCAAAATGTCCTGAAATCTTATTTTCCCCTGGCTTGTATTGAAGCCCAGCACTATATCCTTAAAAACAGTATTTTTCTGATTAAGAAGCTCCTTGTATTGCGATGGTAATTTACGCTCTAATTTTTCCAGGAGTATGCCGGAAAAAAACGGGATCTTTTCAAGCACTGTGATCAAAACATTAATATTGCTCAAAACTGGCTTACCTAGCTTAAAAGTACCGTTCGCAGCCAGCGAATCCAATAGCTCTTGTTCAGACAGGCCGCTGGACTTAAGGTTCATCTCTAAATTAACTATGCCTTCCAGGCCTGGATTGTCAGGATCAGCGTCTGGCAGGAATTTTTCAATATTTATATCCTTAAGCCTTACATCTAGATTTAGATCCTGGCTGCCCATGACATCTCCGATGGTCCCTTTTGTAAAAAATCTTCCCCCAGCGACCCCCGCCTCAAACCTTTTCACAAGCACATCCCCTTTGCTTAGCTCAGCGACCAGATCAACAGCCTCCAGGGGTTTATTTATAAACGGAAGCGAGTCAGTCTTACCTTTATATAGAGTTATGTAAATGGTAGAGTCGTAAAGTTTTTTTGGATCAAGATCAAGCCTTTCAGAACTTATAACTAATTCACCGCCCATCTGGAGTGAGGCAAACTCTTCTGCTGCATCTTCCTGGCCTAACGTGTCCAATACGCTGCCCAGGTTAGACCTGGACAAGTCTATCCTTAATTCAAGATTCTTTATATAAGGCGATTTTGTCTTTACTTCAGGATACAAGAGGCCCTTGAGTCTTATATTCTCTGATCCTCTGCCAAACATAGACAATACAGCCTCAAGATCTACAGGACCGTACATGGATATATTTTTTAGTATAGTCTCCGGGACGCCTATTTTTAAATCATCACGCAGGAGTATATCCAGGTCCTTCGCGATCAAGTGCTCGACCTGCAGATCCTTTCTTAAGAGAGGTAAAAACCTCACCCTGACATCCAATGCGCCCGCATCCAGAGAAATAAAAAAATCCCGCTTGTTAGGATCTTTTATGGATATGCTATTCGCTTTTATGGTAACAGGCGGGAATATGCTTAACGATAGATTGCCTATCTCTACATCCTTCTGCGTGGCGCGCTCTATCTTCTCTATCAGCGCGTCCTTATACCTGTTCGCATCAAATGTCAATACGAATACAAATAAGGCCGCTATTGCTATTACGAAAATAAAAAATATGAATATAAAGAATTTCTTCATCAGGTCAGCGTCATCCCTTAAAGTTCATCGCCATTTCATTTTTTCTTTCGGCATAGAGAGTCGCCGTGTCTTTGGTTATCAGCCCTTTTTTATAAAGGCCTAAGAGCGCCTGGTCAAATGTCTGCATGCCGTAGAGACTTCCGTCTTTAATATAATACTCTATTTCATCGATCTTGCCTTCCCGGATCAGCTCGACTATTGTAGGTGTTACGATAAGGACTTCACAGGCTGGGACCCTTCCGCTCCCATCCTTTAATGGGACCAGCCTGAGCGATATGATGCCCTTTAATAATAATGAAAGCTGCATCCTGACCTCATTATGCTGGTGAGGCTGAAAGAAATTAACTATCCTCTCTATTGTATGAGTCGTATTTATAGTATGCAGGTTCGCCATGACTAACTGGCCTGTCTCAGCCGCTGTTATGGCTGTAGACATGACGTTTGAATTTCTTATGTCTCCTATAAAGATTATGTCAGGGGACTGAAGCATGATAAATTCGAGCGAGCGCTGAAAGCTCTCTGTGTCCACCCTTATCTCTCTCTGGCTTATAATGGCCTTTTTTTCTTCAAACATAAATTCTACTGGATCTTCCAGCGTCACGATATGTCTTGCCTTGTTCTTGTTTATATAGTCTATCATGCTCGCGACTGTTGTTGATTTGCCGCTGCCAGTGGTGCCTGTCACCATGACCAGGCCGCGTTTTTCATTGCAAAGATCCTCAAGGATCTTAACAGGAAGATTCAATTCCTTAAACCCTGGTATTTGGCTGCTTATTACGCGGATCGCCATAGCAAGTGTGCCCCTTTGCCTGAAAAGGCTTGCCCTGAACCGGCCAATATCTTTCATGCCAAAGGCCATGACCTCCTCGCCTTTTTCTCCTACGCCATGTTTTTCCCCTTTGCCCATTATACCGTCTACCGCAGCATTAAGGTCTTTTTCAGTGAGATCAGGCCCCTGCTTAAAAAGCTCCCCATTGATCCTGAGACAGACAGGACTGCCCACCTTTAATATAAGGTCTGACGCTTTTTTCTCTATGACTTGTTTTAATATATTAGATATGTCCACAAATATAAAAAGCGTAGCAGGCAGATATGCCTGCTACGCTTTGAGTTTAATAAATCGTCATATAATTAAAGTTAGAACTTATAGCTTACGCCTACGCTAATAGCCTCTTCATCAACAAACCTGCCTTCGACATTCAGCGCTAAGCTATTTCTGCTGTCTAATGACTCTATGGTCGGGCTGATCGCCAGACCTACAAAAACTCCTATGTTTTCAGAAGCGTTCTTTCCAGTTGCATTTCTCTCCTGGCCGCCTTCTGTAAACTTGGCATCGACCTCTACATCTGAAAACTTAATACCTGCATATGGAGTGATCACGTCATTTTTCCAGGCGACCTCGATAGCAGCCTGATATTCCTTAAACTCTCCGTTACTAATTGCAGTCAAATCCGTTGCCTGGTAAACAGCGCCATCTATGTTTACTGACTCAAGTGTCATATCTGCCTGCCTGTAGCTTGCTCCTGCGCCTACTTCAATGCCATTGTCCCATCTGTGGATCAAGGCATTTGCGCCAACGCCCCATATTATTTCATCATCAAGCTGTACAGTATGCTTTTCACCTTTATCTACAAAAATATACTCCATGTCACTGGTCTGGCCTATATCAACATAAAGATTAAACCTGTCCATTAGGCTCAGGCCGATCCTTGCAAGAAACGCCTGCATCGCAAATTCGCCATTGTCTATCTCGACTGCCCGTTCCTCGATTGCATCATAAATAAACGAAATAGTTGCTCCCATTTCACTGTCTGCCAAAAGCTCGCCTTGCGTAAGATCTGCTTCTGAAGTAAGTCCAACTGGCGCGGCATAGGCCATGCCAGCAATGCCAAGTACCATTAAAATTGCCAATAATAATCTCATTATTCCCTCCTTGGAATGTTTTTATTTTAACTGCTGATTTTTTATTTATATTATAATTTAAAATTATATCTTATATAAAGTCGCTTTTGTCATCCCTCCTTCCTTATTCATATAAGATACTTTGTATCAATAAAAGCAATTCTTAATCTAAGTAGTTTACACTGTGTTTTTATAATAGTCAAGGGGCTAAAGTTATAATTTTAGGACAGCTCTCTTAATTCCTTTTCTGTCAAGGCCCGCCATCTGCCTTCTCCAAGACCTGCCAGGGCCAGAGACCCCTCTTTTGATCTCTTTAAGTCTAATACCTTATAGCCCATTTTAGAGAACATCCTTCTTATCTGACGTTTTTTGCCTTCGTGTAAAACTATCTCTAAATTGGATTTTTCCCTCAGCTGAATCCTGCAGGGGGCAGTGCGTTCGCCGTCCAGATCAATACCTCTTTCCAGCGCAGCCCTATCAGCGTCTTTTAGTCGCGCATCAAGCCTTGCTTCATAAAGCTTTTCTATATTATACCGCGGGTGCGTGAGTCTATTTATCAAGTCCCCGTTATTTGTCAAGAGAAGCAATCCCGTGGTGTCTTTGTCTAACCTGCCAACAGGGTTTAAGTGGCTCATACGGGGCGGCAATAGATCCATCACAGTCCTTTTCGCAAACCTGTCCTTCTTTGTCGTAGTAACGCCCCTGGGCTTGTTCAGCATTATGTAGATCTCTTCTTTCAGTGATATCTTCTTATCGTTAAGAAAAACTATATCTTTCGCAGTATCTATATTAAAAGACGGCTCTAAGATCTTTCTATTATTTACACGCGCCTTGCCAGAGCGTATTATATCAACAGCTGAACGCCGCGAACAAACACCGGACTTTGAGAGGAACACTTGAAGTCGCATAGTTAAATTAAAACCCGCATTGCAATATTCTTCGAGCGATGCGCCGCAGGCGCAGAGTCGAGAAGCTGCGCTACGGGTTTGAAATAGGGTTATCAGAATTTCCAGTTCAATCCAGTATGAAACGTCACATCAGGGCTGGATGCAGCGGTTATGTTTTCGGATATCCCGAAATTCCACCCAACATCAGTCTTTTCTTTAAGGGCGTAATTAAAACCTATACCCAACTCATATGCATCATTGTCCAGGGCATTTGTATCTGAGTACGGATAGGGGGTAGTGTTTCCCGTGACCTGCGCGACAAGAGAAAATCTTCTTGTGAAAAAACACTCTAGCGCCAGCAGCCCTGAAAAGTATTCCTTGTTGATCGATAATTGGCTCAAAAAGCTCGGGCTTTCTATCCACATGACATTCGCGCCCAGATAAAGAAAGACCCTGTCAAAAAATCCCTTATCGATCAATATGCC
>CAZTIQ010000007.1:6936-11235 GCA_964613735.1 uncultured Planctomycetia bacterium | reverse complement strand
CCCCTCGATAAAATTATCCAGGTAACCTCTTGATAAACTTAAGTATGGCACCTCCAGCCCTATTTCCAGGTTGTCATACAAGCCATATCTCAAATCAAGCGTAACCCTTGAGACCTCCAAGTCTATATCAACCATATAATTACCCATATACTGCGAGACGATAGGCGTGAACGCGCTGACAGTTATATTTGAGACCGTGTAATCCGCGTTTATTAGAAACTTACTTTTTTCTGTTACCTCTGCCTTGTCAGGCACTATCTGCAGGTAAAATAAATATAATGGCATCTGATTTCGTATGGCAAGCGGCCCAAGGCGCTCTGCATATGGCTCTTCACCTGAATTCTCTGCAAGCGCCGGACTGTTCACTAAAAAAATACATGAAAGAATAAGTACGATAGCTGCGCTTCCCTTACCCATTTAGGCCTCTCTTTCTACTATTTTAAGATTTGAAAATTTCCAATTTTTATGGTATACTTTATAGTAGCCGATAAGGGCAAACCCTAGAGAAATCAGGGGGCGCAAAGCCTACAGGCCTACGTTACATTGACAAGCCGTAACCCGCGCAATTTCAACGGGTTAGTGAGGCAGTCAATAGTAATAGGGCGGCTGGGTTGCCGAGCGATGAAAAGCCGACGCTAATCGCCTTTATCGGTCTTTCTTATTACCTTCCCCCATATCTCATTAAATTCACTTTCCATCACAAAAAATGGAGCTACATTTAAACCAGTAAAAGACCTTATCTTGTCTATTGCAATGATATCCTTGGGGTTTACCATGGCAAGGCTCACCACGTTCTTATCTTTATTAACAGGTATCATGGAATGGTATTTCATTACATCAAAAGGTATTTTATGGATAATGTCCCCCAGTTCTCCATTTTTTTTCAGGCTTCTTATATCAAAATGAGGCACATTTAATTGGGCCTCAAGCGCCCTTACCACGTCTCCCTGGCTGGCCATACCCAGGTCTATTATACTCTGACCTATTTTCTGGCCTGTATTCCAATGCTTATTCAGGGCAAGCTCTAATTGTTCGACAGTCAACGCGCTGGACTCGACCAGGATCTGGCCAAGGGGCTTATGCGTAAACTCTTTTTTGTGTTTAGCGCCTGGCGCTTCCTGAGCAATGTGAGGTTCCGCGAGAACGATCTCTTTATCGTCAACGCCCCTGCGGTTGATCAGAAAATTACTGCCGGGCAATGTCTTTAAATATCTTTTGATCTCTGTGATTATCTCAATAAGCTCTACGATACTTTTGAACTCGTGCTCTTTGTTATTGGCAATGGCGATCGATATACTCATGAGCGGGGCGTGCGATAAGTTCCCCCTCCTGTCCTTAGTAATGACATTCCCCCGCTGCCTGTCCTCTTTATTATAATGAAACGGCGTGAGCCTGCTAAAGGTCAGTATAGATTCCGAGGCGATCAATCTCTCGCGGTCAGGCGTTGTGATAATGACAAAATCATCGCCGCCTATGTGTCCGACAAAATCAGCCTTGTTTCCGTATCTTTTTACAGTCGTTGTTATGACATACGCCACATGACGTATCACGTTATCGCCCTTCATGTAACCATATGTGTCATTGAATGACTTAAAGTTATCGATATCATAATAAGCGACAGAGAACGGTTCTTCTGCATGGAGCTTAGTCTTTATTATTTTTTCGATCTGTCTGTTGCCCGGCAGCCTGGTCAGCGCATTAGCATGCAGCTGGTGCACGCTGCGGCGCAATGCCATTTCAAGCCTCACCTCCAGGTCTATAGGGTCTGGCGGGTTGGCTATATAATCATCCACTCCCTGCTCTATCTCGAGCATCTTTTTTCTTATTTGTTTTCTGTCTATGAGGATTATTATAGGGATGTGGGAGGTAAGAAAATCTTCCTTGAGAAGTTTTGACAGCTCTAATCCGCTTATCTTCGGCAGGTTTGAATCGATTATGATTATGTCAGGGTGTTCGCGGCTTACTATGTCTAATACAGACACCCCGTCTGCCGCGACTATGACCTTATAATCCCATGCATTCAAAAGATATACCAGTATATCCAGTATGCCTTTATTATGTTCTGCCAATAGGACTGTGCGAGTTTCCTCTATCATATGTATATTATATCCCACCCCCATACACAACGTCAATAACTTTACACTCCCGCCTAAGGCGGGTGTAAAGTCAAGAATAAAACCAGGGCAGTTTTTCCCTCATTATCCCTTGCAAAATAAACCTAAGTCTATTATAATTATACAATAATGAAACTATCTATTCTGATGGCGGCGTATAATGAAGAGCAGCTTATTGACAAGGTCCTGAAAGAGATCCAGTCCCAGGACTTATCCAGCTGTGGGATACATCAGAAAGAGATCATACTCATAGATGACGGTTCGACAGACAAGACAGTTGAAAAGGCGCGCTCTGTCATGCCTGAGTTAAGGGTCATACACCATGCAAAGAGAAAAGGCAAAGGCGCCAGTCTTATATCAGCATATCCGCAGGCAACCGGCGACATAATACTAATACAGGACGCGGATCTCGAGTACAGGCCTTCAGCATATCCTGCGCTCGTAAACCCCCTTGTCAAGAATGAGTCTGATATTGTCTATGGTTCCAGGTTCCTTGATATCAAACATCCTGAAAAAATGAAACTCGCTTATTTCCTGGCAAACCGCTTCGGGACAGGGCTGACCAATCTCCTGAACGGAACAAGACTTACAGACGCCATGACATGTTTCAAGGTATTTAGAAAAAGCTGTCTTTCAGGCATAGAGTTCTCATGCAATGGGTTCGGACATGATTCAGCGGAACTGACTGCCAGGTTTGCGAAAAGGGGTTTTAAAATAAAAGAGGTGCCGATCACTTACAAGGCGAGGACTTTCAAGGAAGGCAAAAAATTCCACCCCATCTACTCACTTGGAGTCCTGTGGGACATAATCAAGTATTCTCTGTCTTGAGATCTTATCCAGTATATCCTGAGCCAATCTATTATCAGGCTCCCTTTCTAAGATAAAAAGCGCTTCTCTCCTAGCGTCATCGATCTCCCCGGGGATAAATAGTTTATATATATATTGTGATGCATCTTACGAGAATAGTCCCCTTGCCTTTATCTTCCCTATTATTCTCTTATAGTCTTCAAAGTCTATAAATATCATGTCCGGCCTCTTTTGTATGATCTTTTTGACCTCTCTTGAGCGGGAGGCGATGTATTTAAATCCAGTGCCGCATTCCGGGCAGGTCTTTGCGTTGGAATAATCTATGCCAAGCGCCCTGCATTTAGAACAATCCCCTCTGGACTCGCCTACTATAAGGAGATGTTCCGATATATCATTTATATCTATATCCTTCCACACGCGTATGAATTCTTTCATGAGCGCCTCTTTATTTTATACTTTCTTCTCTTGCTGGTATTATAAACGCAGGCACTTCTTTTGCGTCATATTGATCATCAGGGTGGAACGCTATGGACTTGAGGCCAGGATGTTTTGCTGTCTCTGCTGCAGTATCTGTTCTGATCTGTGTATTAAATATATTTTTACTCCTCAGGCATCTCCTCCTGGGCCTTTTCTTCATAGTCATGAAATATGTCTTTTGCCTTTATGTGGTGCTCTTTTTCAAGGGATTTTATCCTCTGTTCCAACTCGTGCTGCATCTTCATCATGATCCTCACGACATCTGCTATCGGGTCAGGCAAATTCCCGTGTTCAAAGTCTAAAGCAAGTTTCTGGGCGGTCTTTTGCTCAACGACCCTGCCTGGGATCCCGACGACTGTTGCGCCATCCGAGACATCCTTGACAACCACAGAGCCAGACCCTATCCTGGCGCCATTTCCTATGATAACAGGCCCTAATATGCAGGCATTTGAGCCTATGGTAACATTTTTCCCTATAGTTGGATGCCGTTTTTCTTTTTCAAGACTGGTCCCGCCCAGCACAACGCCTTTATAGAGAAGCGTGTCATCCCCAATCTCTGTTGTCTCGCCTATAACAACTCCCATGCCATGGTCTATAAACACGCGCCTCCCTATCTTTGCGCCGGGGTGGATCTCTATACCAGTGAGAAACCTCGAGGTATGAGAAATTATCCTGCTGAGCACATAGAACTTTTTTGTATATAAAAAATGCGTTGCCCTGTGCATCCACAATGCATGAAGGCCTGGATAGCACAAAAATACTTCCATGGCATTCTTGGCTGCAGGGTCCTTTGTCATGGCAGATATTATGTCTTCTCTGATCCTATCTATAAACATCTCTGAACTCTCTTTCTTAATCGCGGAAAAACGCGGAAGTCCAAACTGAGCTTCAGCGTAGTTCC
>CAZTIQ010000007.1:0-6836 GCA_964613735.1 uncultured Planctomycetia bacterium | reverse complement strand
GCTTCAGCGTAGTTCCGCGATTACTTCGGCAAGGTAAAATAAAACTGGCTGCCTTTGCCTATTTCGCTCTTTACCCACATCCTGCCTTTATGCAACACGACTATATCTTTCGCTATAGGAAGGCCCAGCCCTGTGCCCTCTTTTTTTTCAGCTGTCACCCTTGTAAATTTATCAAATATCGTGTCCAGATTTTCCTGAGACACGCCCTCGCCAGTATCAGAGACCTCCACCATTATCTCGTTCTCAAGGTTGACACTCTTTACCACGATAGAGCCTTGCTCCGGGCTGTATTTTATTGCATTGCTTAAAAGATTTACAAATACCTGGGTTATTTTATCCATATCCGCCTTGATATCCGGCATGTCTATGGCAAGCTCTTTTTTTAGTGTCTGTTTTCTATCCTTTATCATCTTTGTAAAACCAGGCAGATTTTCCTCTATTATCTTATTTATGTTGATCAAGTCCTCTCTTAGCTTCATCTTGCCTGATTCGATCTTTGATATATCAAGAAGGTCATTTACAAGCCTGGCCAATCTATTTGCAACATTTTTAGCCCCGTCCAGCATCTCTTTTTGCTGGGATGTGACCTCTCCTAATCCGCCCTTGACTACCAGGTCTACATTACCTTTTATAATAGTCAACGGCGTCCTGAATTCATGCGCCACGTTTGCGACAAAGTCAGACTTTATCCTGTCCAGCTCTTTTAGCTTTTTATTGGCTGCCTCGAGCTCTATTTTCTTTGCCGCCACTTCCTTCTGCAGTCTTTCCCTTTCCTTGTCTCTTTTGAACGCGCTAAGGGCATTGTGAATGACCAGTGGCAAGCCCTGCTCAAAACCCTTCTGGCGGATCACGTATTCATATGCGCCCTGTCTTACTGCCTGTGCCCCGAATTCTTCATCGCCTTTATCGGCCAGCATAATAACCGGGCCTTTAAGGTCTTTATACTGCAGGTCTGAAAGTATCTCCAGGCCATTGGTGCCCGGCAGGTCATATGAAAGCATTATTACGTCGAATCTCTCCTCGTCTATCTTTTTTAGCATCTCTTCTTCTTTTTGCAGCCACGACACCTCGTAAGAAACGCCCTCTTGCCTGGACAGGACACCCTCTATCTTTAGTATGTTCTTTGAGTCAAACTCGATTATCAATATATTGATCTTCTCTTGCGCCATAGTTTATCCTTTATTCGAAGGCCAATTTTTTTATCTCTGCAAGCTTTGAACCAGCTTCTTCTTCGCCTCTCTTGATAAAATGCCTGACAAGATGAAAGTCAATCGAACCCGCGTCAGCATAGACAGGGTGCAGGGAAACGCTTGCCTTCCTGCAGGCCTCTTCAGCCAGGACATACTCCATCGACTGCATGCTTGTCATGATCACGTCAAATATATTTGGCGTAAATACCCTTCTAAAAAACTTTTTTAACAAAACCACAGCCTTTATACTAAAAGAGCTGGAGCATACTAGATTTTCTTCATCTTCCAGACGCTTTTTGAGCAGCATATTTCTCTCGTGTATATCCGCAGGTCCAGGCAGCACATTTACCGCTATTATCTTTTTTACGCCTTCTTTGGATAGAGCATCCACTGGCACTGGCTCTGAAACGCCGCCATCTATTATCACCCTTGTCTTTTCTATCTTTGGTTCAAATATGCCTGGCACAGCCATGCTCATATATACAGCATCCAGCAGCAGGCCCTTTTCCATTACAAGGGTCTCCCGATTTGCCAGGTCATATACTATTATCTTAACAGGTATTTTCAGATCTTCAAATGTTTTTTCTCCAAAAATACCCTTTAAGAATCTTTTTAATCTATTGCCTGCTAGGATACCGGATATAGGCATTGTAAAATCTAACAGCCTCATGATATTAAGCTTATGTTTCAGCCTCCCGGCGATCTGCTCGATTTTGCCTGGAGAAAGACCAATTCCCCACATAATGGCTATCAATGCGCCTATGCTTGAACCTGATATAATATCAATAGGTATGCGGTTTTTCTCTAATACCTTTAAAACACCGATGTGCGCCAGGCCAAATGCAGCTCCGCTGCCTAATGCCAGGCCCAAAAGCATGCCTGACTCTCTTTTAGCAATGTGTATAAGGGATCTTGAATAGGCATCTTCAGGCGACCTGATGACCAGCGGCATGCCTTTGGTATCAATAGAGGTCTCTGCCATACCCTGCTCAGGCACGCCTGCCCAGACATTCCTCCTTATCAACCATGCCATCTCCTCTAGGGAAAGCCTGTCAAAGATATCCAGGTTGTGCACGACCACCTTAAATCTGTTGCTTACCTCGCCCAATCCCTTTGTAACCAGACCCTGCAAAAATTCATGGCCCTTCTCAAGACTATCCCTGGTAGACTCTAAGAAAAAATGGATCGAGTCAGAACAATAAAACATCTCATATTCATTTTCTCCGTGATCGACCAGAAGGTCTATTAGCACATATCCATAGCCCTGTTTTATTTTATCTATAGACTCCTTATCAACCCTCTCCATAAGCACCTTGTCTATGCCTGTTGAAGGGTCTATTATGCACTCCTTATTGCAGACCAATAACACCCTGGCCCTGGCGATCTTTGCTATCGCAGTCGCGAGATTGATAGCATATTCCGCTTTGCCATTACAGGCAACATTGCTGAATATAGATATGATCTTTGGGGCTTGTCTTAATTTTTCCATATTCTTTTACATCCAGGGAAACCTATTCCCAAAAAAAGAGCCAGGTCTATTACCTCTGGGGTATCTACTATATTCTTTTCCAGGCACGCCTTTGCCCCTCTTCTCATCGTCTCCAGCAGCCGATTTCTTATGTCCTCAGATCTCATGGCCCTGCCCTGGCAATGTTGAGCCTCGAGCAATCTTATTCGTAAGTCCTTATTAGCTAGTGTCTGCGGCACCTTTACCCTGCTACCGAGCTTTTCCTCAAGCGTCTTCCCTGCCTTGCACGCCACGTCTAAGCCAATATCTTTTAAGAGCTGCAATGGCCCTACCGGCATGCCAAAATCAAGCATGGCGCTGTCTATTTTTCCTGCCGCAATACCTTCCTCCAGCATAAACACCGCCTCATTCAGGTAAGGAAGCAGGATGCGGTTCACGAGAAAGCCAGGGCTGTCCTTGACGATTACAGGTATCCTTCCCATATCCTGCAAAAAACAAACCACTGTTTTAAGAGTAGCTTTGCTTGTAAGGGTCGATGGCACGACCTCTACGAGCTTCATCTTATAGGCAGGGTTAAAAAAATGCATACCTACAAAACGGTCAGCATAGATAAGAGACCCTGCAAGCTCCTCGACGGAAAGACATGATGTATTTGTAGTAATAATGCATTCCCTGGCTAATGTCTTTTCAAGCCCTGAGAACAGTTTATTTTTTAACGAGATGTCCTCAGTAATTGATTCTATGACAATGTCCAGATCAGCTGCCTGAACACTGGCGTATGATACGCGCCTAAATCTTGACGCTGCATCTTCATTGGGAAAAATATCTTTTTTTACTGCGTCAGCGTATATTTTTTTTATAGCGGCCTTGGCTTTTTTTAAAATAACCCTGTTTACGTCAGTTACGCTAATAGATATATCCAATCTCGAACTTACAAGATATGCAATGCCTCTACCCATAGCACCCGCGCCCATTACGCCGCAGTTTTTTAGAGGCGAGGCCTTGTATTCAACACTATCCAGCCAGGCGTGTTTCTTGTATTTACTCACAAGTAAAAATGAGCCGAGCCCATTCTTCGCCTCTTCCCGCAAAATCTTTTTTGAAAAGATCTCTCTTTCCATACTGTCCAATTCCCCTGCATACTCAGGACTTAATCTTCCTCTGGGTAGATGCGTAGGCTGCCCTTTTGGGTAGCCTACGCATCTACCCAGAGGTTTCAATAGCCGCTTACAATCAACCTTTTCGGATTCCAAGATAAACTTATCTACTATTTTAAGCTTTAACGCCTCTCTTGAACTTACGAGCCTGCCGCTATTGATAAGGCCATTGGCGCGCCTGAGTCCTATTTTCCTGGCAAGTCTTCTGGTGCCGCCAAACCCAGGGCTTATGCCAAGTTTTACCTCTGGCAGCCCTATCCTGATCCTTTTATTCCCTGTTGCCAATATAGTCTTGCATGAAAGCGCAAGCTCCAGGCCGCCGCCAATACATGAGCCGTCTAATACAGCGACCGTCGGCATCTTTAATCGCTCGATCCCATCAAGCAGTTCCTGGCCTTTTTTGCAAAAGAGCTCTGCCTCTTCTTTTGTCTCCAGAGCGATCAGTTCCTTTATATCAGCGCCTGCAAGGAAAATATCTTTTTTGACGCTTATAAAAAATAGCGCTCTTGTGATAGTGTCTTTGGCGAGAGAGTCTACGATACTGCGCATCTCATCAATATTTACAGAAGAAAGCAGATTGACTCTTGAGTCGCGGTCATTAAATTCTATGATCCCTATATTGTCACTTTTGTAATAATCCAGCATAAATGGACAAAAAAGAAGCCGATAAAGATTGATCGCGTAGCGCGACTCGGCTCTGCCTTGATTAAGGCACCTTTTCATGACTTTATCGGCTTCTACCTAATTATACCACATTTTTATAAAAAATCAAGCCAAGCGGTCTAAGGATTTTTTTAATAATCCATTAAAGAAGCTTATAAACAACGTCATGCTCCCTGACCTTTGCCTTGACTCCCATCCCTATCTCCTGACCAACACTGGCAATATCAATAGACGTATGCTCCAGCTGCATAGTTTTAACAATGGCCTTAAAATCTGTCGTATGGCCGTTTACAATGATCGTGTCGCCCAGGGAAAGAGTCCCTCTTGTCATCTTGACGACTGCGGCCTCAACATGTGGAAAATAATGCGTGATGACTCCTACTTCTTCTACTGAGACGCCAGAAGCAACGGCTTTTTCAAGCAATGAAATCTTTTTCTTCTTTGCGGCCTTTTTCTTCTTCTTGACGATCTTTTTTTTCTTTATCTTTTTGGCTATCTTCTTTTTCTTGGCCTTCTTCTTCGCCGGCTTTTTCTTCTTCTTTTTCTTTACCATAGCGACCTCCTTTTCAATTATCTTATTATACTCCCCTCCGATCCTATTTTGAATAAAAATCTTTTATGATCTTCAAGGCTTCTTCAGGCTTGTCTACAACAGAAAACAGGTCAAGGTCATTTTTTTCTACACGGTCTTCTCTGAGCATGTCCTGCTTCATCCAGTCGATCAGGCCCTTCCAGTATTCGCTTCCCATCAGTATGACAGGGAATTTTTCTATCCTCGATGTCTGGATAAGAGTTATTGACTCGAAAAACTCATCCATAGTCCCGAATCCCCCGGGAAATATGATAAACGCCTTTGCGTATTTTACAAACATGACCTTTCTGCAGAAGAAATACCTGAAATCTATAAGCTTTGTAATAAACTTGTTTGGTTCCTGTATTATAGGGACCTCTATATTGAGTCCGATGGAAACGCCTCCGGCTGCCTTAGTGCCCTTATTTGCAGCCTCCATTATTCCAGGCCCGGCTCCGGTGATCACAGCAAGGTTGTTTTTAGCCAAAAGCGCGGCTGTCTTCTCAGCCATCTTATAGTACTTATCTGAGGGCTTTGTCCTGGCTGAACCAAAGATAGTAACAGCATCGCCTATTGCAGACAACTCATCAAACCCATCCACGAACTCAGCCATGATCCTGAATATGCGCCATGGGTCTTCTTTTGTAAAGTTATAGACCTTGGACATTTATATCTCCTTTCAGTGTAGCTCCACTGGTTTGTTCATGTAATCCGCAAAATTAACTTCTCCTGTAAGCTCTTCCTTGATCATTCGTATCCTGTCAGCTATCATGGGATGCGAACGATAACTGGAATACTGCCTAAGAGGCGCGTCCCTATGCACCTCTTGCAGCTTCTTCAGGAAGCTCAGCATTGCCATTGGATCATAGCCCGCCTTTTTTAAATACTTGATAGCCATCCTGTCTGCAAGAGCCTCGTCTTCTCTTGAGTATGACATGACCATCTGTCCGATTGCAGCATTGGTATTCCTTGCCTCAGTCGCGCCTGCGCCAGTCATTACCATGAGTATCTGCAGCACTGTATATCCAAACCCGCCTTGATATCGCTTCACAGAATGCCTGGCCACGACATGGGCTACTTCGTGCGCTACCACAGAAGCGAGTTCATCGTCACTCTCCACCTTTTCTATGAGGCCTCTAAAAACAAAGATATACCCGCCTGGCAAAGCAAATGCATTCACATCATCCTCATCCACCACCCTGAAGGTATAGCTGACCTCTTTCCTGTCGCTGACAGAGGCTATTAACTTGCCTATCTCCTCTAATCTCTTTGTCATCAGCGGGTCAGGGTCCAGGTCTATGTCAGGATTCCTCTCGATGCTCTCAGCTATATTGCGTCCCATCTTGATCTCAGACTCAGTGCTGACAAACATAATATCCTCCCTGCCCGTAGCCGTATTATACTCCTGATTAACACAGCCCGACATAAGAAGACAACTTATAATAATAGGATAAAGATATAGCCGATACATACAAGGTAAGTGTATTCTATAACTGGCCCGGCGTCAAATATATTCTTGTTAATCACAGAACCTACGCATCTACCCAGGTATCGCGAAACTAATGCAGTACAAAATTTCGATGCTTTTTTCAGGGCCCGCTGGACCAAAAAGACAATCGCCACATCATATAGCTGTAGATTATGCAATTGTAGACATATAGACTATTAAGCTGAAAATATAATCTAACTTTACCAGCTAAACAATAACAGGGTTACCCCTAAGAATAAGAATAGTGCGGCGGTTGCTAGCTTGACTAGGCCCAGGCGGTTTTGCATGAATTTGGTGA
>CAZTIQ010000006.1:19565-24482 GCA_964613735.1 uncultured Planctomycetia bacterium | reverse complement strand
ACGACCTGGGTAGATGCGTAGGCTACCCATATGGGTAGCCTACGCATCTACCCAGATAATGTACGAGACTTGTTGCGCGCGGCTATTACAGCTTTCTCCACTATGCGTTCGAGGCCTTTGTTTTTGAATACCTTGAGCGCTGCTTCAGTGGTGCCGCCTTTTGAGGCGACCTTTTTAACAAAGTCCTGCATGGATATATCTGTATTTCTACAAGACTCTGCAGCTCCTATAAATGTGGCCATGGCCAGTTTTTCAGCAAGGCCATTTTTAAGACCACACTTTATGCCTGCGCGCCGCACTAGATCAGTAAATAAAAAATAATATGCCGGACCACTGCCGCTAAGCGCTGTCACAGCATCCATAAGGTGCTCTTTGACTTCGACGACCTCTCCCAGATTTAAGAAGATCCCTTTTACCAGCCTTAGATCTTTTTTGCCGGCAAATCTACCTGATGCGACAGCAGAAATACCTTTCCCGACCATAGCAGGCATATTAGGCATGACCCTTACGATCCTTTTTTTGCCCAATATTTTTTCCAGAGAACCTGTCTTTACGCCTGCAGCTATTGAAATGACAAGCTTATCTTTAACAAACGGCGTTATCTCTTTCAGTACATCTTTTATATGCTGAGGTTTTACAGCAAGGATAATGACTTTTGAGCGTTTAGTCAAGCTAATGTTGTCTTTAGTCGCTAAAATGCGACTGTTTTTTATCCGCAATCTTGAGCTATCTACATCACTGATCATAGTCTTTGCATTTATGCGTGATGCTATTGCCCTTCCCATATTACCTGCGCCGATTATTCCTATCATAGATGCTCCTTAATTAAAAATACTCTGAAAATACTGACCTGGCCCTATTCAGAAATCTCCCTATAAAATTATTTGAACCTGAAAGATGGCCTGCTTTTTTTTCGAGCCGGTTGCATGCGCCGTGCCTGATCAGACCAAGAC
Source organism: uncultured Planctomycetia bacterium (assembly GCA_964613735.1). Taxonomy (GTDB): domain Bacteria; phylum Omnitrophota; class Gorgyraeia; order Gorgyraeales; family Gorgyraeaceae; genus JAHILY01. Next base: position 23,529 of record CAZTIQ010000006.1, on the reverse strand, counting down.
ACGTCATGAAATTATAGTCGCTCAAGCCCTTTGCATTTCTGATCCTTCCCATGCTCACAGGTACGCCGAAGACCGCCTCTACAGACTCTACGAATCCATCCATCCTGGAAATACCGCCTACGACATGTATGTGGGGCAGTTTTCTTCTTTGTCTTAAAAATGGCTCTATCTTCTTATACACGTCCTGCATTATTTCTTCGACCTTGGGAAACAGCATATTTGATATCTCGCGCCTTGAAATAACCGTAGCCCTTTCCTTATTTATAAAAGGGGCCCCAGCGCTTGTAACATCTGAATCTACCCAGCTTCCCCCCGATCTATTACGATCAGACTGAGCATTTTCATGTCCGGGGCCCGATTTATTGCCTAAAGGCGATATTAAGATCTGGCTGTTGTCAAAAAGTCCCTGATTATCCTTAGTAACGATGCCGTATTTTATCCTCAATTCCTCTGCCTCTTTGAACATTATCCTGAGCCTATCCTGCAGGACCTGAGTAATATCATCGCTCCCAAATGGAAAATAAAAACATTCCCTTATTTTTTCTTCATTAAAAACCGTTACCTCTGTCATGTCCTTCCCAACGTCGATGACAATAGCCCCTTCATAGAGTTCTTTTTTTTCAAATATCCCCAGGGCAGTCGCTGCGCCGGAAACAATAAGCTCTTCCAGCTCATAGCCAGCCAGATTAATAGCCTTGGTAAGATTCTGCAATATGCTGACCAGCGAAGTCACAAGATTCAGATCTACATCCAGCTTTGAGCCAAATAGACCCCGCGGCTCACTTATCTGGATTTTGTCGTCGATGTAAAAATTCACAGGCACAAGATGTATCAGCTCTCTATCCAGAGACATGGCTATGAGCCTTGCTGACTCGATCACCCTGTGCACATCCTGATCAGTGATCTCGCTGGGCCTGTCTGATATGTGTACAGAGCCGCGGCTCTTAAATGTCCTGATATGCACTCCAGCTATATTTGATACGACCCTCCTGATCTTGCGTCCTGTCTGCGCCTCAAGCCTTGACACAGTATCCTCTATGACATCTGACAATAAATTTAGACTTGAGACTACGCCCTTGGTGAACCCCTTTGTCGGCGACTGCGTAAACCCAAGAATATCCTCATTGATAATTAGATCTGACTCCTTTTTGTCTTTGGAAAGAAGGCATGTGCACCTTACTGCCAATGCCCTTATTGAAGAAGAGCCGATATCTAATCCGCAAACAATATCTGAGTGCATATATACCTACCTCGGACCTATGATAGGGTCTTCGAAACGCAGATCAATATACCTGAAATTATCCGCATCTGAACCCAGCTGGCCCAGGACTGTCGCCAATACAGCAAGCCTGTTACTAAAATCAGACCTGCCTATCTTCATCTCGACATTTAGTCCTTCAAAATAAAAGCTAATATTTCCTTGATCGACTATATCCACCATTTTTAAATCATATCCTGAAAGATCCTTGTTCAAGGATATCTTACTAATAAGATCTAATCCACTATCAAGCTTTTCTTTCTCAAACTTACTCAGATTGACTGGAGACACCTTGGCAAGATTCACGCCTATGCCTATAATTATCGGCAGATCTGGATATGAAAAATCCTTTGCATCCGGCAATATGACGGCCTCCCCGTCGATAAGATAATATCTATCCGAACGGACCTGCGCAACGGCCTTGCGTAATTCTGTCTCTACGATGAGTCTGTTGGGCAAAAGCCGCCTCAGCACAACATCTTTAAATTCAGGGTGAGCAAGTTCTATCTTTTCCTTTAAGAGGATAAGGTCAATAAAGAATATACTGCTGCCTACTATGCTCTCTTCGCCGAGCTCTTCGATAGAAAATTCCCTGACAAAAACGCCGCCCTCATAGGCCTTCACCTGTATATCCTTGATCATAAAATACTGCGAGTCAAGCAACATGTATTTGAATCTCACAAGAGAGACGCCGATCACGCACAGCACAGCAAGGGTAAGTATAAATTTAACCTGGGCCTTAAGGCTGATGCGTGATAACGACTTTTTCTTCGGACTGACTTTTTGTTTTTTTACTTTTACCATAGCGATGACTCCAATATCTTTAATACAAGCTGGTTAAAATCAATGCCTGCCTCAGCTGCTGCCAGGGGAAGCAGACTTGTCTCGGTAAGGCCTGGTATTGTGTTGAGCTCCAAAATATATGGCGTGCCATCTTTATCCAATATCATATCGACCCTGGAAAAAAATCTGGCGCCCAGGACCTTGTGCGCCAGCAAAGCCATCTCCTGGCATTCTCTGTATTTTTCCTTATCGATCTCGGCAGGCACCTTGTAATCTGTGGCGCCTTTATTATACTTTGCCTCAAAATCAAAAAATCTATTCTTTGGTATGATCTCCACTACAGGCAGCGCCCTGTCTTCCAGTATCCCCACTGTGATCTCGCGGCCCTCTATGTATTCCTCTATTATTACACGGTCGCTGTATTTAAATGCATTAGATACAGCCTTATATAGGCTGTTTTCAGAATCGACCATTGACAGACCTATGCTTGAACCCTCTGTCGACGGCTTTACCACGATAGGCATGCTAAGCTCTTCAAAAAATATCTTAATATTGTCCGAGACAGGCTCATCAGGCAAAACCTCTCCCCGGACAACTACGTTGTAACGCGGCATTGGTATATTATTCTTCTCAAAAATTTCCCTAGAGTCTATCTTATCTATAGCCAGCTTTGACGCGCGCGTCTTTGAACCAGCATAGGGGATCTTTATCTCTTCGAGTATCTTTTGTATGGTCCCGTCCTCGCCAAATTCGCCGTGCAGCGCAATAAATGCAATATCTATATCCATCGCGCCTATCTTTTCCTTCACTGACTGTATATAGCCATTCGTATTCAAAGGCATAGCAAGCTCATAAGACACTGCATTGATATTATTTTTCTTTAAGGCGCGAAACACTGCCTTTCCTGACTTTATAGATATATCTCTTTCGGACGACGGCCCACCCATCAATACGCCGACGCGCTTCTGCTTCACATTCACTTTTCTCACCTTCTACCTACCTCCCCCGAACCCGGGGTCGGGGGATACTGGGTAGATGCGTAGGCTACCCTGATGGGTAGCCTACGCATCTACCCAGGTCTATAATATTTTTATCTCGAGCTCCAAATCTATGCCGAACTTTGCTTTTACGCTCTTGCGCGCAAGGTCTATGAGACCAAGGACATCCCTGGACGAGGCCCCGCCTTTATTGACTATAAAGTTGGCGTGGGCATCAGAGATCTCTGCGCCTCCAATGCGCCAGCCCTTAAGATCGCATGCCTCTATTAATCTGCCAGCAGGATTTTCATCATTTGGATTTTTAAACACGCTGCCTGCTGAAGGAAGGCCCAGACCCGACATCCATTCCCGTTTCTTAATAAAATCGTCTGTTCTTTTCTTAGCCGACGAGGGTTTGTCTTTTTTAAGTTTTATCAGAGCGCTTAAAATACACATCCCTTCTAATCCGGATGAGCGGTATCCAAAATCTATCTGGCGCCTTTTCAAGGTCCTGACAGATTTTTCTTTTATGTCCAGGACCTCCAGTTCCAGTATTATGTCTTTTATCTCGCTTTCGCGGATACCTGCGTTCATAAAAACAGCGCCGCCTACTGAGCCTGGTATGCCGGCCAGAAATTCGCATCCTGCAAGGCCCCATTCAGAGGCCCTGGTCACCAGATCCTGGAGAGAAGAACCAGCTCCGAGTTTCAGTATTTCCTCTCCCTGTCTTTCTATATGATCAAATCCATGTCCCAGTTTTATAACTACTCCGTCAAACCCATTATCCGGGGCAAGTATATTACAACCCCTGCCTATGATAAAAATAGACTTTTTTCTGCTCCTGGCAGTAGAAACCGAGTCTAAGAGTTCATCAATATCCCGGGGTTCTGCCCAGAAAGAAACAGGCCCGCCTATCTTTAAACTTGTATGGTCTGCTAATAGTTTT
>CAZTIQ010000006.1:2934-19465 GCA_964613735.1 uncultured Planctomycetia bacterium | reverse complement strand
CCAGAAAGAAACAGGCCCGCCTATCTTTAAACTTGTATGGTCTGCTAATAGTTTTTCTTTTTTTGGTTTTAGCATTATCGCATCGCACCTCCCCAGACCCCGGGTCGGGTCGACCCGGGGTCTGGGGAGGTTATTCTGATTTTTATCAATCCGCGTTGTTTTCAAGCGTCTTCACTACCATATCCGGCAATTCGCCTATGTCGCCGGCGCCGAGTATAAAAACAGCATCTCCTGGCCTGACTATGGCCTTAAGATGTTTTATTATAGCATCCCTGGGCACAAAATGGACATTTTTATGGCCGTACTTTTTTGCGCTTTCGCATAGATCGATAGCGCTTACGCCGTCTATAGGCTCTTCATGCGCTGAATAAATATCCGTGATCACGAGATGATCTGCAAGGTTAAAGGAATTGCCAAATTCCTCTCTAAGGTATTTCGTCCTTGAATACCGGTGGGGCTGGAATACAGCCACGATCCTTTTCTTCGCATCCTCGAGGACCCTCAGAGTCGCTTTTATCTCCGTAGGGTGATGGGCATAGTCATCAATGACCAATATGTCTGAATTTAGCCTCCTGACCTTAAACCTCCTGTCAGCGCCCTTGAATTTACTTATGACCTCTTTTATAAAAGAAAACTTCACGCCAAGATCCATTGCAACGCCTATGGCAGCCAGGGTGTTCAAGATATTATGTTCGCCTAACAAGGAAAGTTCTACAGTCCCCAATGTTTTATTATTGACTAACACATCAAACCTAGAGCCCTTCAGGCCAATAAGTTTAATATTGTCCGCGCGTATACCAGCGTCTGGAGAAAATCCATATTTTACAATCCTCTTCGGGACATCGCGTATAATATTTCTTAACAAGGGGTCATCGACGCAGACAAAGGCCTTGCCCTTCTCCATTGTATTGCCTATGAATTTTTTATAAGCGTTTATTACATTGTCCATGTTGTAATAATAATCCATGTGCTCCCTGTCTACGTTAGTGCTCACGCTGTATAAAGGTTTTAACAAAAGGAATGATCCGTCTGATTCATCTGCCTCTGTCACGACCAGATCACTCTCGCCATAACACGCATTGCCGCCTAAAAACTCTACGTCTGCGCCTATAAATACAGTGGGGTCCAGCCCGGCCTTTATCAAAAGATATGATATGAGCGAAGAAGTCGTGGTCTTACCATGCGCGCCGGATACGGCTATGATCTTTTTATCTTTCATGAGCATGTTCAGGGCCTCTATGCGCCTCAATATAGGTACAGCCTTGCGCCGCGCCTCTTTGAGCTCTGGATTATCGTCTGTTATGCACGAGGAATAAACGACAAAATCCGCGTTCTGAATATTTTCAGCAGAATGAAACTCTTTGATCAAAATACCTGACTTTTCTAATCTGTCTGTTACAACAGACTTTTTTATATCAGACCCCTGCACATAGTAGCCATGCTTAGAAAAGACCTCTGCAAGCCCGCTCATGCCAGCGCCGCCCACCCCTATGAAATGGATCGTTTTTTTGTCGCTCACGCAAACACCTCTTTCATTAGAGTAAGGCATGGGTCCTGGTCTTCATCTTTTTTCTTCACCCTGGCTGACATCTCAGAAAGAAATTCTTTATCCATAAACTTTACGATAGCGTCTTTCAACGCTTCGGCCGTAAGCTGAGCTTCCTCTATCAAGACTGCAGCGCCCTTCTTGCTCAATACCTCGGCGTTGAACCTCTGGTGGTTTTGCGCATAAGGATAAGGTATCAATATAGATGGTTTCGCAAGAAACAAAAGCTCTGATATTGTCGTCGCGCCTGAGCGCGAGATGACAAAATCACTCTCATTATAAAATTTATGTATCTCGTCGGTGAACGACAAGACTCTGTTTTTAATATTTTTGTCCCTGTAGGATCTCATCACTTCGTCCCTATCCCTGTCTCCGGATATATGCACGATCTCTAACATCTTTTTTTTGTCATCGCCTATCAGATCAAGCGCCTTTGGGATAATCCTGTTCAATGTCTGTGAACCCTGACTGCCGCCCATCGCAAGGAGGGTAAAGGTTTTTTCCGGAATGTTGGATACGGAATACGGAATACGGGACAGGATCTCCCTCCTCAATGGATTGCCTGAAATAAATACCTTTGACTCAAAGCCCTTTAAATAGCCTGTGCTCTCTGAAAAATTTACAGCTATCCTGTCCACAAACCTGGCAAGTATTCTATTGGCCCTGCCAGGATAGACGTTCTGCTCATGAATAATAGTCTTTGCGCCTGATAAAGAGGCCAGCAGAAGTATTGGACCTGTGACATATCCACCAAAACCAATGACAATGCCAGGCCTTAACCTCAAAAGCAGTATCAGCGACTTTACAATCCCTATCAAAAGTCTTATTGCAAAATTCAATATAGAGAAAATCGATCCAGACTGCATAGCTATGATAGGCAGACTATAAGATCTGATATTCTTCCGATTCAATAGATCCATGTGCTTTGGCCGTGAAGATGTTATAAAGATCACCTCATCTGACTTCATGGAGGATATCTCCTCTGCCAGCCTTATAGCAGGAAAAATATGCCCTCCAGTCCCCCCTGCGACTATGAGTATCTTCACTTACTCTCCTTCCACCTGGGCAGATGCGTAGGTGGTACTAGTAACCTACTATTTATTCGCTATGCTTACCAAAATTGCCACGCTGACCATGTTAATAACAAGCGCAGTGCCTCCATAGCTCACAAAGGGCAGCGGCAATCCCTTTGTGGGTATCGCGCCTGTGGAGACTGCAATATTTACGAGCGCCTTCAGGGCTATATTAACTGTAATGCCCAATGCCAGAAACTTCGAAAACATATCTCTTGCCCTCATTGAGATCTTAAGACCCTGCCACACAAATATTGTAAATAAGCTCAGGATCCCTATTGTGCCAATGAGGCCAAGCTCTTCTCCGATTATAGAGAATATAAAGTCTGTGTGGGCCTGAGGCAGATAAAATAATTTCTGGCGCGAGCACCCAAGCCCCAAACCAAAGATCCCGCCTGAACCAAGCGCAAGAAATGACTGCACTATCTGAAAGCCAGCGTCCTGCGCATCGCGCCATGGGTCAAGGTAACCTACGATCCTCCTGAGCCTGTACGGCACCCTGAATACCAAAAAATAGAATACCGGAGCTGCAAGAGCCATAAAAGGCGCAAAGTGCAGCGCATTTACGCCTGATGCAAAAAGCATTATAAGCGACACGATCAAAAGCGCTATGGCGCTGCCCAGATCAGGCTGAAGAAGTATTAATAAGACTACAAAACCTGATACCAGAAACGGCGGCAGGAAACCGTATAAAAAATTTCTTATATGCGGCTGTTTTCTCTCCAGCAAATCAGAAAGATAGACTATTAAAAAGAGTCCGACAAACTCTGACGGCTGGAAACCTAAGAAACCCAGCTTTATCCACCTTCTGGCGCCGCCTGCCTTATGTCCGATGCCCGGGATAAGGACTGCCACCAGAACCAATATAGATATAAAAATCAGGACCCTTGCAGACTTCTTTATCTTCATGTAGTCATACTTGATAAAAAAGATCGCAAGTGCCAGCCCGATCAAGAAATGCGCCAGATGCCGCTTTAGATAGAAACTGCTGTCATGGAACTTTTCGTATGCATAGATGCTCGACGAAGAATAGACCATGACAATGCCTGCGCATATTAAAATAGTCGCTGTTATCAGTAAGTTCTGCGTCTCTTTTTTCATTGGCTATTACACAGTTCCTTAAATACCCTGCCGCGTTCTTCGTAGTTCTTAAACATATCAAAGCTCGAACAGCCTGGCGAAAGCAGGATCTTGTGCCCTTTTTTAGCCCTTTTAAATGCTATACCTACTGCATCCTCCAGATCTTTTCCCTCGACTATATCTCTATACCCATTGAGATGCGCTTTTATCTCTGAACTGGCCTCGCCTATTGCGATGACAAGATCGACTTTTTTATCAAGGGACGCTTTTAATCTGCCAAAATCCCCGCCCTTATACCTGCCTCCCATGATCAGTATAATCCTCCCGTCCAAAGACCTTAATGCCCATTCAACGCTTGAGACAGTAGTCGCCTTTGAGTCATTTATAAAATCTACGCCATCTCTTGACCCTGCGTGCTCAAGTCTGTGCTCAATGCCTTTAAATCTCAAGATGACGTCCAGCATCACATCTTCACTGACGCCCTCTAGTGATGCCATGGACATGGCAGCCAGAAAATTTTCATTTCTTATATTGAACCTATTGCCGAAATCCTTATATGTGTCAAAAAACTCCACCCTTGCCTTTATATCCTGAGAAATCTCTCTAAGAAACTTATCCCTTCCGTTCAAAAATACAACGTCTCCCTTGCCCTGATTTAAAAATATCCTTTTTTTCAAACCAATATATTCTTCTATGTCTTTATGTCTATCCAAATGATTATCCGATATATTTAATATAATGCTGGATTTAGGTTTAAATGTCTTGATCCTCTCGAGCTGAAAAGAACTCACTTCCAAAACCACAATAGAATCTTTTTTTATTCTCCCCATCTCTTTGCTCAAGGGATTGCCAATATTGCCGCACACAATAGTATCCCGGCCCTGAGAGGACAGCATCTGGCCTATCAAGGTAGTCACAGTGGTCTTGCCGCTGGTCCCTGTTACAGCAAGTATAGGTGCAGGGCACGCGCTATAGCCCAGCTCCAGCTCGCTTATTATGGGTATACCCCTGTCTTCTGCCAGCTTGACTGCTATGGAATTTGGCCCTACCCCAGGACTTATGACCATTAGATCAGAACCCTTTATGAACTTATCTGTATGCAGGCCTACCTCTATATTGGCCCTATTGACCGTTTTTTCATCTACTAACAAGTCTATGGACGATGCTGTAGCATGGTCTTTTTTTAATTCACTGATGAACACAGTGTGGCCCTGTACCGCAACCAACCTCGCAGCCGCCATACCGCTTTTCCCTAGTCCTATTATCACAACCTTCTGCATATTCTTTCCTCTTACCATGGTTTATCTCAATTTTAGAGAAGCGAAGCTTAAAAGCATCAGGATTATTGCTATTATCCAAAACCTCACAATGACCTTTGGCTCTTTCCAGCCGCACATCTCAAAATGATGGTGCAGCGGCGCGATCTTAAATATCCTCTTCCCTGTACACCTGAAAGATATCACCTGCAAAAGCACTGAGAGTGCCTCTGCTACAAATATCCCGCCGACTAAAAGCAGGATGATCTCTTTTTTTACAAACACAGCGACTGTTCCGATCGCCCCGCCCAGCGCCAATGCGCCAGTATCTCCCATAAATATCGAAGCTGGAAAAGAATTGTACCACAAGAACCCAAGCCCTGCGCCTGCTATGGCAGCGCAAAACACCGTCAATTCACCCGCAGCAGGCAGGTGGTAGATCCCGAGATAGCTCGCGAATTGCGCATGACCTGTCACATAGCTCATACCGGAATAGGCGACTGCAGTCAATACGATGCATCCTATTGCAAGGCCATCCAGGCCATCAGTAAGATTGACTGCGTTTGATGCTGCTGTAATAACAAGGACCACAAAAGGTATATAGAAAATGCCCATGTTTATTGCCATTTCTTTAAAAAATGGCATCTCTAACATGCTGGATGTCTCTGGATTCATATACAGGAATGCAGCTATGATCAATCCAGCCACTGCCTGCGCTAATAACTTTGCCCGCTTATTCAAACCCCTTGCGCCGGATTTCGAACGTGAGGTAAGCTTTTTGTAATCATCCAGAAAACCGATTCCACCCAACCATAAAAGCACCATAAGCGCCAACAAGACAAAGCTATTTTTTATATCAGCCCACAATACAGTAGACACGCTTATGCCCAAAAGTATCAATATCCCGCCCATCGTAGGCGTCCCCTCTTTTACCTTGTGCAGATCATAGAGGTCAGGGCAATGCTTGCGCCTGATGGTCTCGCCTATCTTAAGCTTCTTTAATTTCCTTATAATAGGCGGGGCAAAGATGACTGTTATTAAAAAGGCTGTCACGCCTGCAAGCGCAGCCCTGAATGTAATGTATTTGAATACATTAAATACGAAAAAATGTTCTCTTAGAGGATAAAGTAGATAATATAGCATGTTATGATATTGTCATTGTGGACCTTTGGGATTGCGGAGGTCAGGTTAAACTTTAAACTGAACTTCCAGCTCCCTTACTATCTGTTCCATCTTCATTGCGCGCGAGCCCTTTATAAGGACCGTGTCTCCTTTTTTTATTAAATGCAGAACTGCCTCACACGCCTCTCGCGTGAGATTGCACCTCTTTATCTTTTTTTCACTCATGCCTGCTTCCTGCGCGCCATTGGAAATAAACTCAGCGAGCTTTCCTACTGCCACTATCAGGTCGATCCCTGACTCGGCTGCCTGCCTGCCCACCAGATGATGGAATCTCCCTGACAGATGGCCCAGCTCCAGCATGTCACCTGCAACCAGCACCTTTCTCCCTTTTGTAGTTATATCTTTCAGCGCCTCTATTGCATGCCTCATTGACATAGGATTAGAATTATATGTATCATTTATTATTTTAATATCCTTTAATCTCTTTACCTCCATCCTCATATTCGGGACCCTGAACTCTTTTAAGGCCTCCTGGATCTCTGCTATATCGACGCCAAATTGCCAGCTTGCTGCTATGGCGGCAAGGGCGTTATATACATTGTGCCTACCCACTACGGTCAAATTTATCTCCCATTTTCCATTTAATCTAAAATTTATCCCATCCGCCTGGAGATCTACCTTGTCCGCATAAAAGTCAAAATCTTTATTAAGACCGAATTTTATTGTCTTTAAGTCTGTCTTTACCTTTTTCAATAAGTCATCGTCTCCGTTTACCACGACCGTGGCTTCTTTATCGCGAAAATAATCCAAGACCTCGCACTTTGCCTTGAGCACAGTATCCATGTCTTTCAGGTGCTGCAAATGCGACGGCCCTATGTTTGTAATAATGGCCATGGTCGGAGCAGCTATCTCTGAAAGCCGCTTGATCTCGCCAAGATGGTTTGTCCCCATTTCCAGGACAGCTATCTTGTGGTCTGCATTTATACGCATGAGCGTAAGAGGGACGCCAATATGATTGTTCTCTGTGCCAAAATTCTTTATTATATTAAATTTCTTGGCAAGTATCGCGGCTGTCATCTCTTTTGTAGTCGTCTTTCCGTTGGAACCAGTGATACCTATAAGCGGTATTTTAAATCTGGCTCTGTGAAAGCGGGCAATGTCGCCCAGGGCAGTTATGCTGTTTGGCACAGAGATCAGGGAGGTATTAGGAAGTTTGAAGTTTGAATTCGTAATACACCCGTCCTGGACCAGTACTGCACCAGCGCCTTTTGAGACAGCATCCAGTATAAAATTATGGCCGTCAAACCTCACACCTTTTATCGCTACAAAAAGTTCGCCGCCCTTTAAACGACGCGTATCAGTAGAAACGCCCCGCAGTATTTCATTCTCGTTTCCTGACAAAAGTACCCCGGTTGTGGACATCAAGATATCTTTGACTGTAAACATGTGTACCTCCCTTTTAGTATCTTTTTTACCACTTCCCTGTCGTCAAAAGGGAGAGTGGTGTCTTTAAATATCTGATATGTCTCATGGCCCTTTCCAGCCACAAGCACTATATCTCCTTTTCTGGCCTCTTTCAGCGCCTTATCAATGGCGCTGTATCTATCTAGTTCTATGACATAATCTGCATCTTTTCTATCTATGTCTCGAGTGATCTCTCTGATTATATCAGCCGGATCTTCACTCCGCGGATTATCGCTTGTTATAAATAGTTTATCTGAGATCTGAGCGCTAATCCTGCCCATAGGGCCCCTTTTTGACTTATCCCTGTCGCCGCCGCAGCCAAATACACAGAGGAGCCTTTCAGGATTTAACCCCTTCAATGCCTTTAAGACATTCTCCATGCCATTCTCTGTATGAGCATAATCCACAAAGACCTGAAAATCCTGTCCGCAGTCGATCTTTTCAAGTCTGCCAGGCAATACTTCGACCTCTCCCAGACCTGAACTTATATCTTCTAATGGCATTCCCATGGCAATGCCGCATGCCGCGCTAGCGAGAATATTGTACACATTGTGCTTGCCGATAAGCCTTGATTCGACCTCGGCCCTGGCAGCGCCTTCTTGTACGCAGATTTTAAATCTCAGCCCGCCCTGAGAAGATATTATGTCACTGGCGTATACATCTGCAGCGTTTTCTATGCCGTAAGTAATTATGTTAGCCTTTTTATCTGATCTGACCCTGTCTATGATCCTCTCAGACGCAGGATCATCTTTATTTATTATTGCGTATCCGTTATTTTTAATCTTTGCGAACAGCTTCATCTTGGACGCAAGATAGCTATCCATATCCCCGTGATAATCCAGATGCTCTTTTGTAAGATTTGTGAATATGGCTGTGTCAAACTGCAATGTATCTATCCTGCCCTGGTCCAGAGAATGCGACGAGACCTCTATTATGCAGTTCTTCACATTTTCTTTATACATATTGTTCAAATAAGTATATAGCTCTAGCACTCCTGGCGTGGTATTGACTGAAGGTATCAGGCGTTCTCCAAACCTGTAGTTTATAGTGCCTATAACGCCTGTCTTTTCTCCTTTTTTCTTAAATAAGCTCTCTATCAAATAGGTGGCTGTGGTCTTACCGTTGGTGCCGGTTATACCTATAGTATACATATTAGCGGAAATATCTTTATAAAATGACCTACAGCCATGAGAAAGCGCAGCCCTTGCATCATCTACATATATATAGGTAGGGCCTTTTCTTAAAATAGGCACCTTGCCCTGGTCCCAATCCAATATAATACTGCTTGCGCCCCTTTCAATCGCCTCTTCAATAAAATCAGAGCCGTTAAATCTAGAGCCCTTTATTGCCACAAAGAGGTATGACCCTCTGACCTTTTTCGAGTCACAGGCAAGACCCTTTATATCCAAAGTCAATTTGCCCTCGACCTTCTTTACGCCTTGAAAATTTTCTATTATGTCCTTCAGCTTCATGGTTCACACCTCGGTGACTTTACACTCTCGCCTAAGGCGGGTGTAAAGTTAGGAAGTCGGTTCGATCTTGTAATAGCGCATCAGCTGCTCGGCAACCTTTTTAAACACAGGCGCGCACACAGTGCCGCCATAATATTGAGGCCTGGGTTCATCCATCAAGACCACTACTACAAACTTCGGATCATCATAAGGTAAAAATCCTATAAAGGATGACATGAATTTCCTATGAGAATACCTGCCGTCTTCCTCTACCTTTTGCGCTGTGCCAGTCTTTCCCGCTGGAGAATAGCCCTTTACCTCAGCTCGGGTCCCTGTCCCTTTTTCAACCACGCCCCTCAATATCCCTCTCACCTTCTGAGACGCCTCGACTGACATGACCCTATGGAGCTTCCTTGGCTCAAATTTCTTTATAACATAGCCAGTCTTGTCCTGGACCTTTGCGATGATCCTTGGCTTAACATAAAATCCTCCGTTTGCCACGCTGGATAGGGCGCATGCCAGCTGAATAGCAGTCACAGTGACCTCCTGCCCCATGGATATACTGCAGAGAGAAAGCTTTGACCACTTATTAGTAGGTCTGATAATGCCTTCTACCTCGCCTGGAAGATCTATGCCTGTCTTTTTTCCAAAACCAAATCTCTTTATATATCTGTATAATCTCTTGCTCCCAACCTTAAGCGCTGATTTCATAGTTCCGATATTAGAGGAATGCTTGATTATGTCCTTAAATTTTAGCCATTCGTGGGGCTTGTGGTCGTGATAAATATGTTTGGACCACTTAAACTCTCCATTCTCGCAGTAGATCTCGTCGTCCATGCCGATCACATCTTCTTCAATCACAGCAGTCGCAGTCACTATCTTAAAGCTTGACCCTGGCTCAAAAAAATCACATATCACCCTGTTGCGCCTTGCCTCAACAGAGGAGTCTCCTATCTTGTTAGGGTCAAAGGTGGGCCTGTTCGCAAGCGCCAATATGTCGCCTGTGTAAGGATCCATGACGACTATCATGCCACCTTTAGCATTGTATTTTTTAAAAGTACTATCCAGCGCATTCTCTGCAAAAGACTGCACTACGCTATCTATCGTAAGCACAACGTCATTTCCATCAGCAGGAGGGATCTCACGATATTCATAGCCATGTACCTCGCGCTTTTTGGCGTCCCTGATCGAATAGATCCATCCTACGGTCCCTGTAAGGTAACCATCGTACAAAAGCTCAATACCCTCCAGGCCTTCATCATCTAACCCGACAAAACCAAGCACATGGCTGGCGAGCGTATCATTGGGGTATACACGCTTCGGCTCTTTTATAAAACCAATACCTTTTATGGAAAGCCTTTTTATGTCATTTGCAGCCCGGGCATCGATTCGTCTGGCCAGCCATGCAAAGCGCTTATCATTGTTCAGTTTTTTAAGGATGACATCAGGGTCTTCTTCTAAGACTTCGGAGAGTTTATTGGCTGCGGACTGCCTGTCTTCGACTAATGCAGGATCTATGAATACGGAATCGAGGTTTATTGAAACAGCGAGCTCCCTTAGATTGCGGTCATATATCATGCCGCGCCTGGGGAGAAGACGTGAAAATGTCTTATATTGATCAGAGGCGAGTTTTGACAATGGTTTTGCCGCGCCAAGCTGCACGCAGAATAGCCTTACAGCTAAAAGCACAAACAAGACCACTAAAGAATACAGAATCTTTTTGATTCGGGGGGCGATCAATTTATTCACGATTTTTTATCTGTTCGGGCTGGCCTCAGCTTCACGACCGATTACAAATAGACTGGCGAAGAGACCACTTTTTGCTACATTTTTGCGTTCGTTATTTTCCGGGGAACTGCCTAGTTTGACCACCTGCCATTTGTGGGGCATATCCAACTCTACCTTTTCGGCTAAGAGTTTAGTTTCAAGCGTAACAGGCGACTTCAAGTTAAGGACATTGTATACTAGTATTCTATTGCGGTCAACCAACTTTGAGTGTGTCTGTTGATTTTCTTTGACATTCAACCCTATCTGATAAATAAGGGCCTGCTGATTGACATAAAAAAGCGCGACTAGAGTAATAATAAATACAAAGACTACGGGTTTGTGTGTCTTCAGCATTGTCATCATATCGATCTCTCCGCTGCCCTGAGTTTCGCGCTTCTTGAGCGAGGATTTCTTAAGAGTTCCTCTTCTTTTGCTCTTACGACCTTTTTTGTAAGCGTCTTGCAGATCCCCTTTGCCTTAAAATCCTTCAGGATGTTTTTTGCGATCCTGTCCTCTAAAGAATGAAAGGAGATAACGCACATACGTCCATTTTTTTTAAGTATATCCGGCGCCTGTCTCAGCGCCTCCTCTATGCCACCCAGTTCATCATTTACACTTATCCTGAGAGCCTGAAATGTACGCGTTGCCGGGTGAATCCTCTGTCTCTTCAGGCCATGAGGCAGAGACCTGTAAACTACCTCTGTCAGATCCTGGGTAGTCGCGATCTCCTTACTCTTGCGAGCAGAGACTATATTTCTTGCTATCCTCCTATGAAAACGTTCTTCTCCATAGCTCTTTATCAAGCTTGAAAGCTCTGATTCACTTAAATCGTTTACCAGCTCCTTTGCTGTCAGGGACTGGTTCCGGTCCATGCGCATATCCAATGGACCGATATTCTTTATACTGAATCCTCTTTCTCCCGTCTCCATCTGGATACTGGATATCCCGAGATCAAATAAAATTCCATCTACTGCTCCTATTCCCAGTTCCAGCATTACATCTTTAATGGATCTAAAATTTTTGTTTACAAGTATAACGGAGTCTTCAAAACACTTGAGTCTTTCGTGAGCTATTTTTAAGGATTCGGAATCTCTGTCTATGCCTATCAGCTTACCGCCAGGCTGCAGCCTCTTGAGTATCTCTTCTGCATGCCCCCCTGCGCCTATAGTAGCGTCTATAATTATCTTTCCCGGAAGAGGATCTAAAAAGTACAGCGCCTCCTCCAGAAGAACAGGCTCATGCATTAAACTATATCCACCTCAAGCTATGGTAATGACTGAACATCTTTCTGCCGTTGCTGCTTTTTATTATCTTGTACACCTCGCGGCTGACAGAACACGAACAGTTATCAACGTTCAAAGACCTTGTCTTGCGTATACATTCGATGGGAATATTGAAACAACGTATATCGCGCCTCTTCGATCGTAAAGGATCATTATGAATGTGGCGATACATACCTGGGTCCTTTCCTGTAGCTACTACAGATCTATCAGTTTCTCAGCGACATCTTCAAAGGTATCTTTGGATATCTGATAATATTCCTTCCAGTTTTCCCTACCCCATATCTCAATGCGATTCGACACGCCTATTATGAACACATCTTTTTTGATACCAGCATACTCTTTTAAATACGTCGGTATCAAGATCCTTCCCTGTTTGTCAGGCGTCAGGTCAGACGCCCCTGAAAAATAGATCCTGTTAAAACGCCTGAATTCTGATTTTGTAAATGACATGGCCTTGAATTTCTGCTCCTGCAGTCTCCACTCATCCTCAGCAAACATAAATAGACATTTATCAAGTCCACGTGTAATAAAAAAACGCTCTATATAATGTTCCTTAAGAGCGTCTCTAAATTTGGACGGGATGATAATCCTGCCTTTCCTGTCCAATGCATGTTCAAACTCGCCATAAAACATAGGCTACCCCACTTCTCTCCACTTTGCTCCACTGTGTAGTTAGAGTTTACACGAGTGGCAATTTAGTGTCAAGCTAAAATATTATCTTTTTTTAAGTTACACAATATAGTGGGGTTATGACAATTGGCGAGTGCTACATATAGGGCGGTTACTTTGGGGAGCAAGGCCGCAGAAGACGACTGCGTCGAACCATTGCCACGGAGATGTCCTTTTTGATCTGTCTCTTAAGCGCTTCGATAGAGCTGAATCTTTTTTCATTCCTTATCTTATTATTAAATATTATTTGTAGATCCTTCCCATATATATTTTTATTAAAATCAAATATATGCAATTCTATTGTTGGCTCTGCGTCTTTTCCAAATGTAGGCCGGGTTCCGATGTTTAATATCCCTTGGTATTTCTTGTTTAAAAGTCTTGCATCCACTGCATAGACCCCGCTCTGCGGGATCGCCTCGTGATGTGGATTAATATTTGCAGTTGGAAATCCAAGACGCCTGCCCACCTTCCTACCTTTCACAACAGTCCCTAAAATAGTGACTGGCCTGCCCAGCATCCTGCCGGCATTCCTTATATCTGATTTTTCAACGGCCTTTCGTATCCTTGTGCTGGATATATTGACGCGCTTCATCTTTACCGGTTTAACGCCAATGACATTAAAATCATGTCTCTGGCCAATCTTCTTGAGATATGCAAAGTCACCTTTATGCCCCTGGCCGAATAGAAAATTTGTGCCGACGATGATCGTCTTTATATTAAAATCATGCAGCAAGACGCGTTTGACAAAATCAAGAGAAGTCATTCTGGAAAGTTTTTTTGTAAATTTGATGACCGAGACATGATCTACTCCCATTTCTTTTATGAGCCTGAGCCTGTGCCCCAGGGATAATAGAAGCGGGATCTTTGAGCGCGGGTTTAAAACATTCCGGGGATGAGGATGGAATGTTATTACAAGGCTCTTGACATGATCAAAGTGTGAGCAGGCGATCACTTTTTTTATTATCTTCTGATGGCCCTTATGCACTCCATCAAATATACCAATAGCTGCTACAACTTTTTTATTCTTATAATAGTCGCAGGTCTTTTTCACTTACCGCACCTAATTCCTTTGCATCTTTTAAACTAAATTCTCCGGATATCGTCCTTGAAAGACCTGACATATGAGCTGGGTAGCCCAATCTTTTTCCTATGGATTCGCACAATGTCCTCACGTAAGTGCCTTTTGAACATCTAACGCGGAAGACAAACTCCGGGGGATCGAAATCCAAAAGCTCGATCTCGCGTATCTTGATCAGGCATGGCTCTCTTGGGACAGACCTACCTTTACGGGCAAGCTCATATAATTTTTTCCCTTTATATTTCTTGGCAGATACCATGGGCGGTATCTGTTCTATCTCTCCTAAAAAACTATTCAAGGTCTCTCTGACAAGATCCGCCTCGATCCCATTAAAAGGCATGGTCTCTAATGTCTTACCCGTGGAATCCTGCGTATCCGTGCTCTTTCCAAGAAAAAGCCTTGCTACATATTCTTTATCGCGCTCCATGAAACTGACTGACAATTTTGTTGCTTTGCCGATGAGGATCACCAGCACTCCAGTTGCCATGGGATCCAGCGTTCCTGCATGGCCCACGCGTTTTATATGAAATTTCCTGCGTATGGCATCTACAACATCATGCGAGGTGATACCTGCGGGTTTATTTATTACGAGTATACCATCCATATAGTTCCCTGGGTAGATGCGTAGGCTACCCATATGGGTAGCCTACGCATCTACCCAGGTTAAGTTCCGCGGTTAACCCTTTACTGCTTTTTGCGCTTCGGCTAAAACCTTCTTCTCTACCTCTTCCATCTTCCCGAATACAGTACACCCGCTTGCTGTTTTATGACCTCCTCCGCCAAAAAATGAGGCAAGTTTATTTACATCTACCTCTCCTTTTGAACGAAAACTGACCTTTACCCTGTTTTCAGTCCCTGTCTCTCTGAAAAGTATCGCTATTTTAGCCCCTTCTATTGAACGAGCAAAATTTATTATATTTTCTGTGCCTTCAAGCGATGCCTTGGTCTTCTTCAATATGTCCTTTGTCACCCAAAGCCATGCAATGATCCCATCATCTGTTACCTTCAGCGTCTGGAGCGTCTCGCCTAATAATTTAGTATCCTGAACAGAATTCGCCTCATAGATCTTTGTGTAGATCTCATACGGTAACACGCCCTTCTCTACCAGCTCTGCTGCAATTCTGTGAGTCTCAGAAGAAGTATTGCTGTACCTGAAAGAACCTGTGTCAGTCATAATAGCTGCGTATATGCTAACGGCCTCATCATACTGTATCTTCATCCTGAATGCCCTGAATAACTGAAACACCATCTCTCCTGCACTCGAAATATCAGTCTCGACCCAATTGAATCTTCCGAAATTCTCATTAGATATGTGGTGGTCGATATTGATGATGACTTTATCTTCAGTTACAAACTCCTCGACCTTGCCAGTCCTCGTCATATCCGGGCAATCAAGGACGATGACAGCCTGAAAATCATAGCCCTCTTTCATCTGAGTCACTATCTCGTCTGCGCCTTTTATAAATCGCAGCATGTGCGGCGCAGGGCTATCGTTAAAAATCAAAACCTCCTTGCCGAGCCTCTTTAACAAAGACGCCATGGCAAGCTGACTGCTTACAGAATCCCCATCAGGATTTATATGCGCGGTAATAAGAAATTTATTGAACTTCTTTATTGCTGTCTTGATCTTGCGAATGCTCATTTCTTAACCTCTCAAATGTTTTTTCAAGATTAACGCCATACTCTATAGATCTGTCAAGCTTGAAAGAAAGTTCCGGGACGTATTTTAATTTCAGTCTCTCGCCTACGAGTCTTCTGATGTATCCTGATGCGCTTTTTATTCCCTCTATGCTTGATTCCTGATGGGCTTCATCCCCCATTATGCTGAAATAGATCTTTGCATACCTCAGGTCTCCTGTGAGGTCTATCCTCATAACAGTCGCGAATCCTATTCGCGGGTCCCTTAAATCTTCCTGCAGGATCCTGGAGATCTCTATTCTCAATACCTTCTTAACCCTATCAGCACGTAATCCCATAATGTCCTCTCTTGATTTGCAGCATTCTGATGATCATATTAGTTTAGAAAACTCCTCCAGGCACTTCAGGGGGTCCTTCTCTTTTAAAAATGACTCTACTTCCTTTTTAATCCTCCCGCGATTTACCTCTCCCAGACAACCTGCAAGTATAGATTCCTTCATAAGCTTTTTTGTGCGCGAGTCTATCCTGAATTTTAATCTTACTGCAAACCTCACTGCCCTGAATATCCTCGTAGGGTCATCCATGAAACTCTTGTCATGCAAGACCTTTACAACGCCCTTCTTTAAATCATTTAAGCCGTTATAAAAATCAATGAGCTCGCCAAAGCTCTTTCTATTGATAGAAACTGCCATTGCGTTTACAGTAAAATCCCTTCTGAATAGATCATCCTTAATAAACCCTGGGGTCACATCCGGATACGCGGCTATTTTTTTATAGACCTCGCTCCTCGCTGTAGCAAGGTCTATTCTCTCTTTATTGAATTCAATGGTGGCTGTGTAAAAAGGCTGGTGGGTTTTTAAGGTTCCTTTTAAGGTCCTGTTCAGGACTTCGGCAAACTCTATGGCATTGCCCTCCACGACAAAATCCAGGTCATGGTTTTTTCGATCAAGCAGAATATCCCTCACTGGCCCGCCTACAATATACGCAGAGATGCCTTCCTTGTCAGCAATACCGCCAACAAGCCTTATGATTTCAGCAACATGCTTCGGCAGCTTTTTTATCAATTCGATCTTCATCTCCCCGCCCCCTAACTTTACACTTGAG
>CAZTIQ010000006.1:0-2834 GCA_964613735.1 uncultured Planctomycetia bacterium | reverse complement strand
AGTGTAAAGTTATTTATTGGTAATAAAGCTTACTATGTCTCTTGCGGCGTTTGGGTAGGACAATAGGTTTATCCTGGCCTTCATGCCTATTATTTTTTCCGGACGATCTATAAACTCGCTCACGCGGTCTATGACATCCTCGACCCTGTCCGCGCGTACTGCTGTGCCAAATCCTGTGAGGATATTACAGTTCCTTGTCTCCTGACCTGGTATCGGGCTTGTTATGATCATAGGCAATTTCTTTGATAAAGCCTCTGATACAGTCAATCCGCCTGATTTAGTTATTATGCAGTCGCTTACCTCCATGAATTCATCTATATTGTTCATAAACCCAAAGACCTTTAGCCTTAATTTTAAAAATTTCCGGGCGGAATCAAGTTCATCAAACAACTTTTTATTCTTTCCGCATATGACTACTACCTGGATAGTATCCCTTATCCTTGATTCCCTTGACAATGAATGAATGATATCCCTGACAGGGCCTGTTCCAAAACCCCCGCCCATCATGAGCAGATTAAAAAAACCTTTTTCCAATCCTAACTCTTTTATTAAACCAGCCCTGCCTTTAGTAACGCTAAACTTGGACTCGCAGGGTATTCCCATGGCCTTTATCTTATCTTCTGGGATCCCTCTCTTTAAAAGGTCCTTTTTTGTCCTGTCAATGGCAACGATAAAATAGTCTGAATGCCTTGCCATCCAAAACGCATGGGAAATAAAATCAGTGACTACTGTAATGAGCCTGCCGCTAAAAAGGCCCTTTCTCTTTAAGTCAGAGACGACCTCTGCCGGCAGAAAATGCGTACACAAGACCACGTCTGGTTTTTCGTCCAACAAAAATCTTACGAATCTCTTTGCCTGAAGATTGTGAAAGATCCTCCTCAGCGGGGCAAGCACAATGTCTACCAGTCTGATATCAAAGAAATAATACAGGCATCCCCACAAAAACGGGACCCTGTCTATTAAAAATAAGTAAGTGCTGGGATATGAAAATTTAAAGAACCTGGTTGTATAATCAAGGACATCTACACACTTGACATCCATGTCCTTGTATCCCTGGAGGGCATCCCTGATGGCCTCTGCTGCCTTTTTATGGCCTATCCCAGCGTATGCGTGTACAATAAGAATTTTCATTCTAGAACAGTGTATAAATAAACGGCGCGACAGCTGATGACTGCGTAAAGAATATCAGAAGCCCGAACAAAAGAAGCACCATTACAATCGGTATCATCCACCAGAGTTTTCTTTCCCATAAAAATCTAAAAAGCTCGCCTACTATCTTTAGCCTTGCTTTAACAGACATTCGACTGCCTCCTTAAGATCTTTTTTAACAAAATCAGGTTTAATATCCCGCGCCTTTAGACTGTCCAGATCTTCCTTGCCTGTAAGCAGAAGTATGGTCTTGCATCCCGCTTTTTTACCTGCCCCTATATCGCGCCATGAATCTCCTATAAAATAAGTATCCTTAAAGACTATATCCAGGCCCTTTGTTGATTCTTCTATCATGCCTGTGTTGGGTTTCCTGCAGTTACAACCTTCATCAGGCCTATGCGTGCAATATGAAACAGACCTGATATTACCGCCCTGCGCCTTGATCTCTCTAAGCATATTTCTGGTGATATCATCAAGGTCGCCTTTTGAATAAATCCCTCTGCCAACGCCTGCCTGATTAGAGATCACAAATATTTCAAAACCGTTTTTATTCAGCATCTTAATGGCCTCGATAGCGCCTGGTAAAAACTGAAACTCTTTCCAGGACTTGATATAATCCCCGTTCCCTGGATCTTTGTTTATAACGCCGTCTCTATCTAAGAATATTGCCTTCATTCCGCCTCCATGAAATTAGATGAAGAATTTAGTGTTATTGCCTACCCACTCAACTACCTTCTCAAGGCCTTTTTCAGGACTGATCTTTGGTTTCCAATCAAGCGCCTTGGAGACCTTGGATATATCAGAGATATAGACCTTTTGATCGCTTGGCCGCCACTCTTTATGCTCTATCTTTCTAAACTTGATACCTGTCTTCTTCTCTATCATCGCAATAAACTCCAGGAGCGAGGTAGTGTTTCTGGACCCTCCGCCTATATTGTACACGTCATGCCTTACATCGCTATTTATAAACTTATCATATGCCTCTACCAGGTCATCAGCATACAATAAATCCCTTACCTGCTTTCCATCGCCGTAAACAATGATCGGCTGACCTGTCAAATTTGCAATAACAAACCACGCAACCCATCCCTGGTCTTCAAAACCAAATTGCCTTGTTCCATATATGCAGGACATGCGAAACACTGCTGTCTTCATGCCGTAAATATGGCCATATTCCTGTGTATAAATATCACCGGTATATTTTGACGCGCCGTAAGGCGTATGCCCGGTCAGATCCATTGACAATGTCTCTGGCACGCCTTTTTTGCTTTTATAGACGTACCTTGTCTCCTTTTCCTCTAATGCAATACTGTCCACATTTTCGCCGTAAATTTTATTCGTGGAGCAATATAAGAATGCGGCCTTTGGCGAGACCTGTCTGGTGCACTCTAATACATTTAATGTGCCATAGGCATTTATACTGAAATCCTCTCTCGGAATCTTCATGGAAAGCGGCACGCCTGGCTGGCCTGCCGTGTGTATCACCGCATCAACGCCGTTACCCAGCGCCTTCATCACGTCCTTTTCTTCCCTTATATCCCCTTTTATCCTCTTTACATTCTCGAGCTGGCCCAGATAATTCCAGTTATACTCCACGCTCTCCTTGTTATAACCGAATAGATTAGATCGCATCAAATTATCCAGTACGATCACCTCATCGCCTTTTTTTGAATAATATTCCGCCG
>CAZTIQ010000005.1:15078-25904 GCA_964613735.1 uncultured Planctomycetia bacterium | reverse complement strand
CGCAAAGACCGCGGGTAAATAACATGGACCACCTCCGTAGCTGCGTAGGCTACCGACGCGGTAGCCTACGCAGCTACGGAGGTGGTAAGAATATATGACAAAGACATCAGAGCTTCGAGGTTTATCAAAGCAGGAATTGGAAGAAAAGATCATGGGGCTAAAGAAGTCCCTTTTTGAGATGAGGTCTCAGGTCGCAACCGGCCGGATTGAAAAGCCGTCAAAGATCAAAGTTGCCAAGAGGGACATTGCAAGAGTCTTAACTATATTGAGGGAAAAATAATATGGAGACAAGAAACAGGCGCAAGGAAAGAACAGGGGAAGTTGTAAGCGATAAGATGGACAAGGGCATACTTGTAAAGATAAACAGGACGACCACTCATCCTGTTTACAAGCGAGTTGTCAGAAAGTTCAACAAGGTAATGGCTCACGACGAAAAGAACAGCGCTAAGGTCGGAGACAAGGTCAAGATACAGGAGACGCGTCCGGTGTCGAAGCATAAGAGATGGCGGTTAATAGAGGTATTAAAATAACTATGATCAGAATGCAGACGATGTTAGATGTGGCGGACAATACAGGGGCTAAGAAGGCTTGCTGTATTAGTGTAATAGGCAGGCATGGCAGGGATATTGCAGAGATAGGAGATATCATAAGCGCAAATATAAAAGAGGCCACGCCAGATGGAACAGTCAAGCAGGGCGAGGTCGTCAAGGGAGTGATCGTAAGGACCGCCAATGCTATTCATAGGCAGGATGGTTCATACCTACGTTTTGATAGAAATGCAATAGTCATTATAGATGTTCAGTTAGATCCAAGGGGCACAAGGATCTTTGGCCCTGTAGCAAGAGAGCTTAGAGATAAGAACTTCATGAAGATCATCTCATTGGCTCCGGAAGTTATATAATATGGCTAAAATTAGAAAGAACGATACAGTAAGGGTGATCGCCGGCAAAGACAAAGGTAAGTCTGGAAAGATTATTACTGTGTTTCCAGTCAAAGGAAGGGCGCTTGTGCAGGGCATTAATTTTATTAAGAAACATGCCAAGCGGACGCGCGAGGACCAACAAGGCGGTATAATTCAGATGGAAAGCCCTATGAGCGTTTCTAATCTCATGGTGGTCTGTCAGAAATGCAACAAGACAACAAGGATCGGTTTTAGCACATTGACAGACGGCACAAAAACCAGGATCTGCAAAAAATGTAAGGAATTGATTTAAAATGACGCCGAGATTATTAGAGCAATACCAAAAAGAGATCGTGCCGGAGCTGAGCAAGAAATTCGGCTACAAAAATCCTCTACAGGCGCCGATGCTGAAGAAGATCGTCGTGAATATGGGTGTAGGCGCTGCAAGTCAGGACATAAAAATACTTGAGCAGGCGCAAAAAGACCTGGCTATGATAACAGGACAGAAGCCGGCTGTTACAAGGGCGAAAAAGGCAATAGCAAATTTTAAGATACGCAAAGGCATACCTATTGGCTGCAAGGTCACATTGCGCGGTAACAGGATGTATGAATTTTTGGACAGGCTGATAAATGTCGCATTGCCAAGGATCAGGGATTTCCGGGGCATCAAGCCTGATTCTTTTGATGAAAGAGGAAGCTACTCGCTTGGCCTGAAAGAGCAGTCGATATTTCCAGAGATCGATGTTGATAAAATAGGCAAGATCCAGGGCATGGATGTCATCATGAATATTAAATCAGGATCAAAAGAAGAGTCATTCGAATTTTTAAGACTGCTTGGCATGCCTTTTAGGAAAAAGGGCGAACAATAGGAGAGCTATCAGCCTTCAGCTTTCACTAGCTGAAGGCTGATAGCTGAAAGCTAATAATGGCAAAAGAGTGCTTGATAGCAAAACAAAAGAAGATACCAAAGTTTAAGGTGCGGGGGTACAACAGGTGTCAGCTGTGCGGCAGGCCCCGAGGTTACATGAGGAAGTTTCACATCTGTCGTATATGTTTCAGGGAAATGGCGTCAAGGGGAGAGATACCGGGTATTACAAAGGCGAGCTGGTAAAATACCGCGGAACTAACGCGGAACTGAAAAAGAGCGCGGAACCAATGCGGAAGGAACGAATGTTCCGCATAAGTTCCGCGATTAACATGGAGACACAAAGATGAGTTTAACAGATCCTATTGCAAACATGCTGACTGTGATCAGGAATGGCATCATGTCTAAGAAGATAAAGGTAGACGTGCCGTTCTCAAAGATATCTCAGGAAATATTGGGTATTCTTAAGAGGGAGAAATTTATAAAGGACTTTAAATTCATGGAGAACGAGCAGCAGGGGCTCTTAAGGGTATATATTAAATATACAAAGTCAGGACCTGCTGCAATAAAAGGCATTAAGCGGATCTCAAGGCCAGGCCTCAGGAGATACGTTAAGAGGGACAGGTTACCTAGAGTGCTAGGCGGGCTGGGAATAGCGGTTTTGTCGACATCCAGGGGTATTGTCACAGATCTACAGGCAAGGGAGATGCAGACTGGCGGAGAAGTACTCTGCTATGTCTGGTAAGAGCTATGTCAAGGATAGGAAAAAGACCCATACAAGTACCTGATAAGGTAAAGATAAAGATAGAGGCAGGCAAGGTCCTTGTCGAAGGCCAAAAAGGCAAGCTGGGCTGGACATTTCCGACTCAGGTAGAGGTCGAGTTAAAAGAAAACAAGTTGATAGTGAAGAGGCCGAAAGAGGACAAGATCAGCTATTCAATGCACGGCCTTGCCAGGGCGTACATACAGAATATGATAAAAGGCGTTGACGAGGGGTATGTAAAGAATTTGGAGCTTCAGGGAGTGGGATATCGCGCGCAGGCAGCTGGAAAAACGCTTAATCTACAGCTGGGTTTTTCGCACCCGGTGACATATTCCATACCAGAAGGAATCAGCGTAAAGACGCCAAAGCAAAATCAGATAGTCGTGGAAGGTATTGATAAGGCAAAGGTAGGAGAGGCTGCTGCGAAGATAAGAGATTTTTTAAAGCCAGAGCCATATAAAGGCAAAGGCATAAGATACGCAGACGAGCATGTAAGGAAGAAGGCAGGAAAGGCAGTCGCATAATATGAAAAAGAAGAAGATCAGAAATAAGGCAGAGGGAGGCAGGATAACAAGGCACCATAGGATAAGAAAGACTGTGTCCGGGACAAAAGAAAAGCCCAGGCTGAACGTGCATAGAAGTCATAAAAATCTACATATCCAATTGATAGATGATCTAAGCCAGATCACGCTCCTGTCATTTTCTACAAATGACAAGGCGTTTAAGAAAGAATGCGCAAAGGGCGGGAATATAGAGGCAGCCAAGAAGCTGGGAGCGCATGTTTCAAAAGAGGCGAAGAAGATCGGTGTGGAAAAGGTCATATTTGATAGAGGCGGATATCTCTATCATGGACGTATAAAGGCGTTTGCTGATTCTGCGCGCGAAGCAGGACTGAAATTTTAAAAATCGGAGGAACAATTGTTAGGTAAAGATCAGTCAAAGGTAAAAGAAAGAGTAATGAGAGGGATAGATAACGCCCAGCAGGAACAATACATAGAAAAGGTCATTACAGTCAACAGGGTATCAAAGGTTGTCAAAGGCGGCAAGAGATTTTCTTTTACTGCCTTGGTAGCTCTTGGCAATGGTAATGGCAAGGTCGGCTGCGGATATGGCAAAGCAAATGAAGTGGTAAATGCAATAAAAAAGGGCCTTTCAGACGCAAAGAAGAATTTCTTAGAAGTGCGCTTGAAGGGTAGCACCATCCCGCATGAAGTCATGGGCAAGTTTGGCGCAGCAAAGGTCCTTTTAAAGCCAGCCTCTGAAGGAACTGGTGTTGTTGCAGGCGGGACAGTCCGCGCCATATGTGATGCTGTAGGTATAAAGGATATACTCACCAAGTCATTGGGTACTCAGAACCCTATAAATGTAACAAAGGCGACTTTAGAGGGACTGAAGACACTAAGAATCGAACGGGATAAGGAAGAGGAATAATATTATACCGTGGGTAGCTGCGTAGGCTACCAATTGGGTAGCCTACGCAGCTACCCACGGTATCGAGAGAAGGATACAATGAGGATAGAAGATCTAAAACCAGCAAGGGGCTCGAAAAAGAGACGTAAGATCGTAGGCCGGGGCCCAGGCTCAGGCCATGGCAAGACATCTACCAGAGGACACAAAGGTCAGATGTCCAGGACTGGAAAAGGCACGACCCCTGGCTTCGAAGGCGGGCAGATGCCGCTTATTCGCAAGATGCCAAAGAGGGGCTTTAATAAGTACCCTAAAAAGGGTGAACATATAATAAATATCAGTGATCTTGAAGGCTTAAAGACGCAGAGTTTTATTACGCCCGAGCTTTTAAAAGAAAATCGTATAATAAAAAAGTCTGTAAAATTTTTAAAGGTGCTTGCCGGAGGCGAGATCAAGATACCTGTAAATATAAAGGCGCACGCGTTTTCGAAAAGCGCAGTCAAAAAGATCGAAACAGTCGGCGGGAAATGTGAAATAATCGCGGAACCGCGCGGAACTGAAAAACATCGCGGAACTAACGCGGAAGAAAAGAAATCTAAAGAATCAAACAAAGATAAATGATAAAAGCCTTAGCAAACGCATTTAGGATACCAGATCTGAGAAAAAAGCTTTTTATCACGCTTGCGCTCCTCAGTGTCTATAGAATAGGCGCCTATATACCTACTCCTGGGGTAAATGGCGCGGCGCTTGTGCAGTTTTTTGAGAATGTGTCCAGGTCTCAGGGCGGCACGCTCTTTGGCATTATGAATATGTTTTCTGGCGGCGCTCTCACGCGTCTGACTATATTCGCGCTGGGTATTATGCCGTATATATCCGCCTCGATCATTCTGCAGCTTTTGGTTACTGTAGTGCCTCACCTTGAAAAATTATCAAAGGAAGGGGAGGCAGGCAGGAGAACGATAATACAGTATACCAGGTACGGTACAGTCGTCCTGGCTGTAGTCCAGTCATTTTTTATCAGCCTCTGGCTCGAGAACCCGGCAAGGTTTCAGGGATTACAGATAGTGGATAATCCCGGTGTAGCATTCAGAATATTGACAGTCATCACATTGACTACAGGGACTGCTTTTATCATGTGGCTTGGTGAACAGATCCAGGAGAAAGGTATAGGCAATGGCATCTCTCTTATAATTACAGCAGGCATAATTTCCAGATTGCCCACAGCCCTGCACCAGGTCTATGTCCTGATTTCTCCTTTTGCGCCTGAGAACAGGCAGCTGGCTATTCCAAGGGTGTTGATCATGGCTGCGATCGGCGTGTTAGTTGTAGTAGCTGTAATTTTGATCACTCAAGGCCAGCGCAAGATCCCGGTGCAGTATGCCAAGAGGATCGTAGGCAGAAAGGTGTATGGCGGTCAGAGCACATATATACCTCTTAGAGTAAACCAGGCAGGTGTTATTCCTATAATCTTTGCGCAATCAATCATACTTTTTCCAGCGACCATAGCCGGGCTGATACAAAACCCAGGCCTGCAAAAAATAGCGCAGTCACTCGTAAGGGGCCAATTATTGTACACGATCGTATACAGTCTTTTAATCGTATTCTTTGCATATTTTTACACTGCCATAACGTTTAACCCTGCTGACGTTGCCGACAATATGAAAAAATATGGGGGTTTTGTGCCAGGCGTAAGGCCAGGGAGACGCACTGCAGAATATTTTGATTTTATCATGACTCGCATTACATTGCCGGGCGCGATATTTTTGGCATTCATAGCTGTTTTTCCTGATATGCTGGGCGCATGGTTAAAGGTGCCGTATTTAATAGCAAGTTTCTTTGGCGGTACTGCGCTTCTCATTATGGTAGGCGTGATGCTGGACACCATGCGGCAGATAGAATCGCAACTTTTGATGAGGCACTATGAAGGGTTTATGAAGAAGGGCCGCATTAAGGGGCGAAGGTAATGAGGCTCGTGTTAATAGGTCCGCCAGGCGCAGGAAAAGGCACGCAGGCGGTCATGCTCTTTGAAAGACTGGGTATCCTTCATCTTTCGACAGGCGACATATTAAGGGATAATGTAAAAAAAGGCACTTCTATAGGGAAAAAGGCAAACTCTTTTATGGAAAAGGGAGAGCTGGTGCCGGATGATATTGTCATAGAGATGA
Source organism: uncultured Planctomycetia bacterium (assembly GCA_964613735.1). GTDB lineage: Bacteria > Omnitrophota > Gorgyraeia > Gorgyraeales > Gorgyraeaceae > JAHILY01. The sequence continues at coordinate 19,803 of CAZTIQ010000005.1, read as the reverse complement.
TGCTCGATAAGATCAGGGCGAGCAACACTGACAAAGGTTTTATATTGGATGGATTTCCAAGGACCATATATCAGGCTAAGAAGATGGACGTGGCGCTTAAGGCTCTAAAATTGCCCGTTGAGCTTGTGGTATATTTTGAGACAACATTGAAGACGATTATTTTAAGGCTTACCGGCAGGAGGCTTTGCAGGGAATGCGGGGCAAATTATCACATAGTAAATATGCCGACAAAAAAACCAGGCGTATGTGATAAGTGCGGCGGAGGACTCTATCAGAGAAAAGACGACAATGAAGAGACGATAAAGACAAGGCTGGATGTATTTAATAATCAGACGAAGGAATTGATAGATTATTATAGAGACAAGGGCATCTTAAAAGAGATGTCAGGAGATCTGGATAAAGACGAGGCTTATGAGGAGCTATCGGGCATAGTAAGAGAGCGCTGAAAAAGTCTAAAAATAGGCAGTAAAGATTAAATGATTGAAATTAAATCAGAGCGTGAAATAGCGCTCATAGAAGAAGCCGGCAGGGTAGTAAAGACAGTTCTTTGTAAATTATCAAAGTTTGTACGGCCAGGGATAAAAACGTCAGAGCTAGATGCAGAGGCAGAAAAAATTATAGGCGAACTTGGAGCCAAGCCAGCGTTTAAAGGCTACAAGGGGTTCCCGGCCAGTATATGCGCGTCTATCAATGAGCAGGTGGTTCATGGTATCCCTGGCAGAAAGCTCCTAAAGACAGGAGATATCCTGAGTATAGATGTAGGTGCTGAGAAAAACGGCTTTTACGCTGACGCAGCTATCACAGTGAGCGTCGGTAGTATTTCCAAAGAGGCCGAGGATCTAATAAAGGTCACAAAAGACGCGCTTTCAGCAGGTATTGAGAGGGCAGTAGAAGGAAACAGGCTCTTTGATATCTCTCATGCAATTCAGGATTATGCAGAGGGTTATGGCTATTCGATTGTCAGGGATTTTGTTGGTCATGGCATAGGCAAGGCAATGCATGAGGAGCCAGAGATACCGAATTTTGGAAAACCAGGCACAGGGCCAAGGCTTAAGAAAGGTATGATGCTTGCTATAGAGCCGATGATCAATCAAGGCGGACATGAGGTCGAGATACTCGAAGATGGCTGGACAGCAGTTACGAAAGACCGCAAGCTCTCAGCCCACTTCGAACATACAGTGTGCGTGGGAGTTAAGCAAGCGAAGATATTTACATAAAAAACAGAGGTAGCTGAAAACATGGCAAAAGAAGAGGCGATAGAGGTAGAGGGAAAAGTGCTTGAATCATTGCCAAATGCGATGTTCAAGGTAGAGCTGGAGAATGGGCACAAGGTCCTTGCGCATGTGTCAGGCAAGATGAGGATGCATTTTATAAAGATATTGCCAGGCGATAAGGTAAAAATGGAGCTCTCGCCTTATGATCTGACAAGAGGCCGGATAACATATAGAAGCAAATAAAACAGAGGTAGAAGAAAATATGAAAGTTAAGCCGTCAGTTAAAACAATGTGTGATAAGTGTAAGATCATTAAACGCAAAGGCATTGTGCGAGTGATTTGCGCAAATCCAAAGCATAAACAGAGGCAGGGGTAATAGAAGCGAAAAGTGTCAGTGGATTTTTTTGACGCCTTTCATTTGCCACTAACATAGAGTCCAAGGAGAATTAAGATGGCCAGGATTTCGGGAATAGACTTACCAAAGGATAAAAGGATCGAGATAGCCCTTACCTATATATATGGTATAGGCCACTCTTCGTCTGACATGATACTTAAGGCTGCAGGCGTAGACCCAAACACCAGGGCAAAAGATCTCAAGGAAGAAGAAGTCTCCAGAATAGCTGCTGTCATCCAAAAGGAATACAAGGTAGAAGGTGACTTAAGACGGGATGCTACGCAGAATATAAAGAGACTGATAGAGATAGGTTCTTACAGGGGATTCAGGCACAGGAGGTCTTTGCCTGTCAGAGGGCAGAGGACTAAGACAAACGCCAGGACCAGAAAAGGGCCCAGGAAGACAGTCGGCGTAACAAGAAAAGCAAAGTCACAGGCACTGCCAGCCGCTTAAAACACAGGGCGCGCCGGGAAAAAATCAGCAGATCGAATATTCTAAATTAAAGATCTTGTCGCGTACTTTGCGATCAACTTCTTGATAGAAGGGAATAAACATGGTAGAGAAAAAGAAGACAAAGAAAAAGTCATTAAAGAATATAACCAGTGGTATTGCGCATGTGCTGGCCACATTCAATAATACGATAGTGACCATCTGCGACAAGCAGGGGAATACTGTGGTATGGTCTAGTTGCGGCTCTGTTGGTTTTAAGGGTTCCAAGAAATCAACTCCTTTTGCAGCGCAGATCGCTGCTAAGAACGCTGCAAAAAAAGCGCTGGAGCATGGGCTTAAGGATGTAGAGGTATTTGTAAAAGGTCCAGGCTCAGGCAGGGAATCAGCAATAAGGGCTATCCAGGCAGCAGGTTTACGCGTGAGCGCCATAAAGGACGTTACGCCTATACCTCACAATGGCTGCAGGCCGCCGAAAAGGAGAAGGGTATAAAGAATGGCAAGATACACAGGTTCATCATGTAGAGTTTGCAGGAGGGAAGGGGAAAAGCTTTTTCTGAAAGGCACAAGATGTTTTTCGGATAAATGCGGCTTTGCTCGAAGGGGTTATGCCCCGGGGCAACACGGCAAAGGCAGGAGGTTTAAGCCTTCAAATTATGGAATACAGTTAAGGGAAAAACAAAAGGTAAAGAAGATCTACGGTGTCCTTGAGAAGCAGTTTAGAAAATATTTTAAGCTTGCTGAGCTCTCCAAGGGTGTCACAGGCGCAAAACTCCTGGAGATTTTAGAGAGAAGGCTGGACAATGTTGTGTTCAGATCGTGTTATGCGTATTCGAGGGCGCAGGCAAGGCAAATGGTAAGGCATGGCCTTGTGCTCGTGAATGATCGAAAGGTGAATATACCGTCATATTCGATCAAGGCCGGAGATGTGATCAAGCTTAAACAAAAGGACAAGCTTGTAAAAAATGTAAAAGAGGTGATTGAGAAGATAAAGAGCAGAGGCGTTCCAGACTGGCTCGAAGGGGATTTTGAAGGGCTTAAGACAAGTGTTACACGTCTTCCTGGAAGAAGTGACGTTGGGATGAACATTAAAGAGCAGCTTATAGTAGAACTTTATTCTAAGTAATATAACAATGTTCCATTGTTATATTGTTTCATTGTCTAAGGAGGAATCAAATGGGAATAAGTTGGAAGACATTCGAGATGCCTAAGAAATTAGAGTACGACGAAAAGACCTACACAAACTATTATGGGAAGTTTGCGGCAGAGCCTTTTGAGAGGGGTTTTGGGTCTACGATAGGGAATTCATTGAGGCGCATTCTTGTTTCGTCTACAGAGGGGGCTGCAGTGACCTCCGTAAAGATCGACGGTGTTCTCCACGAATTTTCTACGATCCCTGGCGTGCTGGAAGATGTGCCGCAAATAATATTGAATATAAAACAGCTTGTTCTTAAATCTCACTCTAGATCGCCAAAGATAGTCCGTTTAAAGGCGTCAAAAAAAGGCGAGGTGACTGCAAAGGATATAGTCACAGACGACACCGTGGAGGTGATCAATCCAGATCTTCATATCGCTACGCTTACAAAAGACACAAAATTTAATATGGAGCTTGAGATCGGCAAGGGCCGTGGTTATGTACCTGCTGAGAGAAATAAAAAAGAAGGCCAGCCAATAGGCGTCATCCCTGTTGATTCTGTGTTTTCTCCAATACGGCGCGTAAATTTTCGCGTAGAAGACACAAGGGTCGGGCAGGTAACTGATTATGACAAATTGATCATAGAGATCTGGACAGATGGGGGCATTGAGCCAAAAGAGGCAGTCCTTTACGCCGCTCATATACTAAAGGGTCATCTTGACGTGTTCTCAAAGCTAGGCCAGGTAGAGATAGAGGATCATGTGGAAGAGGAAAGCAAGGAAGATAAGGAGCTCATAGATAAATTAGCTCTCCCTGTTACAGAACTCGAGCTTTCCGTAAGAAGCAACAATTGCTTAAGAGAGGCGCGCATAAAGAGCATCGGAGAGATTGTGTATAAGACAGAGCAGGACATGTTGCAATATAGAAATTTTGGCAAAAAGTCCCTGACAGAGATAAAAGAGGTGTTAAAGACCATGGGGTTGTCATTTGGCATGGATAAGCCAAAGGCGGGCAAGAAAAAAGGCAAGTAATATGAGACATCGCAAGCACAGTGTAAAATTCGGAAGACAGAGAAGCCATTATAAGGCCACGTTGAAACTCCTTGTATCAGGCCTTATAATCAGCAAGGGTATTACAACCACGAAGGTCAAGGCAAAAGAGGCTTCACGTCTTGCAGATAAGCTTGTCACGCTTGCAAAGGCCGGAGATGTGACCGCAAGGAGGAGGGCCTACAGTATTTTAGGTAGTCGCGATCTGGTCTCTATCTTATTTAATGATATAGCGCCTTTGTTTAAAGAGCGAAAAGGCGGGTACACAAGGGTGATGTTGACCAGAAGGAGACGCGGTGACAATGCACAGATGGCCATCCTTGAGTTTGTTGAAAAACCAAAGCCAAAGCCAAGTATAGAACCAGCCAAAAAGAAATCACAAAAGGAAGAGAAGCCCGCGTCAGAGCCAAAGATCAAGGCTGAGAAAAAACCAGAGCCAAAGATCAAGGCTGAGAAAAAACCAGAGCCAAAGATCAAGGCTGAGAA
>CAZTIQ010000005.1:10489-14978 GCA_964613735.1 uncultured Planctomycetia bacterium | reverse complement strand
CAGAGCCAAAGATCAAGGCTGAGAAAAAACCAGAGCCAAAGATCAAGGCTGAGAAAAAACCAGAGCTGAAACCAAAGCCAAGTATAGAAAAGCCGAAACCAGAGAAACCTAAAGAAGAAAAGAAGGAAGAGCCAAAGAAGGTTGTCGAGCCTGTAAAAAAACCAGAACAACTCCCGCAACAGTCGCTTCGCTCCGGTACGGGGCAGGCAAAGGAACCAGAGAAGAAACCAAGTTTCTTTAAGAAATTATTCGGTAAGAAGAAATAACCGCCCCATACCACTCGCTTCGCTCGGGTACGGGGCAGGCGGAACCTATGAGGAATTGTTCTCGACAAGCTCGAACAATATTATTCGAGCGTACGAAATGAGTCGGGAATAATCGTGGAAATATATAAAAGGCATGAAGCTATCTTCCCGAGTACAAAATGTATCTGCATCAATGACCCTTGCTATCACGGCCAAGGCCAAGAAGATGAAGCGAGAAGGCATTGATGTGATAGGATTTGGTTCTGGCGAGCCTGACTTTGACACCCCTCCCCACATAAAACAAGCTGGTATAAGAGCTATCCAAAAAGGCCTTACCAAGTACACGCCTGCCTCAGGTACTGACGAGCTGAAAAAGGCGATCTGTGACAAATTTTTCAACGACAATAAATTAAAATACGAGCCCTCCCAGATAGTCGTATCCTGCGGGGCCAAGCATTCTATCTACAATATATTTCAGGCTGTTTGTGACAGGGGTGATGAGGTCATTATACCATCCCCTTACTGGTTGAGCTATCCAGAGATGGTAAAATTGGCCAGCGCCACGCCTGTTTTTATAGATACGGATGAGAAGAGCGGTTTTAAGGTATCCCCTGAAAAGCTTAAGGCCGTACTGACGAAGAAGACAAAGGTAATTGTTTTAAACAGCCCAGCCAATCCTACCGGGTGTGTTTATAATGTTGACGAACTTAAGAAGATACGAGACATAGTCGTTAAAAATAATATTCTGGTCATAAGTGATGAGATCTACGAAGAGATCATCTTTGACCAAAGAGTCCATGTTTCCATCGCATCCCTGGGCGACGACATCTTTAATCAGACGATCGTGGTGAACGGTGCCTCTAAGAGCTTTGCCATGACAGGCTGGAGAATAGGATATGCAGGGTTTAGTGACGAGAAAATAGCCGCGGCAGTAAAAAATCTACAGAGTCATTCTACTTCAAACCCGACCTCTATAAGCCAGGAGGCAGCGCTTCAGGCGCTTAAGGAAAAGACCTCTGATGTCAAAAACATGGTCACGGAGTTCGAGAGACGCAGGGATTATATTGTCGGGCGTATAAAGGACATAAAAGGGCTTTCGTGCGAAAGACCTGGAGGCGCATTCTATGTTTTTCCCAGGATCGAGAAGAAAGACATAGCCAGTATGGAGCTTAGCGAGAGACTTTTGGCAGAGGCAAAGGTGGCAGTAGTGCCGGGCAAGGCCTTTGGTTCCGACAGGCATGTTCGTCTCAGCTTTGCCACTAGTATGGAGAATATAAAAAACGGGATGGATAGAATAGAAACCTGGTTTAACAAATGAGCTTTCAGCTGTCAGCTTTCAGCCTTCAGCAGCTGATGGCTGAAAGCTGACAGCTGAAAGCTATCATGTCACCCAAGACGATATCCGAGAAAATCTTCAGCGCGCATTGCGGCAAAGAGGTAAAAGCCGGGGATGTAGCGGTCTGCAATATTGATTTTTGCTTTGGCCAGGACGGCACAAGCACTCTTATAATAGACTCGTTTAAAAAATTAGGCGTGAAAAAAGTATTTAACAAGAATAAATTCTGCATGGTTATTGATCACAGTTCTCCCAGTCCAAACATAGGCGTATCTGAGGTGCATAAAAAGATGCGCTCTTTTGCGCAAGAACACAGTTTGAACTTGTTTGATATTGGATGCGGTGTCTGCCATCAGGTCATCCCGGAGGCAGGGATCTTGAAGCCAGGAGACCTGGTTGTGGGAGCGGATTCGCACACATGCACCTATGGAGCGCTGGGCGTGTTTTCAACAGGTATGGGCTCCACTGATCTGGCAGTTGCGCTTGCCTCAGGCAAGAATTGGTTTAAGGTGCCTGAGACTGTAAAGATCATCTTAAAAGGAAGACCTAAGAAAGGCGTTTACTCAAAGGATGTGATCCTTTTTATTATTGGCAAGCTTGGCGCAGATTATTGCACTTATAAGGCAGTTGAGTTCTCAGGAAGCTATATTAAAGGTCTTAGCATGGATGCAAGATTTACTATATCAAATATGGCTATAGAGATGGGTGCGAAAGCAGGACTGATGGAACCAGATTCCACGACGTGTAAATATCTTAGAGGTGTAGGGTGCAGGGTAAAGGGTGAAGAAATAAAGAGTGACAAGGATGCAAGGTATGAAGAGGTTCTGGAGTTTGATGTGAGTAAGATCGTGCCGCAGGTGGCTAAGCCGCATACTGTAGATAATGTAATTGCTCTGGACAAAATAAAAGGCACAAGGATAGACGAGGCGTTTATCGGCACATGCACAAATGGGCGATTAGAGGATCTAAAGATAGCCGCATCTATTTTAAGAGGAAGAAAGATCGCCAAGTACACTAAGCTGATCATTGCGCCTGCGTCCAGGGCTATTTTTGAAGAGGCGATGAAAAAAGGCATTATATCAGATTTTATCACTTCAGGTGCGTGCGTTGTCGCGCCTGGCTGCGGGCCTTGCGTAGGGACCCATAATGGTGTTCCATCAAAAGGCGAAAATGTTATCTCGACGGCAAACAGGAATTTTAAAGGCAGGATGGGTAATCCTGACGCATTTATCTATCTCGCGTCTCCTGCCACAGTAGCCATATCTGCCTTAAAAGGACAGATCACTGACCCAAGAAAATATCTATCATAATCGAAAGGAAAATAGCATGGACATAAGAGTGTTATTAAAGATCGCAAGTGAAAAAGGGGCGTCAGATCTGCACATAACAACCGATACCCTGCCTGTAGTAAGGATAGATGGCCGACTTATACCTTTGTCAAATTTTTCAAAGATAACAAAAGAAGAATGCAAACGTCTTGTCTATAGTATATTAAATGATAAGCAAAAGGCCATATTTGAAAGGGATCTGGAGCTTGATTTTTCTCTTGAGATACCAGGCATAAATAGGTTCAGGGTCAATGTGCACATGCAGAGAGGCAGCGTAGAGGCTGCGTTTAGACTCGTATCGCTGCGGATCAGAGAGCTGGGAGAGTTAGGCCTGCCGCCCGTGGTCTCTGAATTATCCAGAAGGACGCAGGGCCTGGTCTTGGTTACCGGACCTACAGGCGTTGGTAAGACCACGACTCTGGCTGGTATGGTGAATCTCATAAACAGCGAAAGGCAGTCAATAATTATTGTCATAGAAGACCCTATCGAGTTTGTACATACCAATAAACGCAGCATTATAAAGCAGAGAGAGGTCCATTCAGATACCAGGTCTTTTGCCAATTCCTTGAGGCATGCATTAAGGCAAGACCCTGATGTGCTGGTGGTGGGAGAGATGAGGGATCTGGAGACAATATCTACTGCCTTGACAGCGGCAGAGACAGGACATCTTGTCCTGGCGACCCTGCATACGCCTGATGCATCGCAGACCATAGACAGGATAATAGATGTTTTTCCTCCTGATCAACAGCAGCAGGTCAAGATACAGCTTGGCGGAACATTGCAGGGCATTATTTCACAGCAATTACTGCCCAGGATAGACAGGGCAGGCAGGATCCTTGCCACAGAGGTATTGATCGCAACGCCTGCTATAAGAAATCTCGTGCGTGAACAAGAGACAGAGCAGATCCTGACGCACATTCAGACAGGTTTTCAGTTCGGCATGCATACAATGGACAAGTCTCTAAAAATGCTTTTTCAAAAAGGTGTTATAAGCCAGTCGACCTTCAGGACATATATAAAAAACCCAGATGACATAAGGAATCTTTAGGCAAGGATATGAACGGCATAGCGTACAAATTTGGCGACGATATAAATACAGATCTTATAATCTCAGGTAGGTACAAATTTTCCATCCAGGACCCGAATGAGCTTGCCAAGCATGTTTTTGAGGATCAAGATCCCGGCTTTTATAAGAAGCTCAAAGGAAGGTCTTTTTTTGTCGTGGCTGGTAAAAATTTTGGATGCGGTTCATCGCGCGAACAGGCGCCCCTTGCAATAAAATTTGCAGGAGGAGTCGCTGTATTGGCGAAGAGCTTTGCAAGAATATTTTACAGGAACGCATTTAACCTTGGATTGCCGCTTATAGAGTGTGACACTGAAAAGATAAAACAGGGCGATATCATAGAGCTTGACCTGAAAAAAGGCCTTGTCTTTAATCAGACAAAAGGAAAGTCATTGTCAATAAAGCCGTTTAATAAGTTTCAGAAGTCGTTGATCGAAGAAGGCGGTATTGTAAATCTGTACAAGAAACACGGCGGTCTAAAGATATTCACATAATCACACAGCTAACTTTACACTCT
>CAZTIQ010000005.1:0-10389 GCA_964613735.1 uncultured Planctomycetia bacterium | reverse complement strand
CTCAAGTGTAAAGTTAGTTTGGTAGAGGAGGGGAATTGGCGCATAAGGTAACTATTATACCAGGAGACGGGATAGGGAGAGAGGTCAGTCTTGCTGCCAGGCGATGCATTGATGCTACGGGCGCAAAGATCGAATGGGAAGAAGAGATAGCAGGCCAGGAGGCTATGGATAAGTATGGCGAGGTCCTGCCGAAAAGAGTCCTTGATTCCATAAGAAAGAACAAAGTAGCTATTAAGGGGCCCATAACAACTCCCGTGGGCAAGGGGTTCAGGTCTGTAAATGTGCAGATGAGGGTAGCGCTTGATCTATATGCATGCCTGAGGCCATGTAAGATATATAAGGGCGTAAAGACCATGTATGAAAATCTTGACCTGGTGGTTGTAAGGGAAAATACAGAGGACCTGTATGCAGGAATAGAGTTTGAAGCAGGCGCGTCCAGGACTAAAGATATAATAAAATATATAGAGAAGGCCAGTGGAGCTACTATAAAAAAAGATTCTAGCATTGGTATAAAGCCTATATCGATCGAGGCGTCAAAGAGGATAGTCAAGTTTGCGTTTGACTACGCTGTTAAAAATAAAAGAAAAAAGGTCACCCTCGTACATAAGGCTAATATCATGAAAGAGACAGACGGGTTGTTTCTTAAGGTTGGCCGTGAGGTAGCTGAAGCATACAGATGCCAGGTCGAGTTTGAGGACAGGATAGTCGACAATATGTGCATGCAGCTGGTTCAGAAACCTGAGCTGTATGATGTTCTGGTTTTGCCTAATCTATATGGAGATATTATATCAGACCTGTGTTCTGGTCTGGTCGGAGGGCTTGGAATCGCGCCTGGCGCAAACATAGGAAATGACATGGCGCTCTTTGAGGCAATACATGGGAGCGCTCCAAAATACTCAGGGCAGAACAAGGTGAACCCTACTGCAATGATACTCTCTGGCGTGCTGATGTTGAGACATATGGGCGAGGGCAAGGCAGCTGATAGACTTGAAAACGCTGTGAGTCAGGTGATAGCAGAGGGTAAGGATGTCACGTATGATCTAAAGCCAGACAGGAATGACCCGAGCGCAGTTGGAACGAGTGAAATGGCGGATGCTGTGATAGCGAGGATGAAACATTAAAGGCCATTGCTACAATATGTAGGGCACACTTTAGTGTGCCAAAAAAAGATTATGAAGATCGCAGTAATAGGTGCAGGTAATGTAGGGGCAATGACAGCGTCGAGGATTGTGGACGCTGGCCTTGCTGATGTCGTGCTCGTGGATATCGTGCCAGGTCTTGCAAAAGGCAAGGCGCTGGATATATCTGACGCAAGGCCTGTGTTTGATTCCACGGCGCAGATAATCGGCACAGAAGATTATAAAGATATCAAAGGCTCGGATATTGTCGTGATAACAGCTGGCCTTGCAAGAAAACCAGGCATGTCGCGGGACGATCTTTTAAAAAAGAATACAGAGATAATAAAAGGCATAGCGTCTCAGATTAAAAAATATTGCGCTACTTCAATAGTGATCGTTGTAACAAATCCCCTTGATGTAATGACTTATCTTGTGATGAAAGAGACAGGGTTTGACCCGCACAAGGTTATTGGTATGGCAGGTGTCTTGGATTCCGCGAGATTTTTAAATATTGTCTCTGAAAAAGCAAAGTCAGTGGATAAAGATAAGATATTCATGATGGGCAGCCATGGCGATACAATGGTGTCTATTAATAGGACTGATAAATTATCGCAGGATCTGTTCAAGGAATCTTCAGACCGCGCCAGACAGCGCGGCGCAGAAATTGTCTCGCACCTAAAGACCGGCAGCGCATATTTTTCCCCATCTGCATCAGTTTTTCACATGCTCAAGGCCATTATCAAGAACGAGAACAAGACCTTATGCGCCAGCGCCTATCTAAACGGCGAGTACGGTGAAAAAGACCTCTACATAGGCGTCCCTGTCAGATTAGGCTCTTCAGGCATCAAGGAAATCATCCAAATAGACCTTACCAACGAAGAAAAAACCGCATTCAAAAAATCTGCAAAGAGCATCCACGATGCTATTAATAAATTAATATGACAAAACATGACCTTGCAATAATCGGTTCTGGACCTTGTGGGTATGTGGCGGCTATTCGGGCGGCGCAGCTTGGGATTAAGGTCTCTGTGTTTGAGAAGGAGCATGTGGGTGGGGTTTGTCTTAATTGGGGGTGCATACCTACTAAGGCGCTTTCTGCTACAGCAGGGGTTTTAGCTAATATACAGCGCTCAGCTGAGTTTGGTATCAATATAAAGGGTTTTGATATAGATTTTTCAAAGGCGCAAGAGAGAAAGAATAATATAATCAAAAAACTCTCTTCCGGCATTGAAATGCTTTTTAAGGCAAGGAAGATAGAACTCGTAAGGACAAAAGCAGAGTTGGGTAAGATAGATGCAAAGAATATATTGATCGCAACTGGCTCATCGCCATTTCAATTGCCAGGCATGGAATTTGATGGAAAATCAATCCTTTCAAGCACAGATATGCTGGAATTAAAAAGCATACCTAAGAGCATTGTAATTGTAGGCGGCGGTGTTATTGGCTGTGAATTTGCCTCGATATTCAGACAATTTGGCTCTGAGATAACTATTGTGGAGATGATGGAGCGCTTACTGCCCACTGAAGATGAAGAGATCTCAAAAAAGATAGAGCAGATCTTTAAGAGGAAGGGAATAAAGATCTGCACAGGCACAAAGGTCGAGAAGATAGAGAATAATAATGTGACTTTATCTAGCGGGGATACAGTTTCAGGAGAAAAGGTATTGGTGAGCATAGGTAGAGTGCCTAATTCTGAGGGATTGGATGGTATAACAAGGGATAATAAGGGATGGATAAAGGTAGATGAGAATTTCAGGACCAATGTTAAAAATATATATGCTGCAGGTGATGTTATAGGCGGGATCTTGCTGGCGCATGTAGCTTCAAGAGAAGGCATATGCGCTGTTGAGGCCATGGTAGGTAGAAACACAGGCATAGATTACAATGTAATACCAAGCTGCATATTTACCAGTCCGGAGATCGCGAGCGTTGGTATGACTGAGGCAAAGGCACGCGCTGACGGCCTTGATGTCAAGGCAAGGAAATTTTTGTTTTCAGCAATTGGAAAGGCCCATGTATCAGGAGAGACAGAGGGATTTATAAAATTAGTAGTGGATAATAAGACTGATAAGATCCTAGGCGCTCAGCTAATAGGCCCTCATGTAACTGAACTGGTAGCTGAGATATCTCCTTGTATTCAGTTCAACATAACATCTGAGAAACTGGCCAGCGTAATACACGCGCACCCTACCCTGTCTGAAGCGATCCAAGAGGTTTCAGAAGCAGTGCACAATAAAGCGATACATAGTTTGTGACTATAACTACCCCGGGTAGCTGCGTAGGCTACCCAATTGGGTAGCCTACGCAGCTACCCGGGGTGAGATGTGACTGTATTATGCGCATAGGCATACTCGGCGGGTCATTCGACCCTATACATATTGGCCATCTTCATCTTGCAAAGAAGGCTCTAACTAAGCTCTCCCTTGATAAAATAATATTTATTCCCACATATCTATCCCCTTTAAAACACAAAAGCACAGGCGCCCTGCACAGATATAAGATGGTAAAGCTGGCTATCAGGGACAACAGGAGCTTTAAAATATCTGATATTGAGATAAAAAGAAAACGAACATCATATTCAATAGAAACGCTGCGAAGGCTGAGAAGGGCTTACGCCAAGAATACGCAGTTCTTTTTTATCACAGGGTCTGATTCTCTAAAGGAACTGAAGCGGTGGAAAGGTTTAAAAGAGATCCTGGCGCTCTGCAAGTTTGTCGTCGCGAAAAGGCCGGGATTTTCAATAAAGGACAGGCCTGCTAAGTCCGTTACATTACATGTAGACGCTAAGGATATATCTGCCACGGATATAAGGCAAAGGATAGAGAATAATAAGTCCATAATAAGGCTTGTGCCTGGTCAGGTAGGTAAGTACATAAAGCAACATAGATTGTATAAGATTTGAGTTAACCTTGACAATAGTAGCATAGTATGATACATTTTAGAAACATCAATAACCCGGGAGGTGTATAATGGCGCAAGGATATTGCGTGAAGTGCAAGGCAAAGAAAGAAATGAATGATGCCAAGGAAGTAACGATGAAGAACGGCAGAAAAGCAATGAAAGGCAAATGCCCTTCATGCGGCACAAACATGTTCTGCATTATGGGCAATAAGTAACTTTTTCGGACTCATTAAGTGAAATCAAGAGAAAAGGCGCTCCTTGTAGCTGAACTGGCAAGGTCGAAGATGGCGCAGGACATGGTGATATTGGATATGAGAAAAATTTCCAATATCACCGATTATTTTATCATTGCGACCTCTGCATCTACAAGGCGTTCTCAGACAATCGCAGAAACAATTGAAGAAGGTTTGCTAAAGGCAGGAGAATCTGTCTCGAACATCGCAGGGCATCAGGATGACGGATGGATACTCGTTGATTCGTATGATGTCGTAGTGCACATCTTCAAGAGCGAGGTGAGAGATTTTTATAATCTAGAAAGCCTCTGGAGCGATGCGCCAAGGGTTAGAATATGCCGAAGAAGCCAAAAAAAGAAAAGAAAACCCTCGAAGAAGTCCTCAAAAAAAAGATAGTCCAACTTTCTGCGCTTTATGAGGTAGGAAAGTCTATCACCTCTACCCTCTACCTGGAAGAAGTCCTGAAGCTGATCACCCGCAAGACAACCAAGATAATGGACGGTTCTAGCTGTACCCTGAGGCTTTTGGATCCAGCGGGACAAGAGCTGGTCCTGAAATGTTCATATGGGCTTGGTCAGCACATTTGTAAAGTAAAAAAACCGGTCAAGATCGGCGAGGGGATCGTAGGCAGTGTTGCCAGGAGCGGCAGGCCATGCATAATCAACGATATCAGGCAGGCAAAGCGTTACAAGTATCCCAATATTGCAAAACAAAAAGGCCTGCTCTCGTTTGTAGCAGTGCCCCTTGTGCAAAGAAATAAGCCGATCGGAGTTTTGAGTGTCTACAGCAAAAAGATCAACAGGTATTCAGAAGATGATGCCAGGCTATTGTCTATGTTTGCCAGCCAGGCAGCCATTGCAATCGAGAATGCAACACTATATGAGAGGGCAGAGGTCAGTTATTTAAATACAATAAAGACGCTTTCCAATATCATAGATGCAAAGGATAGCCATACATACGGCCACTCAGAGCGCGTCATGGAGCAATGCATAGTTGTTGCAGACGCGATGGGCATGGTTGATCGCGATAAAGAGACATTGAAATATGCAAGCCTTCTCCATGATATAGGAAAGATAGGGATAGATGTCGGCATACTGAGAAAACCGTCTAAATTAAGCGAAGAAGAATGGAAGATAATGGTGATGCACCCTGTGTTGGGCTCTGGCATTGTCGAACAGATAGGTTTTTTGAGCGAACTGGCCCCGCTGATCCTGCGGCATCATGAGAGATATGACGGCAGAGGTTATCCAGGGAGATTAAAGAAGACGCAGATACCGCTTGGCGCAAGGATACTATCTGTAGCAGATGCCTATGAGTCTATGGTCTCAGACAGGCCGTATAGAAAGGGCATGTCTTCTGCTAAGGCAACACAGGAGATCATAAGGTGTTCAGGTAAACAATTTGATCCAAAGATAGTAAAGATATTTCTGAGCACGCTTAGAAAAAAGAAAAAGAGAAGGCGATAAAAGAACAACAATGAAGCAATGAAACAATTATGTTGTCATTGTTCTATTGTTGTATTGTTTCATTGTTATAGATGGGCGGACTGAATGTCCGCCTGCAATATTTTATGTCAAAGATAGAAAAAACCATAATTAAATCACTGCAGCAAGCTGTAAAGGGCGTATATAAAGATTGCCCTAAAGAGGCGCTTTCTGATATCTACCTGGAAGTCCCCAAAGAAAAGAGATTTGGTGATTTTTCTGCAAATGTGGCAATGCGGCTCACAAAGGATCTAAAAAGATCGCCCATGGACATTGCAGCTGAGATCGCCAGCGGGTTAAAGGGTTATGATGTTAAAATAGAAAGGCCTGGTTTTATAAATTTTTATCTTACAGGCAAGGTAGTGCTGGACTCGCTTGGCGAGATATTGGCTCAGAAAGACAGATTCGGTAGGCTCTCTATTGGAAAAGGAAAGTCAGTTCAGATAGAATTCGTGAGCGCCAACCCAACAGGGCCTTTGACAGTTGCGCACGGAAGGCAGGCAGCCCTGGGTGACAGTCTGGCAAGGATCATGGAATATTGCGGCTACAAGGTCGTTCGAGAGTACTATATAAATGATGAAGGAGTTCAGATCAGCCTCCTGAGAAAGTCTGTAAAAGAAAGGTTCAAGGAGATCAGCGGCGAAAAATCAGATTTTCCAGAGGATGGATATAAGGGCGAGTATATTTACGAGATAGCGAGGGAGATACAATCGTCAAAATCTGATAAAAACATTCCCGACGATTTTTTTAAAGAATTTGCTTATGAATGGATGATGAAGGGAATAAAAAAGGATCTGGAAGATTTTGGAGTCAAGTTTGATGTCTGGTACAGCCAGAAAAAACTTACTGAGACAGGGAAGATAGAAAAAGCGTTGGCAGTTTTAAAGAAAAAGGGATTCCTGTATGACAAGGACGGCGCGTTATGGTTTGCCTCATCCAGGCTCGGAGATGACAAGGACAGAGTCATTATAAAAAGTGATAAGAGTTTTACCTATCTTGCGCCTGACATAGCCTATCATAAGGAAAAGTTTGAAAAGGGTTATGATAGGATAGTGAATATATGGGGCCCTGACCATCATGGTTATATAAATCGTTTAAAGGCAGCGTGCCAGGCGCTGGGGTATGATAAGGATAGATTATCCATATTAATAGCGCAGCTCGTGAGCCTGTACAGGGACAAAAAACCAGTTGCCATGTCCACAAGACAGGGCGAGTTTGTGACGCTCCGGCAGGTAATAACTGAGGTCGGCAAGGATGCAGGCAGGTTCTTTTTTATGATGCGCCGCACAGACAGCCATCTGGATTTTGACTTAGAGCTTGCAAAACAAAAGACAATGGATAACCCTGTCTACTATATCCAATATGCCCACGCAAGGATCTCGAGCGTTCTTAAATTTTCTACCACTCCCGGACCCGGGTCGGGCCGACCCGGGTCCGGGAGTGGTAATCTGCATCTCTTGACTGAAATAGAGGAGATCGATATTATAAAGACCCTGATGCAGTTCCCCGGGATACTTGAGACCTCAGCCAGAAATCTTGAGCCCTACACGTTATTGGCATATCTTCAGGACCTCGCAAGTCTTTTTCATTCCTATTATGCTTCTAATAGAATAGTCACGGATGATAAATCTCTTACAGCCGCCAGGCTATTATTGGCAAAGGCCGTGAAGACAGTGTTATTCAACGGCCTAAGCCTTCTCGGAGTAAGCGCACCAGAGAAGATGTAAAATTCCACCTCTAGATATGTTCCGATCAATCAAGATCTATAAAGGCGAAGATTTGAATTATGGCTCGCTCGCTAAAGAGCTGGTCGGGTATGGCTATGAGAGGCGGCCGAGGATCTCTGAGCCAGGCGATTTTAGCATGCGAGGCGGCATCATAGATATATTCCCACCTGCATTTGATGGCCCTGTCCGGATAGAGCTCATCGGAAAAAAAATCGATTCCATAAAAGGGTTTAGTGTATTATCCAATGAGACCCTTGAAGAACACTCCATGGTCATCATCCTGCCAAAGCTGGGCCTGCATCCAGGGAAGGCAAGGAAAAAACTGTTGGAGACAGGCGAGCACTCGCCTGTGGAGTCATTTATTGACCTTGAGATAGGCGATTATGTCGTGCATGTGGACCACGGCATTGGCATATTCAAGGGATTCGAGAAGATGGAGTTCAGGGACACAGAAAAAGACCACATTGTCATAGAGTATGCGGATGGAGATAAGTTATATGTGCCGATAGAAGAGATGCACCTGATACAGAAATACGTTGGCTTTGAAAAAAAACGGCCAAAGATATACAGGCTGGGCACCAAGGCCTGGCAAAAGACCAAGGAGAGGATAAAGAAAGGCATATATTCCCTGGCCTTTGAGCTTTTGGAAATGAATGCAGTGCGCGCCAGGCTGGATGGATTTGCATTTTCAAAAGATGTTGACTGGCAGCTGGAGTTTGAAAAGAGGTTTCCTTTTAAAGAAACGCTGGATCAGGCGCGCTCATGCGCCGAGGTAAAACAGGATATGGAATCAAGCAGGCCCATGGACAGGCTTTTATGCGGGGATGTCGGGTACGGCAAGACAGAGGTCGCGCTCAGGGCAGCGTTTAAGGCAGTCATGGACAATAAACAGGTAGCCATGTTGGTCCCGACAACGCTTCTGGCAGAGCAGCATTCCATTACCTTTAAAGACAGGATGAAGGATTTTCCTGTGCGGGTGGAGATGATAAGCAGGTTCAGGACGAAGATGGAGATCGATGGGATCCTGGAAGATATTGAAAGTGGCAACGTTGATATAATCATAGGCACGCACGCAATACTCAGGAAGAATATAAAGTTTAAAGATCTGGGACTTGTCATTATAGACGAGGAACAGAGGTTCGGGGTCAAAGATAAAGAGAGATTAAAAAAGATGCGGCTCCTGGTGGATGTTTTGACGCTTACAGCCACGCCGATACCCAGGACATTATACATGTCGCTTATGGGCGCGAAAGACATGTCAATAATAGAGACTCCTCCGCAGGACAGGCTGCCGATCGAGGTAGTAGTCTCGGAGTACGAAGACAGGCTTATTAAAGAGGCGATATTAAAAGAAAAACGCAGGGGCGGCCAGGCTTTTTTTATTCACAACAGAGTAGAGGGCATTGATAGTATAGCAATGAAGATCGCCAGGATGGTGCCGAAAGTCAGGATACGGGCAGCGCATGGCAGGATGCATTCCAGAGAGCTGGAACAGGTGATGAGAGAATTTATGAAAGGGAGTATTGACGTTCTCGTTTGTACAGTTATAATAGAGTCAGGCATAGATATACCTAATGCCAATACCCTTATTGTAAATAGGGCAGATATGTTTGGGCTGGCAGACCTGTATCAGTTAAAGGGCAGGGTGGGAAGATTTAAGAATAAAGCCCATGCGTATTTTTTGATACCCCGGGGCGGTGTTTTGAGCAGGGAATCAGAGAGAAGATTGAATGCCATTGAAAGGTATCGGGAATTGGGGTCAGGGTTTAAGATCGCGATGGAGGACCTGGAGATAAGAGGGGCTGGAAACATCCTTGGTCCGCAGCAGCACGGGTATATTTCAGAGGTAGGTTTTGACCTGTACTGCAGGATGCTGCGCAATGTCGTGGCAGGGATGGAGAAGGCTTAAGCCTGTGTAACCTTTGGGTAGCTGCGTAGGCTACCCAAAGGGGTAGCCTACGCAGCTACCCAAAGGTAGAAAGGTATTATGCGAACATTTATATTGCTGACAGTTTTACTTATGTATCCTATACATGTCACGGCGCAGGAGGTCAATAAGGTTGTGGCTGTTGTGAATAATGAGGTCATAACGAAACAGGATGTCGACCAGTTATTAGGTGTTCTTTATGCGCAGTATGTGCATGAGTTCGCAGGTGATGAGCTTTTGCAAAAAATGGAAGAGGTAAAAAAGGATATATTGAGGCAGATAATAGAGGACAAGCTTATCCTCAGCCGTTCAAAAGAGCTGAATATAAAGATAAGAGAAGAAGACATAGAAGGTAAGCTGGCGGATATCAAGGATGGGTTTCCATCTGAAGAAGAGTTTTTTAAGGTCCTGGATACCCAGGGGATTACAGTCTCAGATTTAAAAAAAAGATACAATGACCAGCTTATGATGAAGAAGGTCGTGGACTTTGAAGTAAGCGCAAAGGCAGATGTCCTGCCATCTGAGGTGAGAGAATATTACGAGAAGCACAGAAAGGACTATAAGCTTGATACAAAGTACAAGGTAAGGCATATACTTATAAAGGCGGAAGGTGATGTAGGGTTTGAGCTGGCTAAGGTCGAGGCGCAGGATATCCATGATAGACTTAAAGATGGTCATGATTTCGGTGAACTTGCAACAAAATATTCGCAGGGACCTAACAGGGAACAGGGCGGAGATATGGACTATATAGAGACAGGCGAGATGCTTAAAGAACTTGACGAGGCCATGGTTACGCTGGGGCCAGGTGAATTTTCGCCTCCTATAAAGACCCGGATAGGTTACCACATCCTAAAGGTAGAGGATATTAAATCTTTAGGATATAGGAGTTTTGAGGAGTTGCAGAATAATATTAAAAATATGCTTATGAATATAAGTTTTAAAGAGAGACTGAATGAATGGCTGGACGAGCTAAGAAAAGAGGCGTACATCTCTATTAAG
>CAZTIQ010000004.1:20987-27783 GCA_964613735.1 uncultured Planctomycetia bacterium | reverse complement strand
TATCCCTTAAAGATTATATCCTTTTTAAATTCAGCCTTCTCATAGGCCCTGAAGATATCCTCATACATCCAGCCTTTCATACCCACGATATAAAGCCTGTGACTTATTCCGGATTCCTTTTTCAGCAAGTCAAAGGCCTTTATGAGCCCGCCTACATTCTTGCGTGGTTCAAGCGTGCCTACGAAAAGTATATAATCTTCCTTTGTATTAACCCTTTGCATGGGGTCCACGCCAGGATAAATAACATGTATCTTTGAATCCTGGACTTTATAGAACTTCATTAAATCAGACTTGCTATTATAAGAATCTGTGACTAAAATATCTGCTTCGGATAAAATATACCTGATTTTTTCATCTATCTCTTCGATGGTGCGCTTGCTATGGCCATGCGGGTAGGCCTTCATTATGACATCATGGACCGTGACTATAAACCTTGCGCCTTTTGGTTTCTGCAGATCATAGGATGATGTCCAGAAAACATCTACATCCGGCAATGCGGCTTCAGGACCTTTCTTAAAATAGTCAACGCAGTGGGAGAAATTCCTGCCAGGCAGCTTTGGTAAGCGCCGCTTAAAGTCCAGGACCTTCTTTTGGCTGTAGAGATAATAGGTGTTTTTCTTGTCAACCCCTGCAATGGCATTGATCATGCCAAGCGTGTACTTCCCTATCCCGGTCTTCTTTTTAAGGGTCGAGCGTATATCTATACCTATCTTCACAAGTTACCTCATATTATATCCTATATATGGGCGCTAAAACTAGTTTATTATTGTAGCATAAAATCATAGATTCGGCTATTATTTTATGAGCATTGAAATTTGGCAAATCATCTGCTATACTATTCCACTATGAGAAGAGATGACCTTAAAAAGGCGTGTGAGAAGGCGCAGGCAGAACTGGGGATGCTCTATGAGATAGGCAATGCCATGCGCACTACTCTTGATCTGGAGCAGATCCTCTATATCATCCTCACTGCTGTCACATCGCATGTCGGCCTTAGTTTCAACAGAGCCATGCTCTTTCTTCTAAATGAAAAAGAAAATAACCTGGAAGGCAAAATGGGTATCGGTCCTGACAGAAAAGAAGATGCAGGAGAGGTCTGGTCGTATATAGAAAAACACAAGCTCGGACTTGACCAGCTCATAGAGCCACAAAGCCAGCTGGAGCATTTGAAGAAATCCAGGCTGAACAAGATTGTAAAATCAATAAAGATCCCCATACAGAAAAATTCCGGCGTGATCGCCCTTACAGCAATAAAAGGCACGCCTTTTACCATAAAGACGCCAAATAAAGGCGAGACAAGGTTCCTGGCTTCCCTGAATCTGGAAGAGTT
Source organism: uncultured Planctomycetia bacterium (assembly GCA_964613735.1). Taxonomy (GTDB): domain Bacteria; phylum Omnitrophota; class Gorgyraeia; order Gorgyraeales; family Gorgyraeaceae; genus JAHILY01. Next base: position 26,453 of record CAZTIQ010000004.1, on the reverse strand, counting down.
TGTTACAGTACCTCTCAAGACGCGGGATAAGGTTATAGGCGTAATACTCGCTGACAATTTCATCACAAAAAAGCCTATTACAGAAGATGGTCTCCGCATGCTCACGATGTTTGCCAACCAGGCAGGCCTTGCAATAGAAAACTCGCGTCTCTATGAGAAGACCGTTGTGCTCTCAAATTCAGACTCGCTTACAGGCCTGTGGCACCATGGCCATTTTCAATATCTACTGGATAAAAAAATAAAGAGCTCTAAAAAGAAAAATGAACCTTTTACCCTTCTTATGGTAGATATAGACAATTTTAAAAAGTTCAATGACAGCCATGGCCACCAGGCAGGGGACGCTATCCTCAGAACAATATCAAACATCTTTAAGCATGCATCCAGGAAGATAGATACGATTGCGCGTTATGGCGGCGAAGAGTTCAGCATGATCCTGGCAGGGACAAAAAAACAAGAGGCGCTGGTGCTTGCAGAACGGCTGAGAAAAGCCGTAGAATCAAGCAATAAATTAGAAGGTATTACGGTCAGTATAGGCGTGGCGTCATTTCCGGAAGACGGGACAAAAAAGACCCCCCTTATCTCAAAAGCAGACAAGGCTCTCTACGAGGCAAAAGGCACGGGGAAGAATAAGGTGTGTACGTAATCCAAACCACAAACCCGTCCGCCTAGGCGGACGGGTTTGAAAATCTCTCTACTTCGCTACTGCTTCCTGCTTCTTTGCATCGTGAAACTTCACAGACACAACTTTAGAAACACCTGACTGCTGCATGGTTATGCCATACATCACATCAGCCATGTCTATGGTCTTTTTGTTGTGGGTGATCACTATGAACTGAGATGTGTTTGTAAACATGTCAAGGCTTCTGGAAAATCTGTCGACATTTGATTCATCAAGCGGGGCATCTATTTCATCCAGGACACAGAACGGGCTTGGCTTGACCTTGAATATGGCAAAGATAAGCGAAATGGCTGTCAGGGCTTTTTCTCCTCCTGAAAGAAGCGAGACATTCTGAAGTCTCTTTCCAGGTGGCCTTGCGACTATCTCAATGCCTGACTCAAGGACATTCTCTTCGTCTAAAAGTATAAGCTCTCCATCGCCTCCGCCAAAAAGCATCTTGAAGAAACTTCTGAACTCGACCTGGATATTTTTAAATGTCTCAATAAAGAGGTCCTTAGTGGTCTTGTTTATCTTTGCTATTGCTTTTAAAAGCGAATCCTTAGCCTTTGTCAGATCATCTCTCTGGTTTGTTAAAAACGCGAACCGGTCCTGCAGCTCTGTCTGTTCATCAATAGCCGCAAGATTCACAGCGCCCATTGCATCCAGCTTTTCCCTCTTTTCATCTACCTCCTGCTTTAACAGGGCTGTCTCTATATCCTGCCAGTTCTGTGCTATCTCGACCTCATCAAGGTTTACCTTATAGACATCCCTCATGCGCTGATTCAGGCTGTCTATACTATAATTTGTTTCTGCCTTTTTAAGATCCACGTCGTGCAGACTTGACCTTAGCTCGTTCACCTCTTTCTCAAACTTCTTAAAACTGGATTCGGTTTGCTTTATCTCCTCCATCATAACTGAATACGCGCCCTCTATTTCCTTCAGGCCGCTGTCCTTGCCTACTTTCTCTTCAGACAAGGCCGATGCATTTTCCTCGAGAGACAGGCTCTCACTCCCCAGTTCCTCTATCTTCCTGGAAGATTCCTCTATTTCTCTTTTTCTGGAAGCCACGGCATCCTGAGCATCTTTTAAAGAAGACTCTAATATCTGCAGGGTATTTGAAAACCCTTCTTTCCTGCTTTCCAGGGCGCCCAGTTCTGTCCTCTGCTCCGCTGTCTCTATAAGGAGCGACTCTTTCTCCTTTGCGGATTCCGCTATCACGTCTTCGCTTGTCTTTATTCTCTCATCATTGAGCCTGGCATCCTTTTCTGTCTGCGCCAGCGTCTGGACAACAGATTCCAGTTCATTTTTGAGATTTACCGTCTCCAGGTTGACCTCGTCTATCTCAAGAGTCACAAGAGAAAGTTCATCCCTGACCCCTTCTAGATTTTCTTCTACGTTAGATCTGTTGCTCTTGGAATTGGCAAACTGTATTTCTTTAGCATTCAATCTCTTTGTCAGGTCGTCCAATATTTTTTCAAGATCCTTTATTTTTTGTTCGTCATTTGACTTTTCTTTATCACGCAGATCCCATTCCTTTTCCTGGTGCGAAATCGTCCCGGTCAGCTCCCTTATCTGTGAATCTCTGTTTATCAGGGCAACGCCTTCCTTGACGCTGGGGCCTCCTGAAATAAACCCATGCCTTACGATCTCGCCGGAAAGAGAAACAAAGCTGCGCTCCCTTAAAGACATATCATCTCTAAGTATCGCCTTTGCGTCTTCCGGGTCTTTTACAATAAAAACGTCTCTTAAAAGATACTTCACTGTATTTTTATAGTTCTCGCCTGTAGTGACGAAGTCCGCTGCATTGCCCAGCACCCTCGCGTCGTTTGAATCTCTTGTTTTGATCTCTTCCACTGCATCATCAAATGATAAAGGGTGAATAAACGAGGTCCTGGCGCAGGAATTCTCTTTAATAAAATGTATTGCCTTTTCTCCCGCCTCCCATGTATCCACGACAACTGCCTCAAGATATTCTCCAAGCGCAGTCTCTATCGCCATCTCATATCCCTTTTCCACATTCAATAGATTAGTCAATACGTCCTGCACGCCCTCTATGCGTGGAGAGTCTTTTGCCAGAAGGGCCTTTACGCCTGAAGAAAAACCTTCGTATCTGGCCTTTGCCTCTTCCAATACCTCAAGCCTGGACTTATTAGCCACAAGGGCTTTATGAAGTCCGTCCAATTCTTTTGCTAACTGCTCTATGCGGCTGGATAATTCTGATGCGGCGTAGGAAAGGCTGTCTTTTTCTGTATTTATAGCAGCTATATCACCCTCTATGGATACTACTTCTTTCGTGATCTCTTCGAGTCTTGCATCAAGAGAATCTTTTTCTTCACCAACAGTATTTTTCTCCACCTCTAATCTTTTTAATCTGGCTTCATGGGTCAATAGCGTAGTCGAGACCTTTGCCTGTTGGTTCCTGAGCTTGGCTTCTTTTGAGGCAAGGTCTATTACATTTGCCTTTGAGGTAGATGTAATGGTCTCGTGTTCGCTTATAGACTTTAATATTCCCTCTAATCGGCCTTCTTTTTCTGACAACGAGGTAGCGCGCTCGCTGTCCTCTCTTTCTAAAATCGTGACCTTTTCCCTCAGGCCAGCCACTTCTTTCTCCTGCGAGGCTATATTGTCTTTATTTTTTTCTATCTCTGCGACAAGGTCTTGTTTCTTTTTCTTTAACTCTTCTATCCTTTCTGTATTCAGAGAGGACTTATCTTTGGATCTCGTGATCTCAGAACCCATTTCCATTATACTGGACTTAAAATCCATTCTTTCTGTTTCCATACGCGAGCGCTTGATGTTTAATTCTGTAAGTTCCAGTGAAAGTCTTTCCAGGCCCGAGCTGAGTTCGGATTCTCGGGCCTTAAACCCATCGATGTTTTCGTTGGAGCTGGAAAGTTTTTTCTTGAGGCCCTCGAGTTCTATCCTGGTAAGCCTGAGCTCGAGGGATTTTAATTCTTCGTACCTCTCTCTGTACCGCTCTGCCTTTCTGGCCTGTCTTTCGATAGAATTTATCTGGCGCTTTACTTCAGCGATGATATCATTTATTCTAACGAGGTTTTGCTCTGTACCGTCCAGCCTCCTGAGCGCCTCTTTCCTCTTGGACTTATATTTCGTGATACCGCTCGCCTCTTCAAAGACCTCTCGCCTGTCTTCCGGTTTAGAACTTAAGACCTGGTCGATCCTGCCCTGCTCTATGAGCGAGTAGGCGCTCGTGCCAATGCCAGTGCCCATAAAGAGTTCGTTTACGTCCTTTAGCCTGACAGGCGTCTTATTTAAAAGGTACTCACTCTCTCCTGAGCGATATAACCTGCGGGATACAGTGACCTCATCATATTCTATTGGGAGCACCCGATCGTGATTTGCCAGGGTGAGAGAGACTTCTGCAAAATTAACTGGCTCTTTGCCATCAGTGCCATTGAATATCACGTCCTCCATCTTACTCCCGCGCAGCATCTTTGCAGACTGCTCGCCCAGGACCCATTTTATTGAGTCTGCAATATTGGACTTTCCGCATCCATTGGGACCGACAACAGCAGTTATACCAGGCTCAAAGTCCAGCCTGGTCTTTTCTGCGAATGATTTAAATCCGAATAATTCGAGTCGTTTAAAATACATTATTTTTTTAGTACCTCTTTAAATTTCTTCGTCAGCTCTGGTAAAATTTCAAACAGATCTCCTACTATGCCGTAGGTTGCTACGCTAAAAATAGGCGCATGCGGGTCCTTATTGATCGCAACAATTATCTTTGAAGACTGCATTCCTACGAGGTGCTGGATCTGGCCTGAGATGCCGCATGCTATGTAGATCTTTGGACATACTGTCTTTCCAGTCTGGCCCACCTGATGAGAATAGGTCTTCCACCCGGAATCAACAGCTGCCCTTGATGCGCCTACAGCTCCGCCCAGGATCTTTGCCAGCTCTTCTATCATCTTAAAGTTCTCTGGCTTCTGGAGCCCCCTGCCGCCTGAGACGATTATGTCTGCCTCTGTAAGATTTACTGTCTCTTCTATCTCTTCTACAATATCGAGAAGTTTTGTTCGCGAAAAGTATGTGTCTTCATCAAAACTATCCTCTATTATCTTGCCCCTGCGATGATTATCGATCTCTGCCTCTTTCATGACCTTATGCCTGACCGTTGACATCTGCGGCCTGTGATTAGGGCAGATGATAGTGGCCATTATATTGCCGCCAAAGGCAGGCCTTGTCTGGAGGAGGAGTCTTTCTTTTTTATCAATATCAAGCCCTGTGCAGTCTGCAGTGAGGCCTGCGTGTATGGCTATGGCAACGCGCGATATCAATGACCGGCCAATAGAAGTGGCGCCGCAGAGAACGATCTCTGGCTTATATTTCTTTATGAGTTTTGACAATACCTTTGAATACGGCTCATCCTGATAATGCTTTAGCTTTGGCGAATCTACCAGATATACTTTGTTGGCGCCCCTGTGAATAATGTCCTGGGCAGACTGCTTCATGTTTTCGCCAAGCAGCACGCCGCATAGATCAACGCCAAGCGTGTCAGCAAGTTCTCTGCCCTTCCCAAGAAGCTCATACGCAACGCTCTGCACTACGCCATTTTTCTGCTCGCAGAAGATCCACACATCCTTGTGCTCTTCTAATTTTTTTGGGAAATCTATTTCTGACGGGCTTATCTTGGTGAGGACTATTGCGTCAAATTTGCACGCCTCTATGCATGCGCCGCAAAACGTGCACTTGTCCAGGTCTATAGATGCCTTTTTATTTTTGACATCAATGGCAGAAAATGGACATGAGTTTATACAAAGCTTGCACCCAGTACATTTTTCATTAAT
>CAZTIQ010000004.1:18366-20887 GCA_964613735.1 uncultured Planctomycetia bacterium | reverse complement strand
AAGGTTTGCCGCTATTACCGCGCGCTGTATCTGGTTTGTTCCTTCGTATATCTGCGTGATCTTTGCGTCGCGCATGTATTTTTCAATAGGGTAATCCCTCATGTAGCCATACCCTCCGAAAAGCTGCACGCAATCTGTCGTGACCTTCATCGCCATATCTGATGCAAAAAGCTTTGCTATCGCAGAATCTTTTGAGATCTTTTTCGCGCCGCTGTCTACCATCCTGGCAGTCGCATATATAAGCGCCCTTGCAGCCTCGATCTCAGTGGCCATGTCAGCGAGCATAAACTGCACGCCTTGAAAAGAAGAAATAGGCTTTCCAAACTGCTTTCTCTCTTTAATATACGCCACGGTCAGATCCAGCGCGCCCTGCGCGATGCCCAGCGCCTGGCTGGCCACGCCTGGCCTTGACTGGTCAAATGTCTTCATCGCAACAATAAAGCCGCCGCCTTCTTTACCTAATAAATTTTCCCTGGGGATCTTGCAATCTGTAAAAACAAGCTCCCTTGTGGCAGAGGCCCGTATTCCCATCTTGTCTTCTTTTTTTCCAAATTCAAAACCTGGAGTTCCTTTTTCTACAATAAAACAGGCTGCGCCGCGCGCGCCCTTTGACCTGTCTACAGACGCGACTACTGTATACACCTCGGCCTCTCCGCCATTTGTAATCCACTGTTTTGTGCCGTTCAGGATATAGTGGTCGCCTTTTTTCTGCGCAGTAGTGGCAACTGCTGCCGCGTCACTTCCTGCGCCTGCCTCTGTCAATGCAAATGCAGCAAGTCTTTTCCCTTTTGCCAGATCAGGCAAATACTTTTGCTTTTGTTCTTCTGTGCCGAATAAAATTATCGGATATGTACCTAGCGCTGTTGCGGCCAATGCCAGGGAAATCCCACCGCATGCCTTGGAGAGCTCTTCTGTAGCAAGCACCAGCTCCATACATCCCCCGCCAGTGCCGCCGTATTTCTCTTCAATGTATACCCCAAAAAGGTCACTGTCTGACATTACCTTGACAATATCCCATGGAAATATCCCTTCCGCGTCATACTTGGCTGCAACAGGCTGGATCTTTTCCCTCGCTATCTGCCTTGCCAGATCACGGATCATGATCTGTTCTTCCGTCAATAAATAATCCATAACTCCCCCTTATCTTACTTTATAAGTCAATGTCTGAGGCCGCTCGTCCCTGACAATATCGACCTTTACCACTTTCACATCCTTGTTTGACTTGATATTCATGTATGACTTAAAGATACCAAAAAGAGTGTTCACGGGCTGGCCGTTAATACTCTTGATCAAGTCGCCCTTTTTTATCCCGGCGCGCTCAACGAGTTTGGCAACTGCTAAGTTCTGGACCAAGAAACCTTCTCTATTTAAAACCAGCTCCCCGAGCGCGCAATTAAACCTCAGGCTCGGCCCTTTGCCGGAAAGATATTCCGGCCTTACTTTTTTTATTACTGAGAAAAGGCTCCTCCCTGCATTATCAATGGCCTTCTCAGCGCTGTCTCTATTTACCGCCCATGTATCCTTCTCGATCTTCTCGATTTCTACATCCTCGAAAAATTCAGGTGTTATTACCTCTGTGTCTCTCGACAGATCCAGTAATAAATCTTTTTTGTCAAAATACTTTTGCATTACTATCTTTTTCTCATCAAAAGCGCTTATACTGAAATCTGAAAGACCTTTGGAATCCTTGTATCGATACTCTATCACGTCTGAGGCTATTGATTTTTCATAAATTATATCGCTGCCTTTTAATGGCAGGCTTAGCCCCGGCCTTACTGTCAGGATGCTGTCTGACTTTACGTTTTTTAACAGCAGCCTGTCCTTTTTGATCTCATATATACGCAGGCAATCAGTTATGTCGACCTTTGAACAAAATATATCACTTTCTGCATGAAGCTTTTTTCTGCCGCCTACCTTTATTATCGCGTACCACGTAAGCCCCTCATCCTTAACAGTGCCGACCACATAAGAATCCTTTTCTACTGAGTCTTCTGCTGCTGCCAGAGGGCACAAAACCAATACTGCCAGGTATATAAGAAATATATTTCTTATAATATACATATTGCTTAAATTATATTCAATATTTAACCAAGGTCAAGGAAAACTTTGACCAATGTGACTATTTTACTCATACCTCACCACTACATAAAACTCTGCTTCTTTTTGCTTGATGCCTTTTGGAAAAACGCCAAATGGCATGGCCTTCTTCACGCTATTTACTGCGGCGCGGACCAATTGAAGGTCTGGCTTATTCAATACGACAGGGCCCCTTACTAAAAACCCCTCTCTATCCAGACTAAACTGCAGCTCTACCTCGCCTTTTTTCCCAGAGACATCCTGTTTCTTTGCGATATTATTTACCTCTTTTCTTAAAGCCATATAATATTTTTCGTAAGCTCCCTGATCCAGCGGGGTTTTTGCCTTTGTAACTTTGGGTTTGCTGGTAAAAAGCCGCGCCCATTTATTCTTTGGCGTTTTAGCCGCCATGGCCTTTGCAGGGGCAAGCTTTGCAGGAGAAGAC
>CAZTIQ010000004.1:15077-18266 GCA_964613735.1 uncultured Planctomycetia bacterium | reverse complement strand
AGCCTTCCTCATGGCCTCTTCTTCCGGACTTTCTATTTGCGCTGCCTTTGCGTATCTATCCCACTCGTCTTTATAAAATTTTGCATCTTTTGTCATCTTATCACTTTCTACAATATGAGGCGTAAGTAATATAACAAGCTCTGTCTTTTCCTTGCTCTTGCCCTGAGTGGAAAAAAATTTTCCCAATAAAGGCAGATCACCGAGAAACGGCACCTTATCCCTGTATTCTGTAACAGTATCTTTCATGAGCCCGCCTAATATAATAGTAGTCTTATCTTTGACTAAAAGGGTAGTCTCTGCCTCAGATGTAGTAACATGCGGAATTATAGATCTTGTGCTACCATCAGGATTGGTCAATATAACTGTCTTTGTGGCATCAGTGTCGCTCACCTCTGGTCTTATTTTCATCCTGATGTAGCCTTCACTATTTATCTCTGGCGTCACAGTCAACCTTACGCCGACATCGACAAACTGCACATTGTCTGTGGTGTGATACGTGCCTCCGCTTGTCGTGGTGACTTCACTCGTGACATATACCTCTTTTGCCCCCACGAGTATCATCGCGTCTTCTTTGTCAGCGACGGTGATCCTGGGTCGAGACAAGACATCGGTCTGTCCAAAGGTATCCAGGAGGCTTATTACTGTGGAATAGTTAGTGGCTGTAGCGACCGTCAATGTGCTCGGGGTCGTTCCTGTCAGGTTTGTCGTAAGATTCGAGCTTCCCGTAAGAGTGATATCTCCGAGACTGGCAATGTCTGCCCAGTCTATGCCATAACTATATTTATCTGTAAGTGTCACCTTTATGATATTGGCGTCTATGACGACCACTCTTGTCTTTTCATCAAAGGCCTCTATTACCTTCTTTATATCATCTATTTTTTTCTGCGTATCCTTGACTATTATCTTGTTTGTCCTCTTATCAAACTTCGCGCTCCCCACATTATCTGAGATCATCTTTTCTATCTTGCCCTGCACAGCCTCTGCGTCTCCATAGTCTAAAGAAAACACCTCGGTGACCAAGAGCACGTCCACCTCAGCAATAACATCCTTCATGCTCTTAATATTATAAGGATTGTCTATCAGGACTATTGTGCTGGATGACGAATCCGGTATCACCTTGCCAATCTTTGACTTCATCTTTGTAATGACCTTTGCTATGTCATTTGCATCCGCATATTTAAGCTTTACGATCTCTGTCTTTGTCCTGTCTTTAAAATCCTTGCCGTGCAGCTTTAAATATTTGTTCTGCGGCATGATCCTGATAAGCAAGCCTTCTTGTTCATAGGCGAGGTCATTTGTCGTGACCAGCACATCAAGCGCGTCCATCACATCTACATCTTTTAGATAAAGCGAGACCGCCCCCTTTACATCTTTATCAGCGACTATATTCAGGCCGCTTTTCTGCGATAATACCTTGAGTACATCCCTTATGTCCATTCCCTTTAGATCCAGGGATATCAGCTCTGCCTCGATGTCATAATACTGTGCCTGTATCATAGGTACTGGCGAAAAAATTGAAATTGAAAAAATTGTTATACAAATAATAATCTTTTTTGTCATAACCGCCTCCATTTATATTTTTAATTCTATCTTTTCTCCTCTATAATCCAAGATTACTCTGCTTTCCTTTATGTCGTAGACTGTAAAGTCCTTAAAGCTGTCACCCTTGTAAAGAAAGTAGCTCTTTTCACCACTCTTATCTTCTATTACTGCCTGGTCTTCATCGCCAGTTATAATACCCAGCAACACTAGATCCTTGACTAGTTCATCCCTGGAGATGTTTGACTTTTTCTCTACGACAGAATCTGTTTCTTCATCAAGATCCACATATGATACCTTTGCCTGAGGCACTATGACTTCCTGTGTCTTTGGCAGTTTTATGTTTAGCTCAGGGGTTTTATAGCTGGCTGTAAGGATATCGACTAAGAATATGGCGACGACGACTATTATTATGCCTACCAGTATCACATTCATGCGCGTAAAGACCTTGAGCTCTTTCCTGAGCTTCATCTTTACCTGGGCCTTCTTTATTACATCCAATAGTTTTTGTTCAGGCGTAATCTGATTCATAGATTTAATCCTACTATTTTATCGCGTTCTATTATCTCGGTTATCAGATCCAGGCCCACTGCATCCTTCTCTGCCATAACAACCTCTTCTAATGCCAGGTGACAGAGATTTGCAATTCTGCGCGGATATCCCTGCGTGTATTGGTAAATAAGTCTTATTGCCTCTTCATTAAAAAGGCTCTTTTGGGAATCATATCCAGCCTGTTTCAGGCGAAACTCTATCATATTCTTTGTCTCATTCACATCCAATGGATTAAGTATATATTTCAGGCTTATCCTGTCAGAGAAGTTCCTTATCCTCTTGATCCTGGGCAAGAGCTCCATCTGAGAGATGATAACAAGCTGAAGCAGTTTGTATTCATTGGTCTCGTAATTCAAAAGTGTACGCAGCATCTCCAGGCTGGACGCGCTCAATTTCTGTCCCTCGTCTATTATGAGCACGACGATATTATCCTCGTCCACGGTCTTCTTGAACAAAAACCTCTCTATTGCCTCTTTATAATCAAGCGCTGAGCGAAAAGACGGTCTTATGCCAAAGATCTTCGCAAGACTCGCTACAAACTGGAATTCTGACTCATATGTAGGGTCAAATATCATGTTGCAGATAAAACCTGGTTCACTATTCAAGACCTGGACCAATGAGCGCGCAACTGTAGTCTTCCCGGTCCCAACATCACCCAGTATAAGACTAAGCCCCCTCTTAAGCCTTACTGCGATCTCCAATCTCTGCAAGGCCTGCTTATGCGAAACAGACGGGTACAAAAAATATGGATCCGGGCTTGTCGAAAACGGCTCTTTATTCAGTTTGAGTAAATTGTAATAGGACATAGAATATTATTCTTCTCGACAAGCACCGTAGGCGCATAGTCGAGAACTACTCCCCCAGTATCTCCTTTATCTCTGCAAGCGACTTATGCTCTCTCCTCATGTTTCTTATCTCCTTTAATCTATCAACAGTCGCATTGTCAAAATACCTAAAGTTAGTCTCTGGGCTTCTGCCTATCTCCTTTATAAGCTGCAGGTTAAGATAATACTTAATGGTATATATCGTATGCCCACTCAACCTCGCCAAATCCTTGACCAAATATATCTTCCCCATAATCCCATCCCTAACTTTACA
>CAZTIQ010000004.1:6107-14977 GCA_964613735.1 uncultured Planctomycetia bacterium | reverse complement strand
CTAACGGAAGTGTCAATTTATTTTGGTTACTGCCTACAGGAGAAGCTTGGAGAGAATTAGGGTGCCTTTTAGGTAAGAGGTCTCACTGATCTGCCTCAGGTCAAACTTGGTCACAGTGATAAAGGCCGGTGGTTTTACTATATCAGAGACAAAATCATTAATCTCATCCAATGTGCCTTCTATGTGCAGCTCAACTACGTATTCCTTATATAGATCTCTCTGCACTGCTGGCCGTGGCCTTATATTTGAAGTCCTTATGCCAATACTCTTTGCCTTTTTTTCAATATAGCCAAGCACCTCTGATGTGTCCTTGACTCGGGTAACATAAATATCGTAATCCTTAGTGATAATCCCTCTGTTTTCCAATAATTTAATATTCTTCTTCAATATGATCTTTTTGGCAGCAATCTCATTATCCAATCTCTTCCATTTATTAAAAGCTGGCTCAAAGATAAAATTGTACAATACAACCATGGCCACTATGCTTATCATCGCGACCAAAATACCCTTTTCTCTTTTAGAAAGATTTATCCTAAACATATTGATTTAATCTGATATTTTGCAATGTATGCTAAAATCAGAAAATTCTTTATTTTTTATCTTCTTTTTGGTCACGTGCTTGACCTCTGCCTCTCTAAAAAACTTCGACCGCTCAAGTCTTCTAGTAAACGAGAACACTGTTTGCATGTTCTCTGAATGCCCCTTGTACACAACTGTATTCTTGCCGTCATAGCTCAGCCCTGAAAGTAAAATATCCGGGTTTTTTAAATTGTTAAAATTCTCCAGGATCCCGCCAATGATCCTGCCTTTTTTCTCGTGATCCTTGACAGAATCTATCTTTTTACTTAAATACTCAAGCCTTTGGCCATCAGACTGGATCTCTATGGCCTTACCAGAAAGAATTGATAGGATTTGATTTTTTTGATGGGCCTTGAATAAGAAGAAAGAAACTATCAATAGAGCAATAAACCCTGCGAGCAGACCTGTAACTAAAAGTTCTTTTCTTCTTAAGCCCCTGGCCTTCTTTTGAATAACATCTTCAGGTACAAGATTGATCTGCGACGGAAGATTTGTCTTACCTAGCCCTTCGCTATATTCATAAAAATTCACAGGGATTGTAAAATGTTTCTGGATGTGCGGTCTTGCATCTTTTATATCTACATTTGGAGGATAAGAAACAACCACATTGTCTATCATAGGGTTACCCTTGTTCCTCTGATAAGAAAGAATTGAATGATCTATCTCATCTAAAAACCTTTTAGAGTTCTTGAATCCCCTGGAAAATATCGGCCTTTTTTTATCTACTATCATTATCTCTGAAGCCTCTTTTCCAATATGGACAATAAGATCCACCTTGTCATTGCTCAAGATGGCCTTTTCGATCAAGTGCAGATATAACAGTTCTGAATGAAGTCTTATAGCCTCTGGGCTTTGTTCCGGGCCATCTACCATACCTTTAATAGTATCTCTCTTGGCAACGACCAGCATAATAGAAGAAAAACCATCCATGTAAGAGCCAAGATTTCTATAGCTGATAACCATATTATTTTCTGGATATGGTATATCCTTTGCAGCCTGAAATCTTATCATCTTCCTGATCTCAGCATCATCCAATGACGGCACATCCAAGAACCTTACAATGACAAGGTAACGAGGAATTATCATAATTTTCTCAATATTCCTTCCAATTATATATCTTTGCCGAAGTATTCATAACTGCCACTGCGCCCCGGGTCATTTTCTTGTCCTCTGCTGAAAAAGACTCCGCCCATATCCTGAAGACTTCGGACTTTACACTAAAAAGCGCAGGATCTACGCCCTGGATCATACTGATATCACTATTGTCTTTAAAAATACCGTCGTCCTCAGTGCCTTCCTCGCCATCAGCGCCTGTTCTATGCTCCAATATATCCTGAACAAGGCCATGGTCACTCAATACTGCCTCCAGCACCTTTTCCGAGGCGGTATTTATATTTACCCTGGAATCATTTCCCCTGTAGATAGTCACTGAATCCTTTATTATTGCATATTTTTCCTGCGTCATATCTTCTATGAGAAAGATCTCCTCTTCAAATTCAAAACCTGGCTTGCCTTTTTTGGTCCTGTATTCAATAATTTCCCGGGCTATACCATCATCCAGGCCCAGCATAATAAGGTGGTGTTTCTCTAAATTAGCAGCGTTCAAATTAAACCTGGCGCTCTCATCTGATGCGCCAAAAAATACCTTCTCGCTCCTTATCTCAAAGACCTTTGGATCATGCTTGTCTCTGTTCCAATCCTCATTTAAACTGTCATACGGATCTGTATCCCTGGCTAACTCTGTCAGCATCTTCATTATACCGATCCTGACAAGGTAGGTGGCCTTTATCTTGTCTGATTCATACTTTGCCAGCTTCGGGTTACTCGAAGCGCGGTAGAAAAGCATCAAACTCAATATCGCAAGTATTGCCAAAACCCCTAGTGTTAAAATTAATATACTGCTTTTTTCTTTTTTGCCCTGCATATAAATACTGCCACCTAACAGGTCAGTCTTCTTTCGTGACCCTAATGACCTCATCTAAAGTAGTAATACCCTTTTTAACCCTTTCCCATCCGTCCATTCGAAGTGTATGCATGCCTAATTCTAATGCCTTTTTCTTTATCTGGTCAGAAGAAGATCTGTGAATAATCAAATCTCTAATCTCTTCATTCATAACTAAAAATTCATAGATGCCAGTACGGCCTCTATAGCCAGTAAATTTACAAGATTCACAACCTTTGCCCTCGTAAATTGTTAGATTATTTACATCTTCTTTTATTCCGAATTCTACTAATACTTCTTTGTTTGGTTTTACCGCAGTTTTGCAATTTAGACAAATAAGTCTTACAAGACGCTGCGCAATAAAACACTCTACTGAACTCGCTACTAAGTATGGCTCTGCTCCCATGTCCAGCAACCTCGCAACTGCGCCTGCAGCATCATTTGTGTGTATCGTGCTAAAAACAAGGTGGCCAGTCAGGGCAACACGTATAGTTATCTCAAGTGTCTCAAAGTCTCTCACCTCTCCCACCATCATGATATCAGGATCATGGCGAAGCATAGAGCGTAGGCCTGTTGCAAAACTCAATCCTATGCTAGGATGAATCTGAATCTGAGTAACTCCTTTTAACTGATACTCAATTGGATCCTCTATTGTGATGATTTTTTTATCTTTTTTGTCAATTTTGGACAGACATGCATAAAGCGTAGTAGTCTTACCACTACCTGTAGGGCCAGTTACAAAAATAATTCCATATGGTTTTTCTATAAGTTTTCCTAGTATTGAAATATCGCTTGGCGAAAGTCCTAAATTCTTCAAACTATAGAGCATCTTGCCACTTAAAAGTCTTATATCTACGCTTTCTCCAAACTGCGTAGGTAAAATAGAAATCCTTAAATCCAGCTCTTCTTGCCCTGCCTTAATCTTGATCCGGCCATCCTGAGGAAGCCTTCTCTCTACAATATCTAGATTTGACATTATCTTTATCCTTGAAACAATAGCAGCTTGAAAATACTTTATATTCGACGGAACAGATATATCATACAAGACACCGTCTATTCTATACCTTACCTTTAACTCATCTTCGTAGGGTTCAATATGAATATCAGTAGCCCTATCTTTTACAGCCTGTACCAAGATTTGATTTACAAACTTGATGATTGATGCATCTTCTGCAAGATCCGCTACATCCTCTGTCTTTGACGTGGATAAAGTAAGCTCTTTGGTCAACTCAGTCGTGTCCATAATTTTCTCTATTGTCTCTCCGCCTATGCCATAGTATTTTCTTATAGCCTCATATATGTCTGATTCTGTTGCAAGAACACTTACTACATCAAGACTCAAGAGCAATCTTAAATCATCTATGGTTCTTAAATCTAAAGGATCAGAAACAGCAACAGTCAGTTCATCATTTTCAAATTTAACTGGTATTAGCTTATAGTGAAATGCGTATTTGGCAGGAAGTTTTTGAATAATCTTTGGATCTATAGTTATTTCTTTAAGCTTAAAATAGGAAAGCTTTAGCTGCTCAGCGAGGACAAGGTATAATTCTTCTTCCTTAATAAAACCTAGTTTCACCAAGGATGTTCCAAGAAACTGGCCTGTCTTCTTATGCTCTTTCAGCCCTATATCCAATTCCCGTCGAGAAATCAGGCCTTTTTGGATCAGGTTTTCGCCTAAGAGTATCGTCCTTTTAATAGGCATGATTTGCTACCTGGATCATGTAATGAAGCAATGCAATGATAATATATTATACTATGATAAGAACTGCCAGCAAAGCATGAAATAATGACTGGTAGGAATATCCCTTATATTTTTTTTACGCAGATGGTTGCGTTGTGGCCGCCAAAGCCCAGGGAATCGGAAATCACTATATTGACTTTTGCCTTACGGGCCTTATTTGGCACATAGTCAAGATCGCATTCTGGGTCTGGATTTTCGTAGTTTATAGTGGGTGGGATCATGTCATTTTTAATGGCCAGGCAGCATGCGGCAAACTCTACTCCGCCTGCTGCGCCTAAGAGATGGCCTGTCATTGATTTTGTGGACGAGATAGGGACTTTTTTTGCATACCCGCCAAAAACCTTTTTTATTGCGAGTGTCTCTACTTTATCGTTAAGCAACGTGGATGTGCCATGCGCATTGATATAGCTGACTTGTTCCGGCTTTATGCCTGCGTCTTCTAATGCGTTTTGCATACATCTTGCAGGGGCCTCTGCTGAAGGGTCAGGCGCTGTCATGTGATAGGCGTCTCCGCTCATTCCAAAACCGATCACTTCTCCATATATATTTGCATTTCTCTTTTTTGCATGTTCCAGCTCCTCAAGCACAGCCATGCCAGCGCCTTCTGCCATGACAAAACCATTTCTCTCCTTGTCAAAAGGACGGCTTGCCCTTTCCGGCTCATCATTTCTTGTAGAAAGCGCCTTGAGCGCGCAAAAGCCGCCTACGCCAAGCGCCGTAATACAGCTCTCGGTGCCGCCTGAAATCATCATATCTGCATCACCTTTTTGGATTATCCTGAATGCGTCCCCAAGGGCATGCGTGCCAGCTGCGCAGGCAGTCGTAGTGCACGAATTCGGACCCTTGATCTTGAACATTATAGAAATATGGCCTGATGCCATATTCACGATCAGCATCGGGATAAGAAAAGGCGTTATCCTTGAAGGGCCTCTCTCAAGTATGACTTTGTGTTGTTCCTCTATGATCCTTAAGCTCCCGATGCCTGAACCGACTAAAACACCTATCCTGAAAGGGTCTTCCTTTGATATATCCAAGCCTGAGTCATCTACAGCCTCTTTGGCAGCAGTTACTGCAAACTGCACAAACTTCTCCATGCGTCTCAATTCTTTTTTTGGAATAAAAGGGTGGGGCGTAAAATCTTTGACCTCTCCGGCAATGCGAGAGGTATAATCCTTGCAGTCAAAGCTTGTCATCGGGCCGACCCCGTTTTTACCGCTCACTATAGCCGACCAGAACTCATCCTTAGTATTGCCTACTGGCGATATAACGCCTATGCCTGTTACAACGACTCTTTTTTTCATCATAATAAAAATAATGGGTTAGAAGAGTGATTTTTTCTCTCCTAACCCATATTAGGTTAATAAGTCACGAAAAGCATGGGCTTAACTTACTTCTTATCGTCTGCCTTTTCTTCTATATACCTGACAGCATCGCCTACAGTGGTGATCTTCTCAGCATCTTCGTCAGGGATCTCTACGCCGAACTCCTCTTCGAGTGCCATGACAAGCTCTACTGTATCAAGAGAATCTGCTCCAAGATCATCTATAAAAGACGCCTCTGGAGTCACCTCTTCTTGTTTTACACCGAGCTGCTCTGATATTATTGATTTTACCTTTTCAGTGACTGCCATAATTATTATCCTCCTTTTATCCTACATGCGCATGCCGCCATCTATCTGCACGACCTGACCGGTTATATATGAAGAGCTGTCGCTCGAAAGAAACAATACTAGATCTGCTACGTCTTTTGGTTCGCCAAATCTCCTCAGCGGTATGGCCTCTAACATTTTTTTCTGTATATCCTCTGGCAGCTTCTCTGTCATCTCTGTCTTTATAAAGCCAGGGGCTACTGCATTAACACATATACCGCGAGGCGCCAGCTCTTTTGCCACGCTCTTTGTCAGGCCGATTATACCGGCCTTGGAAGCTGCATAGTTTGACTGGCCAATATTGCCCATTATGCCAATGATCGATGCAAGATTTACGATCTTTCCAAAACGCTGTTTCAGCATGACCTTTGACGCTATCTTGGTGCAGATAAAGCAGCCTTTCAGGTTGACTGCTATGACTCTATCCCAGGCGTCTTCAGACATCCTGAGTAAAAGTCCGTCCTTTGTTATGCCGGCATTGTTTATAAGTATATCTAATTTCTTGTGTTTGTCAAGAATTTTATCTACCATATCCTGCACATCTTTTGAGCTTGTGACATCGGCCTTAAACGCCGCGCCTTCTCTGCCTAAATTCTGGATTCCATTTGCGGTCTTTTGCGCCTCTTCAAGAACCACATCGCAAATCGCCACATCGGCGCCTTCTCTTGCCAGCGCAAGAGCGATCTCCTTGCCAATGCCCCTTGCGCCGCCTGTAACAAGGGCGACCTTGCCTTCTAAAGATAATTCACACATATATTCCTCCCTTGGGTAGCTGCGTAGGTTGCCATTCTGGCAACCTACGCAGCTACCCAATCACTTACCCCTTATACTTCCTCACAACCAGCGCTGAGTTCTTGCCGCCAAACCCAAAGGAATTCTTTAGCATTATATCGACCTCTTGTCTCCGCGCCTCATTTGGCACATAGTCAAGGTCGCACTCAGGGTCAGGTACTTCGTAATTTATCGTTGGCGGTATTATACCATTTTCAAGGGCCATTAAGCCACCTATTAATTCTACGCTGCCAGCTGCGCCTATTAGATGGCCTATCATGGATTTAATAGAACTAACTGCCAAGTCATGGGCATGCTCACCAAATATCTCCTTTAATACAAAGGTCTCATTTCTATCATTAAGAAATGTGGATGTCCCATGGGCATTGACATATCTTACATCCTTTATCTTTATGCCTGCATCTTCCAACGCAGATCTTAGCGCCCTTATTGCCTGCTTCCCTGAAGGCTCTGGCTTAGTCATGTGATATGCGTCGCATGTCATGCCAAACCCTAGTATCTCTCCGTATATATGCGCATTGCGCTTTCTGGCATGTTCAAGATCTTCCAGTATTAAAATCCCTGCGCCCTCGCCAAGGATAAACCCATCCCTGGTCTTATCAAAAGGCCTTGAGGCCTTCTCAGGCTCGTCATTTCTTTTAGACAAGGCCCTGAGCACGCAAAATGCGCCAAGTATCGGCGCAAAAATAGGCGAATCCGCGCCGCCCATGATTATCATGTCGAGGTCTTTGTTTCTGATCGCATTAAATGCATAGCCCATTGCATCAGATGCAGAAGAACATGCTGTAGCAATGGAAAAACTCGGTCCATTGATCCCAAGCTCAATAGATATCTGGCTCGATGGCGCGTCTGGAAAAGACGCAATAGCAGTAAAAGCTCCTATTTTCATTGGCCCTTTCTGCAAGAACCTATCGTGCTGCTCCAATATCAGTCCATGGCCAGCCATTGCTGTGCCGATCATCACACCTATTCGCTCAGGGTCTTCACTCTTGATATCCAGGCCTGCATCCTCTACCGCCATCTTTGCTGCTGATACTGCAAGATGGGATGTGCGATCCATTCTCTTTAATCTCTTTGGAGAGATATACTGAGTTGGATCAAAATCTACTTCACCAGCAAACCGCGTGGGAAACGGGCTTGGGTCAAAGCGTGTAATGCCCCTCACTCCTGAAGTGCCTTTTTCCAATGCGCTCCAAAAATTCTCCTTACCCACTCCATTGGGAGCAATAACGCCCAGCCCTGTTATAACAACACGTCGTTTTTTCTTCATAAACAAAAATAACTTTACACTCTTGCAATGCTCAATTGTAAAGTTAGCATGTATCTATAATGCAAGTGAGCTGACATCATCCATATTCTCTATGTTATATACTTTAAAATTAGCGTCAATTCTTCGTAGAAGCCCTTTAAGCACTTTTCCTGGCCCGATCTCAAAAAATGTATCAACGCCCTGGCCTGCAATCTTTCTAATGGACTCTTCCCATCTCACAGGGCTGGTCAATTGCTTGACAAGGTTTGACTTTATCTCATCGGGCGTCTTTTCATAATCTGCCGTGACATTACTGATGACGCCTATCTGCGGAGCTGAAAATCTTACTTTATCCAGATCTGTTTTAAAGACATCTGCCGCCTCTTTCATTAAATGAGAATGAAATCCGCCGCTAACCTTTAGAGGTATGGCTTTTTTTGCGCCTTTTTTTACCGCAATGGCCATGGTGGCTTCAACAGATTCCTTAGTCCCTGATATCACTATCTGGCCAGGGCAATTTAGATTTGCAATCTCAGCCTTGCCTTCTTTACAAGCCTCTTTTAGATCGTTAAGGGCTAAACCTATTATAGAAGCCATGCTGCCAGGATTTTTCCGGGACGCATCTTCCATTAACTCGCCACGACGCCTGACTAACCGAACCGCATCTGGAAATCCTATTGCTTGAGCTGCAACTAAAGAAGTCAATTCACCAAGACTTAAGCCAGCGCAAGCAACTATCTTGTTGCTTGTTGCTTGTTGCTTGTTGCCAGCTTCTAGCGCTTTCAGTGCCGCTATGCTCGCCACTAAGATACACACCTGACTATTGGCTGTCTGCGTCAGCTCCTCTATGGGCCCTTCAAAGCATAGTCTTTTTATTTCCGCTGCCGGTAAGATGTTTTCTGCATCATCAAATATCTTC
>CAZTIQ010000004.1:0-6007 GCA_964613735.1 uncultured Planctomycetia bacterium | reverse complement strand
CAGCTGAAGTTACCACTTTATTACACTCGCTCCATATGTCAAGCCGCCGCCAAAAGCCACCAGTACTACATGCTCGCCCTTCTTTATTTTATTCTCCTGAGCTGCTTCTACCAGCGCCACTGCAGTAGATGCCGCTGACATATTCCCATATTTCTCTATATTCATAAAAATCTTGTCCTGAGATACGCCCAGCCTCTTTGCAACTGCCAAAAGTATCCTCATATTTGCCTGATGCGGTATAAAAAGACTTATGTCGTCCAGCCCCAGGCCTGCGTTTTTAATAGCATTGGTCGCGGCTTCTACCATTATCCTTACAGCAATCTTAAAAACCTCATTTCCTCCCATCTTAAGAAAATGCAACCTATTCTTAACAGTATCTTCTGTCGTAGGCAATCTCGAACCACCTGCAGGAACGCTTAAGAGGTGCCCTCCTGACCCATCAGCGCCCATAAAACTCGAAACAATCACCCTGTCCTCGCTCTTTCCCACCACGCACGCGCCAGCGCCATCTCCAAACAAAACGCATGTTGAGCGGTCTTTCCAGTCAACAATACTTGTCAATTTTTCTGCCCCGATCACCAAAACATGATCATACAGCCCGCTATTTACAAACTGCTGCGCTATGACCATTGTAAATACAAAACCAGAACACGCAGCATTTATATCAAAACAAGCAGCATTTTTTGCGCCGATCTTATCCTGGATTATGCAAGAGGTAGCAGGAAATGCCATGTCAGGCGTTATGGTAGCTGTAATGATCAGGTCGATGTCCTCCGGCGACAGCCCTGCGTCTTTGATCGCTAGCCTTGCGGCCTCTACGCCAAGATCACTCGTAGCGACTTCTTTGGAAGCAATGCGCCTTTCTCTAATACCAGTCCGCGAGGTTATCCACTCATCAGAAGTCTCCACTATCTTTGCGAGGTCGCTGTTTGTCAATTTCTTTGGCGGCAGATAACAGCCCAAGCCCAATATCCCTGCCTTTTGCATCTTGTCTCCGATCTGTTAACTAATCGACTCTACTATGTGTCTATTTACATTCTTAACGACTTCTTCACCTGCGACCCTGATGGCATTCTTTATTGCCTTTGCATTCGAAGACCCATGGCAGATTATGCAGGTCCCATCTATCCCCAAAAGCGGCGCTCCGCCGTACTCAGCAGAATCCATCTTCTTCTTCAGAGAACGCAAGGCCCTTCTACTCAAAAACGCGCCGAGCCTTGAAATAAGGCTGCTCTTAAATGCAGTCCTCAGCATCTCCATAAGGGCATGGACTATGCTCTCGGAGACCTTGAGCGCGACATTCCCTACCAGGCCATCGCAGACTATCACATCGCAATCTCCCATAAAAATATCCCGGCCCTCTACATTGCCTGTAAAATTAAGTCCTGAAAGCTCCAATAAGGCAAAAGCCTCTTTTAAAAATCCAGTGCCTTTGGATTCTTCTTCGCCTATGTTCAAAAGCCCTACCCTTGGCGATCTCTTATTTAAAATATATTCTGAATATGCGCTCCCCATTACTGCATACTGCAAAAGATGTTTAGGCTTTGCGTCTATATTGGCTCCGCCGTCTATCATGAGAGCTGCGCCCTTCAGCGTAGGCATTATTATACCTATGCCAGCCCTTTCAATACCTGGAAGGAGCCTGCACTTAAGCGTGGCAGCGCACACCATTGCTCCAGTATTGCCTGCGCTGACCATAGCATCTATTTTTTTCTCTTTTGCAAGATTTGTAAGAATGACTATTGAGGAATTTTTCTTTCTTCTCACGCTCAAGACAGGCTGTTCATGCATGCCGATGACCTCTGAGGCATGCTCTATAGATATGTTCTCTGGTATCGGCCTGTATTTTTCGAGCTCTTTTTCAATTATATCCTTATTGCCGACTAATACAATGTGATGCTTGTATTCACGGGCTGCCAATACTGCGCCTTCCACGTCAGTTCCCGGCGCATTATCCGAACTCATTACATCGATACCGATTTTTATCATAATATAAACACCTATTTTTAAAGAAGCTCTCAGCTATCAGCCTTCTCTCATCAGCAAAAACTAAAAGCTGACAGCTGAGAGCTGAAGGCCGAAGACTTACTTATTTCTTCTCCTCTTTCTCTTTCTTCTTGATCTGTATGACCTGCCTGCCCTTATAAAACCCGCACGCATTGCATACCCTGTGCGGAAGTTTCGGCGCCTTACAATGCGGGCACACAGCAATACTCAGCACCTTTATCTTTTGTTCCCCTCTTCTTTTGCCCTGCCTTGAACTAGAGTGTCTCCGCTTTGGTAATGCCATTTCTAAACCCCCTCATGTTATTTATTGCAATCACACGTCCCTGTATTAAAGTTCTGACCGCAATTTGGACAAAGTCCTTTACAATCAGTCTTGCATACTGTCTTGATCGGATAAGCCAGTATGATCTCCTGCCTTATGTCCTCGTCCACCTCTATAATATCTCTTGACTTGACCTCATAATTGACGCTGAAATCCTTTTTAAAGACCTCCTGGAGTTTTGCCAGGCACTTGCTGCACGCATATTCAACAGGCCCTTCAAGGGTCAGCTCCACAAAAAGCTCTGTACCTGCCCTTGTTGCCTTTGCCGTTACATCGATCGATCCAGTAAAAATCAGGCCCTGCGGATCCTGATTTAACGACAATTTTCCAGGCTCAATTTTTTCTTTTAACTCCAGTCCTTCTTGGGGTACATTGTCTACATAAATTTTCATAATTTTTGGCACACTAAAGTGTGCCCTACATATTTGTCGCAAAGGCCTTTCTTGTAGGCCAGGTTTAAACCTGGCCTACTTTATTAAAGGCCTTTGCTTTTAACTAAACTAAACGTATCTCTCGCTATCATAAGTTCTTCGTCAGTCGGGATTATAAGCATTTTGGCGCTTTTTGTCAAGA
This sequence comes from uncultured Planctomycetia bacterium, assembly GCA_964613735.1. Lineage (GTDB taxonomy): Bacteria > Omnitrophota > Gorgyraeia > Gorgyraeales > Gorgyraeaceae > JAHILY01. The sequence continues at coordinate 3,105 of CAZTIQ010000004.1, read as the reverse complement.
CGCCCTTACAAATGTCCTTCATAATATCTGGCTGATTCTCTCCTATGCCGCCTGTAAACACCACTGCATCGCAGCCGCCCATTATCCCGGCGTAGGCTCCTATGTATTTTTTTATCCTGTATGAAAATAAATCTAGCGCAAGCTCTGCCTTTTTATTCCTGCACCTCTCCTTTATTATCTCCCTCATGTCATTGCTTAGGCCTGAAATTCCCAAGAGCCCGCTTTTTTTATTCAATAGATTGATCGCTGCGTTTATATCTAAATCTTCCTTTTTCATGATGTACGGCAATATTGCAGCGTCCACATCTCCGGAACGCGTGCCCATGACCAGCCCCTCTAAAGGCGTAAACCCCATACTTGTATCGATTGCCCTGCCATTTTTAATGGCAGTGATGCTGCACCCGTTTCCCAGGTGGCATGTTATGAGGTTTAATTTTTCTAAAGGCCTTTTTAAAATCGAGGCGGCCTTTGTGGCGACATATCTATGCGAGGTCCCGTGGAATCCATATCTCCGGATCTTATACTTCTCAAAAAATTTATAAGGTATGGCGTATAAATATGCCCGCTCAGGCATATCCTGATAAAAAGAGGTGTCAAACACTGCCACATGAGGAATACCCGAAAGCATGTTTCTGGATTCATTTATTGTCAGAAGGCTTGGCGGATTATGCAGCGGCGCAAGTTCACTAAAACGCTCTATTGACTTTATGGTCTCTTCATCTATTAAAATCGATCCTTTAAATACATCTCCTCCATGCACGACTCTGTGCCCTACAGCCTTTATGTCCATAGTCATCTTTTTCAATATAATGGCCAGGGCCTCTTTGTGAGAGCTGATCTTTTCACCTATCCGCTCTAAAGCGCCTTTGTCCAGGAGCTTCTCACTGTTTTTTGATATGTCAAAGAGCTTATATTTTATTGATGAACTGCCGCTGTTTAATACGAGTATTATCATCAGGCCCTTATGGCTGTAACTGCCGCTGAATTGGCAATGTCGTCTGAATTGCAGCCACGGGATAAATCACTGGCTGGTTTTTTAAGGCCCTGCAGAATAGGTCCGATAGCAAGCGCCTTTCCCAGTCGTTCTGTTAATTTATACGCGATATTTCCCGCATCCAGATTCGGAAATATAAAAATGTTTGCCCTGCCTTTAATACTGCTTTTTGCATTTTTTCTTTTGGACACCTCGGGGGAAACTGCGGCGTCTACCTGTATCTCACCGTCTACGAGCAGGTTCGGCTCTTTTTCCATAATAAGTCTTGTCGCAGCCTGGACCTTTTCCATACTTTTCCCGGAACCTCCGCTGCCTCTTGTGGAATAACTAAGCATCGCGACCTTTGGCTCGTCATCCAGCAATGTCCGCGCCATCCTGACTGACGCCAGCGCAATATCCCTTAGCTGCTCAGCTGTAGGGTCTGGCACAATACCTGCGTCAGCAAATATAAAAACGCCGTTAGAGCCCAGGGACTTGTCTGGAAGTATCATTATGCTGGAGCTTGAGACTGTAGGTGTATCCTTAGAAGCGCCTATACAATGTATGGCTGCCCTTGCAATGTCTCTGGTCGTATGCGCCGCGCCTGCCACAAATCCATCTACCTCTCCTGCGCGCACTGCCAGCGCTGCATAAAAAACAGGTTTGTCAAAAATTAATTTTCTTGCGTCCCTTGGCTTTATCTTCTTGTGTTTTCTGATCTCGCAATAAAGAGAAATATATTTGTCGAGATTTTTATAATTTTTGCAGTCAATGATCTCCGTATTCCTTAAATCAACCTTTTCTTTTTTTGCGATGCTGGATATCTTATCAGGGTCTCCGATAAGGACAGGTATGCACAGCTCATGTCTTAAAATCAATCCAAGCGACTTTAAGACACGGACTTCCTCGCCCTCGGGAAACAGGATCCTCTTTTTGGCCTTCTTTGCTTGCTCATATATCTTATCAATAAATTCCATGGTAAAATCTATCCTAGCTTTTCTTTGACTGCCTTTGCTACAAAAACAGGGACAAATGCCTTGATATTAGCGCCCAATGCTGCGGCCTCTTTAATAAGTTTACTGGATAGATATGAATACGATTCTGAAGGCATCATAAATATGGTCTCTACACTTGAGCAAAGTTTTCTGTTGGTCAATGCCATCTGAAACTCATATTCAAAGTCTGAGATCATACGCAGGCCCCTGATGACTACATTGGCCTTTTTTCTCTTAACATAATTTACAACCAGGCCTTCAAAATCATCGACCTCTGCCCTCTTAAGCCCTTTGAGCGAACGCCTTAGAAGCTCCACTCTCTCAGGCACATCGAAAAGCGGCTCTTTTTCAGCATTGTGCGCAACAGCCACGATCACCTTGTCAAATATCTTAAGCGCTCTTTTTACAATATCAAGGTGACCGTAGGTCACAGGGTCAAAACTTCCCGGATAAATCGCTATCTTAGTCATATTTACTCCTACTACCACTCCCGACCACCCCCGGACCCGGGTCGACCCGACCCGGGTCCGGGGGTGGTCGGGAGTGGTCACATCTTGTAGAATACGAGCTTTGTATCTCCGTACTTGCATATACGAAACTGCTTTAAAACCCCGATATCTTCAGGCAGGTCCTCTTTCTTATATATCTCTGCTATTATAATACCATTGCGAGCCAGTATAGCATAATTGGAAATCGCTATCAAGGTATTTTTAGCAAGGTCTCTATAATAAGGGGGGTCAAGAAATATAATATCAAATATTGCGCCAGCCCCCTTAAGCGCATCAAGTGTCTTTAGTGCTGGTCTGGAGTAAATATCTATACTAGATGGTCGCGATGCTCCCAAAAGAGACAAATTTTTCTTCAATGTCTTGACGCAGTTTGTATTATCCTCTACAAATGTAACTGCTTCTGCGCCTCTTGAAAATGCCTCAATGCCAATAGCGCCGCCGCCGCAATAAAGATCCAGGAAATTAGCTCCCCCTATCCGGCCCTTAAGTATCTCAAATAGCGCCTCCCTCACCTTATTCGAGGTCGGCTTGATCCCCTCTGGCATCTGTATTATCCGGCCCTTATATTTCCCTGCTATGATCTTCATATTTTAGCCTATTAACCCTGGGTAGACGCGTAGGCTACCCA
>CAZTIQ010000003.1:12396-28510 GCA_964613735.1 uncultured Planctomycetia bacterium | reverse complement strand
TTTACACAGGAAGACCTGAATCTTCTCATGGTGCTTTCTAATGAGGCAGCTTTGGCTATTGAAAACGCGCAATTTCACCAAAAGGAAAAAATGGTTTTGATGGAAAAATCACGACGAGAGGCATTAGCTGACATGGCGCCTGGCGCAAGTCACCAGTTTAATAACAGGCTGGTCAGCATAAGTTCTTCAGCAGAGCTTATGCTTTTAAAACTCGAAAAGATAAAGACAAAGAAGCTGAAAGACGAAGAGGTAAAGACAGTATTAAAAGAAGCCAAGGAGACCCTGGAGCTCATAGATAAAGAGGTGTACAAAGGCAAAGAGATCACCTCGGCAATACTCAGGAGGGCAAAGGCAAAGGTGGATTTTCAAAAAGTAGATATCAAAAGCCTGATCGAGAACGCTCATAAGCTTGTGCAGATAGGCCATTCCGGGTCTGGTATCCAGAAATTCAAAGAGCCTAAATTCAAGATGAAGCTTTTGACTGATGTGCGCGACATATTTGCCAGCGAGGCCTTGCTCCAGGATTGTTTCTATAATTTAATAGACAATGCCTTTGACGCCATCAGGGATGCGATATCCAAGAAAGTCAAGCCCGAGACTCATGCCGGAGAAATAATCGTTACTCTGCAGCAAAAGGATCAGATTTTTACTATTCAAGTAAGCGATAATGGCATAGGACTTACAAAGGAAAACCAGAGAAAGTTGTTTACGCCATATTTTACGACCAAGGCGACCTCAGGTAAAGGCAGTGGGCTTGGCCTGTATGTCATACGCGATTTTATTGAGATGCATAAGGGTACTGTTGGATGTGATTCTGAATACGGAAAAGGAACGACGTTTACAGTCAAGATACCTATAAAGAATAATCATGGAACGGCCAAAAAATAAGGGGGTTGGAATGCATAGAGTCTTGATCATTGATGATGAAGAGGCTGTGATCAATAACACAGGGGATTATCTAAAGGCAAAGGGCTATACGGTATTTACTTCGTTGGATGGGGACACAGGGCTCGAGATCTTAAAAAAGGAAGATCCGCATGCGCTGATACTGGATCTGCATTTAAAAGAAGGGCCGGGCGGGGTACAGGTATTGCGCTGCGCAAAGATGCTCAAGCCGGATATAAAGGTGATCATGTTTACAGGCTTTGGCGAAGAAGAGGATTCAAAAAAAAGCTGTATGGAGCTGGGCGCAAGCGCATTTCTAGGCAAACCAACCTCACTAAAGAGTATATCAGAGACAGTGAAGAGCTTACTAAAGAAATGATGTAGAACCTGGGTAGATGCGTAGGCTACGGACCTTGGTAGCCTACGCATCTACCCAGGGTAAGGAGGCAACTTGAATACATTAAAGGATGATTTTCATAAAATCAATAACATGCTTAATAAGATCACGATTCTATCTGGACAGAAGAGGTATGAGCTCCAGACAAAGGGGCTGGATATGAGTAAGATCGATGATGAAAAAGAAGAGCTCATAAAGCTTCTGGACAACCTCGAGGACTGTGGCATAGAGATAGGTAAGGCCTTGAAAGAGCTACGAAAGAGCCTGGAAGTAAAAAATGGCTAAGAAAATTCTTATAGTTGATGACGAGAAGAATATTGCCCTTGTGCTTAAGGAACTGTTTCAGGCAAAGGGATATGAGGTCTGGGTGGCGTTTACAGGCAAAGAGGCGCTGAAACACATCGGCAATGAAGATCTGGACCTTGTCTCGCTCGATATCCAGATACCGGACATGAACGGTGTAGAGATATTGAAGAAGGTAAGGAAAAAATATCCCGGTATAAAGACAGTAGTCCTCTCAGGTTATTTAGATGAATACAAAGAAGAGATAGAAAAGATTGGGTGCGACGCATTCCTGACCAAGCCCTTTTCTATAAAAACTCTCATGAATGTAGTAGATTCTACGCTGGCGCAGAAGAAAGATAAGAAGAAAGACCTTTTAAAGCTAATAGATGATCCAGGGGTGCTGGCAAAGGCCAGGCTTCTCTTTGTAGAACCAAATGCAATAATGTATAGTTCAAAGCTCGGCTATTTCAAGGATCCAAAGACCTGCAAGGGCGAGTATGAGTTCGAGGCTGCCTTTACTGAAGAGGAGGCAGCTGATAAGATAGAAAAGTTCAGGCCTGATATTGTATTGAGTAATATAAATATCTTTAGGTTGTATAATCTTGCGGGAAGGTTTACGAGCTCAAAGCATCCGCCCAAGGATGTGATATTGTATGGCCTGTCAGATCTAAAAGACAGCGCCAGTTCCAAGGATGTGTCTTTTATCGGCGGGCTGTTTGATCCAATAACCGCTATTGTAAAGCCAGCTGAGATGGATAAGCTAGGCAAGATCGTGCGCTTGACTGCGATAAGTCATAGTCTATTTACGAGGGCGAAATAGTTTATGAATCACTATTCATATCAAAAAATGTTGATACAGGCGAGCAAGGGCATGGTGCATGTCAGGGACATGCATAAGCTCTCGAAGCTGATCGTCTATATTGTAAAAAAGTATATTGGCTTGCATAGCGCCAGTATATTTCTTTATGATGAAAGCGTTGGTAGCTTTGTATTGAAGTGCAGGCGGGGCGAGAATAAGGAGATAGACGGGGTAGTGATAGAAGACAGGCACCCTGTGCCTGTATATTTAAAAGACAAAAAGAACGCTGTTGTGCACAAAGACGCAAAGGTCTCCAGGGGCATGAAAAAGGAATTAGATAAACTGCATTGCTCAGTATGCATACCGAGTTTTTGGAATGAGCGGCTTCTGGGTTTTTTGATCTTAGGGGACAAGAGGTCGGGAGAGGTTTTTACAGAAGAAGAGGTGGATCTACTCTCGACGCTTTCCAACAGCGTTGCCATAGCAATAGAAAACGCCAAGAATCATCATAAACTGAAGAGTATCATGGAGAGCGAGAGGAAGAACTATTTTCAGACCATATTTGCCCTTGCAAGGACAGTGGATGAAAAGGATGCGTATACGCGGGGGCACTTGGATGAGGTCACAAAGTATGGTATGGAGGTCGCGAAAGAGCTTTCCAAATCCGCGCGGCTAAAAATAGACATAGAGGATCTGAAGACCGCGCTTTTGCTTCACGACATCGGCAAGATCGGCGTGCCTGACGCGCTACTAAACAAGCCTGGGAAATTAACGCCTGATGAGTGGTCAGTGATGAAACAGCATCCGGAGATCGGCGCCAGGATCATAGAGCCTATAAGCAAGCTAAAGAGAGTGGGCAATATCGTCAGGCATCATCAGGAAAAATACGACGGCTCTGGCTATCCAGATGGGTTGAAGAGCCAGGAGATACCGTTTGAGTCCCGCATTATAGCTGTGGTGGATGCGTTCCATGCAATGACCTCCAACAGACCTTACAGAAATGCACTTTCTGAAAAGGTGGCACTTAAGGAGCTCGAGATATATCGTGGAAAACAGTTTGATCCTGTAGTAGTGGATGCGTTTATGAGGGCGTGGAAGAAGGGGAAGATAAAGAGGTAACCATTTTCAAACCCGTCCGCCTTAGGCGGACGGGTTTGAAATAGGAGTGTTTATGAAATACATAGTTCTCGTCGGGGATGGTATGGTAGACAGGCCATTAGAAGAGTTGGAAGGCAAGACGCCTCTTGAGGCAGCCAAGACCCCGAATATGAATTTTATAGCTGAGAAGGGCAGGCTGGGCATGACCAACATGATCCCTTCTCACCTGGCGCCTGCAAGTGATGTAGCCAATCTTTCTATACTGGGATATAGTCCGCGAAAATATTATAGCGGCAGGGGTCCGCTTGAGGCGGCAAACATGGGTATAGATCTGAAGGACGACGAGGTCGCATTCAGGTGTAACCTGATAACTGTTTCAGGCGCAAAACTCATTGATTATAGCGCCGGCCATATATCTAACAAAGAGGCTGCTTCATTGATCAAGGAGCTTAATGCAAAACTAGGCACTGACAATGTCAGATTTTACGCTGGTATTAGCTACAGGCATCTATGCGTTATTAAATGCAGGGACAAGGAAGAGGCAAAGGTAATGTCTAAGCTGAAATGCACGCCGCCCCATGATATTATAGGTAAAAATATGGAGAGGTTCTTGCTGAAAAAAGGCCAGGGCGTGGATCTGGTGCTTAAGCTTATGCAGGATTCAAAAGACGTGCTGGCAAGTCATGAGGTCAACAATGTGCGCATTGACTTAAAGGAAAATCCAGCGAACATGATCTGGCTGTGGGGGCAAGGCACAAGACCTTCTATGCCCAGGTTTTCAGAGCGCTTCAAGGTAGAGGGGTCGATTATTTCTGCAGTGGATCTCATCAACGGGATAGGGAAGATCATCGGGCTTAAGGTAATAGATGTGCCGGGTGCTACTGGGTATTATGATACGAACTACGCAGGCAAGGCAGAGCATGCAATAGCTTCTTTAAAAGACAGGGATTTTGTGTTTGTGCATGTAGAGGCGCCTGACGAGGCAGGGCACAATGGCGACCTGAGGGAGAAGATAAGGGCTATAGAGAACTTTGATAAGTTCGTGGTGGGCGGTGTGCTTGAGTATTTTAAGTCTACGAGTCAGGATTTCAGGATACTGGTATTGTCTGACCACGCGACACCGATCTCGATCAGGACGCATTCTCGGGATTATGTATGTTTCGCAATGTACGGGGCTGATATAGAGCAGGATGAATGGATGTACTTTAACGAGAAAGAAGCGCGCTCGAGCAAATTTCGCGTGGACAAAGGGCATGAGTTGATGGAGTTTTTTATTCGATAAAATGAATTCCTTAATAGTTCTTCTAAGTTCGACTATACTCCTCGCAGCGGGGTATTTTTTTTACGCCCGCATTATAGAGAGATTTTTTGAAGTAAACCCTGAAAATGTTACTCCTGCCCACAAATATTACGACGGCGTAGATTATGTTCCTGCAAAAAACTGGTTGATGCTTTTTGGCCATCACTTTGCCAGCATTGCTGGCGCGGGGCCGATCGTCGGACCTGTGATAGCTGTTGCGATATGGGGATGGTGGCCTGCTATTATCTGGATACTGGTAGGCACGGTGTTTATGGGAGGCGTGCATGATTTTGCCTCTATTATTATCTCCATCCGTCATAAAGGCCGATCGATAGCAGACATAGCAGAGGATGTGATCTCAAAAAGGGCAAAGCTGATTTTTCTTAGTTTTGTCTGGCTGGCCCTGATACTTGTCATAGCTGTGTTTGCCTCGATATGCGCAAAGACATTGATGACAGACCCAAGGACAGTCATACCCTGTTTTGGCCTGATCATCGCGGCGATGGTCGTAGGGCTTCTGTTGTATAGATTAAAGGTCAGCCTTCTGGTATCAACAGGTATCGGACTTTTCCTCCTGATCGTTAGCATATTTTTAGGTGACAGATTTCCTATTGAGATCATTGGCAATGCATCTCTTATCTGGACTATCGTGCTTTTGGGTTATGCATATGTGGCGTCCGTGACGCCTGTTCATGTGCTTTTGCAGCCGCGTGATTACCTCTCGAGCTTTTTATTGTACTTTGGCCTGATTGCAGGAGTAGCAGGCATTGTAGTGACGCAGCCTGTCGTGAATACAGCATTGTTTCATGGATGGAAAGGGACTCAGGGTCAGTGGCTATGGCCTATGCTATTTGTCACAGTTGCGTGCGGGGCTAATTCAGGGTTTCATGCGCTGGTATCAAGCGGCACGACCTCAAAACAATTGAGCAATGAGAGGTTTGCAAAGCGCATTGGGTATGGCGGCATGGTGCTGGAGGCATTCCTGGCAGTCGTGGCGCTATTGGCAGTGACAGCAGGGCTCAAGGCAGGGACGTTAAATCATATGCTCTCACCAGGCGGGCCTGGGCCAATAGGCGCGTTTGGTAAAGGGTATGGCGTGCTGACAGGTTCAATACTCTTTGGCAAAGGCAGTATGGTGGCAGTATTGATCCTGAACGCCTTTATCTTAACGACCTTGGATACAGCTACCAGGATCTGCCGTTATCTCTCGGAAGAACATTTTAAAATTAAGAATAGATTCTTCTCGACATTTGTGGTAGTATTTACAAGTGGTATTTTGGCCGTAAGTGGCAGGTGGAGCACTATCTGGCCGATGTTTGGCGCTTCTAATCAGCTGGTGGCTGCGCTTACGTTTCTGGTAATATCGAGCTGGCTTATATGCAGGGGCAAGAGCTTGAAATATACTTTTTTGCCAGCTGTTTTTATGATATTGACAGCTATATGCGCGCTCTTGTATCAAATGATCAAGTTTTTGCGCGAGGGTAATATTATTCTTGCAGCTATGTCTATTATATTGATGATATTAGCTGTGTTGATGGTGTTTGATGTTGTGGTTAATGTAAGGAGACGGGGATTGAAATGCAAGGTTCTCTGATAGTCCAAAAATACGGCGGCAGTTCCGTTGCCAATATCGACCGTATAAAGAGCGTGGCTGAGAGGATCGCCAGGTATAGAAAAAAAGGCCATAGTCTTGTTGTGGTGGTCTCTGCATTGGGTGATACTACGGATGAATTGATGCAGCTGGCGCATGGCATAACTTCTTTACCAAGCGAGCGAGAGCTGGACATGCTTATTTCTACTGGTGAACAGGTGTCTGTGGCGCTTCTGGCAATGGCCATGCATAAGAAGGGTATTGATGCGATTTCTTTTACTGGCGCGCAGGTGGGTATTATTACTGATCGTAGCCACACAAAGGCAAGGATCATAGATGTAAGCGCTGACAGGATAAAAAAGGCGTTGAAGCAGGGTAAGGTCGTGATCGTGGCAGGTTTTCAAGGTGTCAATCTTGATCAGGAGATCACTACTCTTGGCCGTGGCGGTTCAGACATGACAGCAGTTGCTCTGGCAGCGACGTTAAAAGCAAGTGTGTGCGAGATCTATACTGACGTGGAAGGCGTTTATACTGCAGATCCGAGGGTCGTCAAAGATGCGCAAAAACTTTCTTGTGTAAGCTATGAAGAGATGCTGGAACTGGCCTCGCTCGGCGCGCAGGTAATGCAGGCGCGGTCAATGGAGGTGGCAAAGAAATTTTCTGTGCCTTTACACATAAGGTCAAGTTTCTCAAACAAGGCCGGCACTATTATATCTAAGGAGGTCAAGGCAATGGAAGATGTACTGGTAAGCGGGATTGCTGCTGATAAAAAAGAGGCAAAGGTAACGATCTGCGATGTGCCTGACAGGCCAGGCGTAGCTGCTAGGATCTTCAGGGACCTTGCAGATAACAATATAAATGTCGATATGATAATCCAGAATATCTCAAGGACTGGCTGTACTGATGTTTCATTTACAATGCCTGTGGAGGAATCAGGCAGGGCAAGGCAGGTAATACAGAGAATTGTCAAGGATGTAAAGGCCAAGGAAGTGATTTACAATAGAAATATTGCAAAGATATCGATCGTGGGCATTGGAATGAGGAGCCATTCAGGCGTGGCAGCAAAGATGTTTGAGGCGCTTGCGTCTAAGAAGATAAATATAGACATGATCTCTACGTCTGAGATAAAGATTTCGTGCGTGATAGACAAGAAGCGTTCGCAGGACGCAGTCAAGACACTACACCAGGCGTTCAAGCTGGGGAAGAAATAGGGATAAGACCTCCGGCACCCTCCGTAGATGCGTAGGCTACCCAAGTGGGTAGCCTACGCATCTACGGAACTATCGCTCGAAGAATATTGTTCGAGCGATGCGCCGAAGGCACAGAGTCGAGAACTTTTAGATCGTAAGGAGTGATTATGCGAGAAGTCAAGTTATATGATACGACATTACGGGATGGGGCGCAGGGAGAGGGTGTTTCCTTTTCCGTGGGCGACAAGATAAAGATCGCTAAGAAGATGGATCGTTTTGGTATCCACTATATTGAGGGCGGATGGCCTGGCTCAAATCCAAAGGATATGGGGTTTTTTAAAGAGGCCAGGAAGCTGAAGCTCAAGAGGTCAGAGGTGGTTGCGTTTGGCAGCACCAGGCGGACAAAAGTGACTCCTGCAAATGACGAGAACTTAAAAGCGATCCTTAAATCAGGCGTCCGCACTGTGACGATCTTTGGGAAGACATGGGATATGCATGTCACAGATGTGCTAAAGGCGTCGCTGGAGGAAAATTTAGACATTATCAGCGAGACAGTGGAATACTTAAAGTCCAAAGGCCGCACAGTTTTTTATGACGCGGAGCATTTTTTCGACGGGTACGCGTCTAATAAAGAATATGCGCTTGAGACATTGCGCGCCGCATGCAAGGGTGGCTGCGATGCCATTGTCCTGTGCGACACAAACGGCGGCATGATCACGCATGAGCTCGGCACTATTGTAAGAGGTATTTGCAATGAGTTTAACAATATGACTATCGGGATACACACGCATAATGACGGCGGCATGGGCGTGGCGAATAGCATTGCCGCGGTTGACGCAGGCGCAAAGATCGTTCAGGGCACGATCAATGGATATGGCGAGAGGTGCGGGAATGCGGATCTGTGTGTGATCATTCCTAATCTCCAATTAAAGATGGGCTACAGGTGCCTGCCTGATGCCAGGCTCAAGGAATTGACAGAGGTCTCAAGGTATGTCAGCGAGCTCGCAAACATGAAACAAAAAGACAATCAGCCTTTTGTTGGGAGAAGCGCGTTTGCCCACAAGGGTGGTGTCCATGTCAACGCAGTAATGAAAAATCCAGAGACATATGAGCATGTCAAGCCGGAGTCCGTCGGTAACCACAGGAGGATACTGGTGTCCGAGCTTTCCGGCAAGACAAGCATTATTTTAAAGGCAAAGGAAATGGAGCTGGACCTTTCAAAGGATGACCCGAAGACCAGGAAGATCTTGAAACTGGTCCAGAATCTGGAGAATCAGGGATATTATTTTGAGGCGGCAGACGGGTCTTTTGAACTTTTGATGAAAAAGGCTTTGAAAAAATACAAGCCGTTCTTTTCGCTGGAGGGATTTAAGGTAAGCATTGAAAAGCGAGAGGACAATACCCTGATCTCTGAGGCCACGATCAAAGTAAAAGTCAATCGTAAAGAAGAGCACACTGCTGCTGAAGGCGACGGCCCTGTGAATGCGCTTGATAATGCGCTGCGAAAGGCATTGAACAAGTTTTATCCAACGCTTGCCGAGATGCACCTGTCTGATTTTAAGGTCAGGGTGCTGGAAGAAAAGGCAGGGACTGCGGCAAAGGTGCGGGTATTGATCCAGTCGCAGGACGAGAAGTCTTCGTGGGGCACTGTGGGCGTGTCTGAGAATATCATAGAGGCGAGCTGGCAGGCCCTAGTCGACAGCGTGGAGTACAAACTGCTAAAGGATAAGGTGAAATAGCCTAAGTTTACATTTGAGTATTGCACGAGTGTAAAGTTATTTTTTACTCACCTCATATTGTAATGAAAGACATACCATCCCGATATAATCCGCAGGAAGTGGAAAAGAAGCTGTATGAGAAATGGCAGGATGATGGCCTTTTTCATGTAGAGCCAGGCTCTTCTGAAAAGCCTTTTACTATAGTGATCCCGCCTCCCAATGTCACGGGCATACTTCACATGGGCCATGCCCTGAACAATACTATCCAGGACATACTGATCCGCTGGAAGAAGATGCAGGGGTATGCGAGTCTCTGGGTTCCCGGGACTGATCATGCAGGCATAGCTACGCAGAATGTCGTCGAGAAAAAGCTGGCCAGGGATGGCAAGACAAGGAATGACCTGGGCCGTGAAAAGTTTGTGGAAGAGGTGTGGAAGTGGCGCGAGGAATACGGGAGCACTATTATTTCGCAGCTCAAGAGGCTTGGCGCGTCATGCGACTGGGAGAGGACGCGTTTTACAATGGACAAGGGCCTTTCAGGCGCAGTGCTCGAGGCATTTGTGCAGCTTTATGGCAAGGGCTTGATATATCGAGGGAATTATATAATCAACTGGTGCCCGCGGTGCCAGACTGCGCTTTCTGATGAGGAGGCGCCGCATGTGGAGACAGAGGGGAAGCTGTATTATATCAGGTATTTGTTTAAAGAGGGTGAAGGGTGTAGGGTAAAGGGTGAAGGCGTGGTTGTGGCGACGACGAGGCCTGAGACTATGCTTGGTGATGTGGCGGTGGCGGTCAATCCAGATGACAAGAGGTATAAAAAGCTGATCGGGAAAAAATTGATATTGCCTATTATAGGCCGTGAAATAGAGATCATAGCAGATGATTTTGTGGATAAGAAATTCGGCACAGGCGCTGTAAAAGTGACACCGGCGCATGACCCGAATGATTTCGAGATATCTAAAAGGCATAATCTTGAGCCAATAAAGGTAATGGCGCCTGACGGAAAGATGAATGAAAATGCAAAGACCTACAATGGAAAAGACAGGTTTGACGCGCGGGAAGGCATAGTTAAAGAGCTGGAAGAGCAAGGGCTTATGGTAAAGATAGAAAAGCACCAGCATGCTGTGGGCCATTGCTATAGATGTCATACTGCAATAGAGCCGTATCTTTCCCTGCAGTGGTTTGTCAGCATGAAAGAATTGGCCAGGCCCGCGATCGAGGCGGTCAAGAGCGGTAAGATTAAATTTTATCCAAAGAGATGGACCAAGGTCTATCTGAGCTGGATGGAGAATATAAGAGACTGGTGCATCTCAAGACAGATCTGGTGGGGACATCGCATCCCGGTTTACTATTGCAGGACGTGCAAGGAAGTGATCGTATCTAAAGTCAAACCAGAAAACTGTCCTGAGTGCAGCTCTATAGATATATATCAGGATGAAGATGTTTTGGATACATGGTTTTCGTCGTGGCTGTGGCCATTTTCCACGCTTGGCTGGCCTGAAAAGACAAAAGACCTTGAATGTTTTTATCCAACGTCTGTGCTTGTGACTGCGCCGGAGATATTGTTTTTCTGGGTGGCAAGGATGATCATGGCAGGAATGGAATTTACAGGAGAGATCCCATTCAGCGACGTTTATCTGCATGGCACAGTCAGAGACCTGACAGGCAAGAAGATGTCAAAGTCCCTGGGCAACATAATCGATCCAATAGACATAATCAATGAGTTTGGCACAGACGCGCTGAGATATAGCATGATGGCAATAACAGCTACTGGCCAGGACGTATTTCTGTCCAAAGATAAATTTGAGATAGGCAGGAATTTCGCGAACAAGATATGGAACGCGTCAAGATTCGTACTGATGAATATAGGCATGACCACTCCCGGTCCCGGGTCGACCCGGCCCGGGACCGGGAGTGGTCTGAGTCTGGCTGACGAGTGGATCCTGAGCAGGCTCAATAAAACTATTGCAGGTGTCACTAAATCTCTCGAACAATATAGGTTTAACGAGGCAGAGTCGCTGGCCTATGACTTTTTCTGGCATGACTTCTGCGACTGGTACGTGGAGATGGTCAAGCCTGAAATTACAGATCAAGAGACAAGAGACAAGAGACAAGAGACAGAAAAGGTATTAATCCACGTTCTCGAGACCTCACTTAAGCTCTTACACCCTTTTATGCCATTCGTCACAGAGGCAGTGTGGCAGAATATAAAAGAGCGCAAGAGTATTGTGCTGGAAAAATGGCCGGTCTCAGACAAGAAATTGATAAAAAAGAATACAGAGGCTGACATCGACATGATTAAAAACATAATAATCGGCATACGGAATGTGCGAGCTAATATGAATATACCGCATTCAACCAGGCTAAAGGTCTTTATCGCGCCATTGAAGAAAAAAGAAGAGGTAAGGTTAAAGCCAGGCGTTGATTATATAAAAAATCTTTCCAAGTTAGATGAATTGATAATCGATATGGGCGCGAAGAAGACAGATGTCTCTGCTACTGTTGTCCTGGAGGGATTCAATATCTTTATTCCTCTGAAAGGCGTTATTGATATTGAAAAAGAAACCGCCAGGCTGACAAAAAAGACAGAAGAGATCAAAATAAAGCTAGGCTTTATTAAAAAAAGACTTAAGGACAAAAATTTTACGAAGAAGGCGCCGGAGAAGATAGTCAAGCAGGAGAAAGAAAAGGGTGAGAAACTACAGGAACAGCTGGATAGGATCAAGGAAACCCTGAAGTCGCTAAGTTGATAACATATTTGAACCTGGGTAGATGCGTAGGCTACCAATCGGGGTAGCCTACGCATCTACCCAGAGGTCAAGACTAATATCATGAAGCTTGTAAAAGAAAAAGCAATCCAGGTAATAATGAGCGCGTTGAGCGAGGATGTCGCGAGCGGAGACATCACTAGCAATGCTGTGTTTGAAAAGGATAAGATCGTGATCGCACAGATCGTATGCGGCCAGGATTGTGTCCTGGCTGGCGTTGATGTAGCAAAGTGGGTATTTTCCAGTCTCGACGAGAAAATGATGTTCAGGCCTCTCTGCAATGACGGAGATAAGGTAAAAAAGAAAAAAAGGGTTATTTCATTGAAAGGCTCCATAAAGAATATACTGGCAGGCGAGAGGACTGCGCTGAATTTTTTAGGCAGGCTTTCCGGGATCGCCACTCTTACGGGTGAATTTGTAAAAAAAACAAAGGGCTCAAGGGCGAAGATATATGATACAAGAAAGACTACCCCAGGCATGAGGGTGTTGGAAAAGTATGCAGTGCGGATGGGCAATGGCTATAATCACAGGATGGGGCTTTGGGATAGTATTTTAATCAAGGATAACCACTTGCAAGCGACAAGCGACAAGCGACAAGGGACAAGGATAAAGCCGATAGAAGAAAGTATAAAAAAGGCCAGAGCAAGAGGGTATAAAAATATTGAGATAGAGGTTGAGAATATAAAAGAGTTGCAAGCGGCGTTGGCTTCAGGCGCGGATATTATAATGCTGGATAACATGAAAATAGAAGACGTCAGGAAGGCAGTGAGGCTCAAAGAGACAACCGACAAGAGACAAGGGACAAGGACTGTTATTGAGGTTTCAGGCGGGGTCACATTGGATAGCGTTGCGAAGATAGCCAAGACAAGAGTCGACAGGATTTCCATAGGTTCTCTTACCCATTCAGCTCCAGGTATTGATTTTTCACTCGAGATCGGTTAATGATTTTGTATGAATACAGTTAGCCTTCAGCTCTCAGCATTCAGCCATCAGCAGCTGAAAACTGAGAGCTGAAGGCTGAAGGCTACTTTATGTCAAGCTTCCAATTAGTTTCATCATTTACACCGCAGGGTGACCAGTCGCAGGCCATTGAAAAAATCGTAGCCGGACTAAAAAAAACCACCCGGTATCAGACCCTCCTGGGCGTGACAGGCAGCGGCAAGACCTTTACAATGGCAAATGTCATTGCAAGGGTGCAGAGGCCCACGCTCGTTATCTCGCACAACAAGACTCTTGCTGCTCAGCTCTACAGCGAGTTTAAAGATTTTTTTCCTCACAACGCAGTCGAGTATTTCGTGAGCTACTATGATTATTACCAGCCAGAGGCGTATGTCCCGCACACAGACACCTATATTGAAAAAGACGCCTCTATCAATGACAATATAGACCGGCTCAGGCTTTCAGCCACAAGCTCGCTGATGTCCAGGCGCGATGTCATAATCGTCGCGAGCGTATCGTGTATATATGGTCTTGGCGCGCCAAGTGATTACCAGGAGCTCTTACTTTTTTTAGAAAAGGGCCAGAGCATAAAGAGAAGTGAACTTTTAACCAGGCTTGTAAGTATTCACTATTCAAGAAATGACATTGATTTCAAAAGAGGATGTTTCAGGGTAAGGGGCGAGATCATAGAGATATTCCCTGCATATAAAGAGACTGCGTTCAGGGTGTATTTTTTTGGCGAGCAGGTAGAACGCATTTCAGAAATAGATCCCCTGACAGGCAACATCCTGGAGGATATGGAAAAGATAGCGGTTTATCCTGCAAAACATTTTGTTACTACTCAGGATAAGCTGGAAATGGCAGTTGCTTCCATCAAAGTGGAATTAGACGAAAGGGTCAAGGAGCTAAAAGAGCAAAATAAATTACTGGAGGCGCAGAGGCTGGATTCACGGACCAGATATGACCTGGACATGCTGCGGGAGGTGGGGTTTTGCAACGGCATAGAGAATTATTCCAGGCACCTGAGTAACCGCGAGCCAGGATCAAGGCCGTCTTGTCTTTTGGATTATTTCCCAGAGGACTTTCTCGCGATCATTGATGAGTCGCACGCGACATTGCCTCAGATGAGAGGCATGTACAAGGGTGACCGTTCGCGCAAAACCACTCTTGTCGACTATGGATTCAGGCTGCCATCGGCGCTTGATAACAGGCCTTTGAATTTTGATGAATTCATGGAGATGGTCAATGAAGTTGTGTTTGTCTCAGCGACGCCTTCAGATTACGAGGTTGCAAATTCCGGACAGATCGTCGAGCAATTAATAAGGCCAACAGGCCTGATAGACCCAGAGATCATTTTGAAGCCGACCGAGGGCCAGATAGATGACCTTGCAGCGCGCATAAAGGACAGGGCAATGAACAACCAGAGGGTGCTCGTCACGACTCTGACCAAGAGGATGGCTGAAGACCTCGCGGAATATTTGAAAGATATGAAATTAAAGGTGAGGTACCTGCATTCAGAGATAGACACGATCGAGCGGTCTGAGATATTGCGCGATCTCAGGAAGAAAAAATTTGACTGCCTGGTCGGCATAAATCTTTTACGAGAAGGACTGGACCTGCCTGAGGTATCTCTGGTGGCGATCCTGGACGCTGATAAAGAAGGATTTTTGCGGTCGCAGTCGGCTCTTATACAGGTCTCTGGTAGGGCAGCCCGCAATATTAACGGACAGGTGATAATGTACGCTGACACTATGACAAATTCAATGAAAAAGGCGATCGACGAGACAAACCGCCGAAGAAAAAAACAGCTCTTGTTCAATAAGGAAAATAATATCACGCCACGCTCAATAGAAAAGGCCATCAGGGAGAGCATAGAGGTATCGAAAAAGGCAAAGGATATCACGCTGGACGCGGCTGGTCAGACAGAAGACGAATATGAGGTAGACAGCGTTGTGGCTGAGCTGCAGAGAGATATGGAACTGTACGCGAGGAACCTGCAGTTCGAGAGGGCAGCAGAGATAAGGGATAAGATAAGGGAGCTCAAGAAGTAATTCAAACCCGTCCGCCTAAGGCGGACAACTTCTCGACTCGCCCAAAATATTCTTCGAGCATGGTCGAGAAGAATATTTTGGGCTCGCTCGAAGAATATTGAATTGCGGGTTTGAAAAAGGCTAATTATGCTAGACGACAAGATCTTGAATTTTTTTAAATCGCGCGGCGACGGATATGTATCTGGCGAGGAGCTGAGTGAGGAGTTCGGTATTTCGCGCACTGCAATATGGAAGCACATGGAGAAGTTTCGGGACCAGGGATATGAGATCGCTGCTTCTCCGCACCTTGGCTACAGGCTGGTATGCGCGCCCGACCGCCTGACAGAGGTCGAATTAAAATGGCAGCTTAATACTGATATAATTGGAAAAAAGATCTATTCTTACAATGAGATATCATCCACTAATGATATTGCGCACAAGATCGCTGTTTCTGGTGAAGGGGAGGGCGCCCTGGTGCTCGCAGAATATCAGACCGAGGGCAGGGGCAGACTGGGAAGGAAATGGCTTTCACCGCGCAGCAAGGGCGTGTATCTTTCAGTGATCTTAAGGCCCAATATTCTGCCCAGGGAGATCTCGATTATTACGTTATTTTCATCGCTGGTTGTTGCAAAGACGATCAGAAAAGAAGTCGGACTCTCTGCGCTGATCAAGTGGCCTAATGATGTAATGATTAATAACAAAAAGGTGTGCGGGATATTGACAGAGCTCAATGGCGAAGCAGATAGGGTCAATTTTGTCATAGCTGGGATAGGCATCAACGTAAACACAAAGAAGGAATTGCTTCCTGAGGGCGCAAGTTCACTCTGCGAGGAGAAAGGTAAAGACATAGACAGGATAGGTTTTACCAAGTCACTTTTAGTGAATTTAGATAAATACTACAAGGCCTTTTTGGCAGGCGAGATGGGACTGATCTTAAATGAATACAAGTCTCTTTCAGCAGTGCTTGACAGGAACATTAAAATCAATTATCATAATCGTTCTATCGCAGGCCATGCAGTGGATGTGGATAAGGATGGCGCGCTCGTAGTGAGGTTGGACAATGGGTTTCATGAGAGGGTGCTGGCCGGCGATGTCACGATGTTGAGGTAACCTG
>CAZTIQ010000003.1:9423-12296 GCA_964613735.1 uncultured Planctomycetia bacterium | reverse complement strand
CGGGGTTTTTAAGGGTCGGGGTTTAAAGAGGACCTTTCGCATAGATACGTATAGCAAGAATATTGAATATATATATAAAAATAAATTAAGGCCATATTCAAACGCGATAGAAAAGATAATCGTGGTAAGCGTCGTGCCTAAAGAATCAAAGAGGGTAGTGGATGCTCTCAGACGCATCATTGGAAAAAAGATATTAGTCGTTGGCAGGGATATTGACAGCGGGATTAAAAATAAATACAGAAGGCCGGGCCAGGTAGGCCAGGACAGGCTGGTAAATGCAAGGGCAGGGTATGAATTATACGGCGGCGGTGTAATAATAGTAGATTTTGGAACAGCAATAACCATAGATGTGGTAAATAAAAAAGGAGAATACCTCGGCGGTGTAATCGCGCCGGGGGTCGAGACTTCATATAAGACATTGTCGGAACGCGCAGCGCTTTTGCCGAAGATGCGCATTAAAAAGCCAAAAGGGGTCTTGGGCAGGGATACCCACAGCAGCATGGTAAGCGGCGCAGTCTATGGTTTTAGCGGTTTGTGCGATGGCATTGTCAAGAGATTGAAAGATGGATATTGTAAGGGCGCAAAGGTGATAGCAACAGGCGGGCTGTCAAGTCTTATAGGCCCATATTGTGAGACGGTAGATAAAATGGATCCTGAACTGACGCTTAAGGGTTTGAGAATAATAGGAGATACAGATGTTTAAGATCTTGTCGAATGAAAAAATTGCGCCACGGATCTTCAGGATGGAAATAGAGGCGGGCCTGGTTGCGAAAAAGGCAAAGGCAGGTCAGTTTTTGATGCTTAGGATAGATGAGAAAGGCGAGCGCATACCTCTTACTGTAGCTGGTAACGACGATAAAAACATCACGATCGTATATCAGACAGTCGGGGTCACTACGCACAGGTTGACAGAGAAAAAGCAAGGCGAGTATCTCCTGGATGTGGTCGGTCCTCTGGGACATGCAACAGAACTCGGCCAGATCGGTACTGTGTGCTGCATCGGCGGCGGTGTCGGGATAGCAGAGCTGTATCCTGTGGCAAAGGCATATAAGGACAGCGGGAACAAAGTCATCACTATCATAGGAGCGAGAGATAAAGAGCTTGTCATTTACAAAGATGAACTGAAAAAGATAAGTGATGAATTTTTTGTTACCACTGATGATGGCTCGGATGGCGAGAAGGGATTTGTCTCAAACGTGCTTAAGCGGCTGATCGAGGCTGGGCAAAAAATAGATCTGGTATATGCTGTTGGGCCGGGGATCATGATGAAGGTGATCTCAGAAGTGACCAGGCCGAGCAAGATAAAGACAATAGTTTCCCTGAATACTGTGCTTGTGGATGGGACTGGCATGTGCGGTTCGTGCAGGATAGAGGTGGGCGGCGAGACAAAGTTCGCGTGCGTGGATGGGCCTGAGTTTGATGGCCATAAGGTGAATTTTGATGAGCTGATGGCAAGACAGGGGTTTTTCAAAGAGCAGGAAGCCCATGCGTGTAAGATACGAGGGATATCACAATGAAAAAACAATCTCCGAAGGACAGAATTAAAAATTTTAACGAAGTTGCGCTGGGCATGTCTGAAGAAGAAGCTGTAAAAGAGGCCAGTCGCTGTCTTTTCTGCAAAAAACCCAAGTGTTCAACGAAATGCCCAGTTGAAATAGATATTCCTAGATTTATTGAAGCCATAAAGAACAAGAAATTTGACGAGGCAATAAAGGTCATCAAAGAAAAAAATAATCTGCCAGGGGTTTGTGGCAGGGTCTGTCCGCAGGAAGACCAGTGTGAAGGCGCGTGCATATTGAATGCAAAGGGTAAGCCTATAAACATCGGCGCGCTAGAGAGATTTGCCGCAGACTGGGAATTGCGGCATGTCTCGCGAACGACGAATGACGAACGACGAACGACGAAGCAAAGAATTGCCGTCATCGGCAGTGGGCCAGCGGGGTTGACATGCGCTGGTGATTTAGCGAGACTGGGCTATCGCGTCACTGTATTTGAGGCGCTTCATACTGCTGGCGGCGTGCTGGTCTACGGCATCCCGGAATTTCGACTGCCAAAGGAGATCGTAAAAAAAGAGGTAGACTATTTAAGATCACTCGGGGTAGAGGTAAAAGAGAATTTTATTGTAGGTAAAACATCCACGCTTAAAGAATTGTTTGCGCAGGGTTATAAGGCCGTGTTCGTAGGCACGGGCGCAGGGCTTCCAAGCTTTATGAAAATACCTGGAGAAAATCTGAACAGGGTATATTCTTCGAATGAGCTTTTGACAAGGGCGAATCTGATGAAGGCGTATCTTTTTCCTGATTTTGACACGCCGGTTAATATAGGCAAAAAGGTAGCGGTGATAGGCGGAGGGAATACTGCTATGGATTCAGCCAGGGTGGCATTGAGGTTGGGGGCTGAAAAGGTATATATAGTTTACAGGCGATCTGAAAAAGAAATGCCTGCAAGAAAAGAAGAAGTTGAAAATGCAAAAGAAGAGGGCATTGAATTTCATATGCTTACATTGCCTAAGAAGATACTTGGTGATGACAAAAATTTTGTAAAGTCTATGGAATGTATAAAGATGGAGCTCGGCGAGCCAGATGCCTCTGGCAGGAGAAGGCCTGTTCCAATACAGGGTTCGGAATTTATCATGGATGTGGATACAGTGGTGGTGGCAATAGGCCAGAGCCCTAATCCTGTATTCTTAAAGGCAACGCCAGAGCTTAAACTGGGCAAGTGGGATAAGATAGTGGTGGACAGCGAGACGCAGGCGACTAATCTTAAAGGTGTCTATGCTGGCGGAGATGCTACGCTCGGAGATGACACAGTGATAGCAGCAATGGGCTCAGGCAAACGCGCTGCAAAGGCGATAACTTTACACTTGAGCAATG
>CAZTIQ010000003.1:8247-9323 GCA_964613735.1 uncultured Planctomycetia bacterium | reverse complement strand
ATGAAGGTGAAGAGGGTTTTGGTGGCGATGAGCGGGGGCGTAGACAGCTCAGTGGCTGCTGCTATTTTAAAAGAGCAGGGCTACGAGGTCATTGGCGCGACCATGAAGATCTGGCCAAAGGAGACCTGCGGCATGCATGGGGAGCGCTCATGCTGCTCGCTGGATGATATCGAAGATGCCAGGAAGGTATGCAACAATCTTGGCGTAAAACACTATGTATTGAATTTTGAAAAAATATTTCGCGAGGAAGTGATAGATTATTTTACCAAGACCTACATGAAGGGCCGCACGCCGAATCCATGCATTATCTGTAATGAGAAAATAAAATTTGGAGGCCTTTTAAAAAAGGCCCGGGAGCTTGACTGTGATTTTATTTCAACGGGTCATTATGTTAGGATCGAGAACAATGGCGCCTTTAGATTAAAGGAGTCGGCCGACAAGAGTAAAGACCAGTCTTATGTCTTATTCAGTCTCAAGCAAGGACAACTAAAAAAGGCTATTTTCCCTGTCGGAGACCTTAAAAAGAATGAAGTGAGAAAAATGGCAGAAGAGCTTGGGTTTGAAGTTTTTGATAAGAAAGACAGTCAGGAAATATGTTTTGTAACGGATAATAAGTACTCAGACTTTATAAAAGAATACTGCGGCGTGGAGTCAAAGGACGGAGATATTGTGGACTCTGATGGGAGAGTCCTTGGCAGGCACAAAGGCTATTGGAATTATACAATTGGCCAGCGAAGGGGGCTGGGTGTTTCTGCCAAGGAGCCGCTTTACGTGACAGAGATCATTCCAGAGAGCAATCTTATCAGAGTGGGTGAATTCTCAAATATTAAAAGAAAGAAGTTTATTGTAAAAGACGCTATTCTTTCGCATGGATTGAAAGATATGCCCAAAGATGTCGAGGTAAAGATCAGATATACTCATAAGAAGGCAGGCGCCACGCTGCGGGACATAGGCGATGATAAGATAGAGGTCGAGTTTAGCAAGCCACAGGAAGCCATAACCCCTGGCCAGGCAGCTGTGTTCTATGACGGCGAGTATGTGCTCGGCGGGGGATGGATAGACGAGGTGCTTGGGTA
>CAZTIQ010000003.1:4229-8147 GCA_964613735.1 uncultured Planctomycetia bacterium | reverse complement strand
GGGAGTGCGGTTGTGGCGTTTTCAGGTGGCGTGGATTCAAGTTTTTTGCTTCGCGTGGCGCGGGATACCATGCCGAAAAATAGCCTGCTTGCTGTGACAGCGGTTTCAGATACTTACACGAAGTCAGAGCTGAGTCAGGCAAAGCGGTTTGCCAGGTCATTAGGCGTGAGACATGAGATCATTTTTACAGACGAGTTAAAGCATGTAAACTTTAGAAAAAATCCAGCCGACAGATGTTATTATTGCAAAAAAGAGCTTTTTGGCAGGCTTAAAGATGTTGCAGGTCATAATCGCATAAAGAATATTATTGACGCTTCAAACAAAGACGACAAAAAAGATTACAGGCCAGGGACCATAGCAAAACATGAGCTCGGGATAAAGAGCCCTCTTCAGGAATCAGAGATGACAAAAAACGACATAAGAAGATATTCTAAAAGGCTTGGCCTGGAGACATGGGATTTTCCGTCAATGGCGTGTCTTGCATCGAGAGTCCCATATGGCACAGAGATAACAAAGGGTGTGCTGGAAAAGATCGAGTCAGCAGAGGATATTATAAAAAAGGCTGGGTTCAGGCAGGTAAGGGTGAGGTATTATAATGATGCCGCGCGTATAGAAGTAGAGAAAAAAGAGATAAAAAAGTTTCTAAATTGCAAAAGCTATGATAAGATATTGACAAAATTGAAGTCGCTCGGATTTAGTTACATTACTATGGATTTAGAAGGATATCGGACAGGGAGTTTGAACGAGGGAATAAAAAATTTGGCGGCGTAGCTCAGTTGGTTAGAGCAGTCGGCTCATACCCGGCTTGTCAGTGGTTCGAGTCCACTCGCCGCTACCATCCGCCATAGGCGGATGATCCTGAACGAGCGTAATGAGACGACGAATAGGAGTCTCATAGCGCAGCGAAGGACCTTTTAAGAGATTAAATCATACCCACCATGCTTATCGACAAAGTCAAATCAACTATAAAAAAATATAATATGCTCCAGAAACATGACAGGGTGCTTGTGGGGCTTTCTGGAGGAGCGGATTCTGTTACGCTGATAGAGTCGCTTTTAAGTTTGAAAAAAGAATATGCGCTAGAGTTATTTATTGCCCACCTTGACCATGGTTTCAGGGGAGAAGAATCTCGGGCAGATAGTAAGTTTTGTGAGGACCTAGGGAGAAAATTCGGAATTGAGACTTTTTGTGCAAAGATCGACGTCCCGAAGATCGTAAAAGAAAAAGGCATCTCGCCCGAAGAAGCGGCGCGACAGGAAAGATATGGACTTTTTGCAAAAATAGCCAGAAACAAAAAGATCAAAAAAATCGCGGTAGGCCACACAAGGGATGACCAGGCAGAGACAGTTTTAATGAGGGCGATCCGGGGCGCAGGCATGACAGGGCTCGGCGGAATAAGCCCCGTCAGGGATATGGCCGGGTTTACTGTCATAAGACCGTTGATAGATATCTCAAGAAAAGACATAGAGGGTTTTGTTAAAAGTTCCGGTCTAGAATTCAGGCATGATTCCACGAATAATGATGTTGTTTTTACCAGGAACAGAATCAGGCGTGAATTGATCCCGTATATCGAGGATAAATTCAATCCAAATGTGAAAGAAGTCCTGGCGAACATGGCTGAGGCGCTCCGCGTTGAAAATGAATTTTTGGAAAAATATGCAAAGAGAAAGCTTAAGAGCGTTTCAAAGAAATCAAAAAATGGAGAAATAGCAATTGACATCAAAAGATTTAAGAAGCAGCCAGAGGCGATACAGAAGAGGATCCTGAGGAGCGCCCTGGAAGGGCTTAAGGGCAACCTCAGGAGGCTTACGTATCAGCACTGGAGGGAGATAGAGGAGTTGATACGTAACCGCCCTGTAAATTCTATCGTTGATCTGCCGGGCGGAATCGATGTTATCAAGGAGAGAAATAGCTTAATTTTTCAAGCCCGCAATACAATTTAAGTGCATGGTGGGTTTGAAAGACTTAACTTTACACTTAAGCATTGCAAGAGTGTAAAGTTAATGGTATACTAAATTTTTACGCTATATAAAAAAATAAGGAGTATTATGAAATCTTTGAAACAACCCAAAAAAATACTTACAAACAAGAATAAAAACAACCTAAGCAAGAATATGTTTTTCTGGCTGGGGCTTTTTCTGCTGCTTGTATACATATTCAGACTCGGTTCTTTTTCTCCGCAGACCGTTCCGAGGGATTTGAGCTATGGAGAGTTTTATAGACTTCTTGAGAGCAATAATCAGACAGGAGCAATAGAGACTGTCGTAAAGACTGAGGATGTGATAAAGGGGTCTTTCTCGAGCGGCGCTAGTTTTAAGGTCCGCATCCCTGATGGTGACAGGGAGTTATTGGCGCTCCTGAGAAACAATGTGCCAAACTACGTAGTAGAGCAGCCGAAGACGATGTGGGCAAATATTTTTTATTCGCTTGGTCCGATGATCCTGTTTATAGGATTTCTGTGGTTTTTTGTTTACAGGAGCGCGCAGGGCGGCGGCAAGATATTATCTTTTGGCAAAAGCAGGGCAAAACAGATCGGCGGAGGGAAGACAAAGGTGACGTTTAATGATGTTGCCGGAGTGGATGAGGCAAAAGAGGAATTGCAGGAGATAATCGATTTTCTAACGGATCCAAAAAAATTCCAGAGACTTGGAGGCAAGATCCCGAAGGGCGTGATTTTAATGGGACCTCCTGGCACTGGCAAGACGCTTCTGGCAAAGGCGGTCAGCGGCGAGGCAGGCGTGCCGTTTTTCAGCATAAGCGGTTCAGACTTCGTAGAGATGTTTGTAGGCGTTGGGGCATCGAGAGTGCGTGATCTGTTCGAGCAGGCCAAGAAGGCGGCGAAGCTGGGCGGAAAAGGAGCGATAATTTTTATCGACGAGATAGACGCGGTAGGCAGGCAGAGATTCGCAGGGATCGGCGGCGGACACGATGAGCGAGAACAGACGCTGAACGCGCTTTTGGTAGAGATGGACGGGTTCAACACGCAGGAAGGCGTTATATTGATCGCTGCGACGAACAGGCCTGATGTCCTGGATCCGGCATTGCTGAGGCCTGGCAGGTTTGACAGGACAATTGTTATCTCACGGCCTGATATTCTCGGTCGTGAAGCAATATTAAAAGTTCATGTAAAAGATATAAAACTTAGTAAAGAGGTCAAGCTTGATTCTGTCGCCAGACAGACATCTGGTTTTTCAGGCGCAGACCTTGCAAATCTCGTAAATGAGGCAGCGCTTTTAGCTGCCCGTAGGGATAAAGCTGGCGTGGGCATGAAAGAGATGCAGGAATCCATTGAAAGAGTCATTGCCGGGCCGGAGAAAAAGACCAGGGTGATAAATGTCGAGGAGAAAAAGATCATTGCATACCATGAGGCCGGACATGCGCTTTTATCACTTTTGATCCCAGATCCAGATCCATTGCATAAAGTTTCTATTATCCCCAGGGGTATGGCGGGCGGATATACTATGTCGTTGCCATTGGAGGACAGGCACATCCACACAAAAAAATATTTAATAGCTAAGATTATATGCGCTTTAGGCGGAAGGGCTAGCGAAGAAGTCATTTTCAGCGAGCTTTCAAGCGGGCCACAGCAAGATATCGAAAGGGTCACTGAGATTGCAAGGAATATGGTGATGCGGTGGGGTATGAGCGAGAAGCTGGGCAGCCTTACCTTTGGCAGGCGAGATGAGCAGGTGTTTTTAGGCAGGGATATTGTCGAGGAAAAGAATTACAGCGAAGCGACAGCTGTTGAGATAGACAAAGAGGTGCGTAAGATCGTGGATAGCTGTTATGATAGGGCAAAAAAAGAGCTTTTGAATAACAAAGATAAGCTAAAGGCGTTGGCTGAGAGACTTCTGGAAAAAGAAGTAATGGATTCTGAGGAAGTGAAGAAGCTGGTAGGTATTAAGGCCGAAGTTTAAA
>CAZTIQ010000003.1:1257-4129 GCA_964613735.1 uncultured Planctomycetia bacterium | reverse complement strand
TAAATGTTTGATATGATAGATTTTAAATCGCGGACTTACATAATGGGAATACTTAACCTTACGCCTGATTCATTTAGCGGCGACGGCGTGTATGGGGATATTGGCCGCGCAGTCGAAGAAGCAGAAAGACTTGCGCAAGAGGGAGCTGATATAATAGATGTGGGCGGTGAATCAACAAGGCCCGGCTCTTTGCCTGTGTCATTGGAAGAGGAAATAGGGCGAGTTGTCCCGGCCATTGAAAAGATCGCAAAGAGAATAAAGATCCCGATTTCGATTGATACCCAGAAGTCTGAAGTTGCAAGGCGGGCGCTGGATAGCGGCGCCTCGATAGTGAATGACATCACTGGATGTGAGGCCGACAGGAACATGGCGGATGTCGTTGCAAGATATGATGCAAAGGTCGTTATCATGCACATCAAGGGCTCGCCAAGCTCAATGCAGTTTGCCCCTGCTTATGATGATGTAATCACTGAAATTATAAATAAATTATCCAGCCTGATCAGGAATGCGGAGCGTTCTGGAGTAAAAAAGGAAAATATCATAGTAGATCCAGGAATAGGTTTTGGTAAGACATTTGAACATAATCTCGAGATACTTAATGATCTTTCGCGTTTTAAGTCGCTGGGGATGCCAGTTCTGGTAGGGCCGTCGAGAAAATCATTCATTGGAAGCATCCTCGGCGTGGAGCCGGGCCAAAGGATATTTGGCACGGCCGCAGCAGTGGCGATCGCAATAAAAAATGGCGCTGATATAGTGCGCGTGCATGATGTAAAAGAAATGAGACAGGTTGTAAAAGTCAGTGATGCCATAACAAGAGAAGTGTCAAAAGAATTACTAAATTCCAAATGATAAATTATATTTCTTTAATCAAAATTTTCATTGAGATCAGCATACTCTGGTTTGTGTTTTATGTGATCCTGACGTTTGCAAGGGGCACCAGGGGCGTGCAGGTCATGAAAGGCATAGTCCTTATAGTACTTTTCTTTATTGTCACACAAAAGTTAGGGCTGGACACGATCAGCTGGATATTTACGAAATTATTCGCAATATCTGTTATCGGGTTTTTGATTATTTTTCAGCCGGAACTCAGAAGGGGGCTTGCGAGCATCGGGCAGCGCGGCTGGTCTGGAATATTTTTCAGGGAATCCGAGATAATCAAAGAGGTAGTGAGGGCGGCGCTTTCTCTTTCGAAGAGAAAGATAGGAGCGCTTATAGCGATCGAGAGAGAGACCAGGCTTCGTCACTATATGGAAAGCGGAATACAAATAGATGCAAAGCTTACAACAGAGCTTTTGATCACGATCTTTATGCCTAACACACCCTTACACGACGGCGCAATAATAATCGCAGCTGATCGCGTTGTAGGGGCGGGGTGTCTGTTTCCTTTGACGCAAAATCCCAAAATTTCAAAAACGTTCGGTACGAGGCACAGGGCGGCGATCGGATTGAGCGAGGAGACAGACGCAATTGTTATTGTGGTCTCAGAAGAGACGGGCGATATTTCAGTTGCCACGGGCGGGAAGCTGACGCACACGCCTGATGGCGCCAGCCTTGAAAAGCTTTTGACAAATCTATATAGTCCTTCGGAAAAAAAGAAAAAGGGTTTGCTTTTTACAAGAGGTTGATTTTATGAAAAGATGGATCGTAAATAATTTTTCGATCAAAATAATTTCTTTAATACTTGCCATTATGGCGTGGTTTTATGTAAATGGCGAATTGGACAAGGAAAAGCGCATTTCCAGCAAATTTTATAACTCTTCTCTTTACAAGTCATCCCTCCCGGCAAGCAATCAGACGACAGGCAGCGCTACGGAGAATAAATAGCATGCCCAGGCTTGGCGTTAATGTGGATCATGTCGCTACATTGAGGGAGGCAAGGGGAGGCAGCGAGCCTGACCCGGTGTGGGCTGCATTAGTCTGTGAAAAGGCGGGATGTCACAGCATTGTGGCGCATCTGAGAGAAGATCGCCGGCACATAGATGATGCGGATGTGAGGCTCTTGAGGAAAAAGGTCAGGACGCGATTTAACCTTGAGATGTCGATAAATCCAGGGATAGTAAAAGTGGCAAGGCGCATCAGGCCTGACCAGGCAACGCTTGTTCCGGAAAAAAGGCAGGAGCTTACAACTGAGGGTGGGCTGAGTGTATTTAAAAATAAGCAAAGGATTGCGAGGGCTGCTGGGTTATTAGCAGAAAAGGGCATCGAGGTAAGTCTTTTTATAGATCCTGATCCCAGGGAGATACAGGCGACAAAAGATATTGATGTAGGGGTCATAGAGATACATACTGGCAGTTATAGCCTGGCAAATACGCGTAGCTCTGTAGAACGCGAGTATAGAAAAATAAGAAGGGCAGTCGATCTTGCGCTTTCGCTGGGATTGATCGTGAACGCAGGGCATGGGCTTGATTATGGCAATACGAAGCGGATTGCGCGGATCCCTGGCGTGCATGAATTAAACATAGGGCATTCAATAATGTCAAAGGCTGTATTTACAGGTTTGTATAAAGCAGTGAGAGACATGAAGAGGCTGACGCGATGATAGCAGGCACGGGTGTGGATATTATAGAGGTGGGGAGGGTAAAGCACGCGCTGGATACATGGGGCGAGCGCTTCCTGAAAAGGGTCTTCACTGACAGGGAGTTGGACTATGCAAGCACCAAGAAATTTTCTCATGAGAATCTAGCTGCGAGGTTTGCGTGCAAGGAATCAGTGTTGAAGGCGTTTGGGGACACAAGAATAGGCGCGCGGCTTAAAAATATTGAAGTGCTCAATGACGCAAAGGGCAAGCCTGAGGTCGTGTTGCACGGCGAGGCAAAAGAATTTGCAGAGAAAAAAAACATAGACAATATCCTGGTCAGCATGTCACACACGG
>CAZTIQ010000003.1:0-1157 GCA_964613735.1 uncultured Planctomycetia bacterium | reverse complement strand
TGGCTGGGTCGCGGGGCATGACCGGAGCGGCGACGTTATGCGCGAGCGCGGTCTTGCGGTCGGGAGCCGGTCTTGCGACGCTGGGGATACCAGAGTCGCTGAGTCTTATGATGGGGCGAAAGCTGACAGAGGTGATGACGCTGGCCTTGCCTGAGACAAGAAACGCGACGCTGTCAATAAAAGGCAAGCAAAAGATCCTTAAGAAGGCAAGCGCCTCAGATGTTGTAATAATAGGACCTGGCCTTTCTCGCAATAAAGACACAGTAAGATTAATAAGGCACCTGGTTGCGGACATTAAAAAGCCAATGGTGATAGACGCAGATGGCTTGAATGCAATTGCAGGGCAGGTCTCTATATTGAAAAAAGTAACATGCGATTGCATCTTGACCCCGCATCCCGGAGAGATGGCAAAGCTTGTCAAGAAAACCACCAATTATGTAAAAAATAATAGATTAACAGTTGCAAAAAAATTTGCAAATTATTATAATGCTGTGGTAGCTTTAAAAGGTCATGGTACAATAGTTGCTGATAAGAGACGTTTGTATGTCAATAAGACTGGCAATCCTGGAATGGCGACAGCTGGGAGCGGCGATGTCCTGGCAGGTATTATCGGAGGCTTTCTAGCGCAGGGCT
Source organism: uncultured Planctomycetia bacterium (assembly GCA_964613735.1). Taxonomy (GTDB): domain Bacteria; phylum Omnitrophota; class Gorgyraeia; order Gorgyraeales; family Gorgyraeaceae; genus JAHILY01. Next base: position 524 of record CAZTIQ010000003.1, on the reverse strand, counting down.
TAAAGGCCTTTGAGGCAGCAAGGTTAGGCGTGTATGTGCATGGCTTGGCAGGCGACTTAGCTGCGAAAGAAAAAGGCGAGATCAGTCTTATTGCAGGCGATATATTAGAGAAGATACCCAGGGCAATTAAGAGAATCGCAAGGTAAAATTAGGTCCTTCGACGCGCCAAATAATGCAGTGCATTATTTGGCTTGCTCAGGATCCAAATTTACTTCGTAAATTTGGGCAGTTACCCGAGTGGCCAAAGGGGTCAGACTGTAAATCTGATGGCTCGCGCCTACGGAGGTTCGAATCCTCCACTGCCCACCATGAACCACTTGCTAAGCTATTTCAGTATGGTCGATTTGATGCTCGGGTTCATGGCTTTGCCATTTAGTACAATGCTCGCTGTGCTACTTTTGTGCATAGTTTCGCAGAAATTTGTTAATTCCTACGAAGCCAAGAACGTAAGTTTCTTGGCGAAGTAGAAGCGGGTGTAGCTCAATGGTAGAGCACTAGCCTTCCAAGCTAGCTATGACGGTTCG
>CAZTIQ010000002.1:5990-29878 GCA_964613735.1 uncultured Planctomycetia bacterium | reverse complement strand
GGAAAAACTATGACAGTTATTAGTAAAAAGATAAAAATCGACACCAAGGGCAGCACTGATATCATTGACATAACGAGTCAGGTGATAAGCGCTGTCTCAAAGAGCAAGATAAAAGACGGCGTTGCCACAGTCTTTGTGTCAGGCTCAACAGGCGGCCTCACTACGGTAGAGTATGAGCCTGGCATGGTCCAGGACCTTAAGACATATTTTGAAAAAATAGCGCCCGTGTCCGGCCATTACGAGCACAATGTAAGGTGGCATGACGGAAACGGCTACGCGCATGTCAGGGCTTCATTTCTTGGCCCTGATATATCAGTGCCTTTTGTAGACAGTAAGCTCCAGCTAGGCACATGGCAGCAGATAATCTTTATAGATTTTGACAATCGCCCAAGATCCAGAGAGTTGATAGTGCAAATAATAGGAGACTAACTTTACACTCCCGCCTAAGGCGGGTGTAAAGTTAGAGTGATCTATGAAACCAGTATTGCAGGTTGCGTTAGATTTTGTGAACCTTAACCGCGCCCTCAGATGCGCCAAAGAGGCTGTGCAGGGCGGGGTGGACTGGATAGAGGCCGGCACTCCTCTTATAAAGAGTGAAGGCCTTAATGCCGTAAGAGAATTACGAAAAAAATTCCCGAAAAAGACCATAGTGGCTGATATGAAGATCATGGATGCGGGGCGCATAGAGGTCGAGATCGCTGCAAAGGCCGGCGCAAATGTCGTATGCGTATTGGGCGCTGCGAACGACTCCACGATCAGGGAATGCGTCGAGGCAGCTCATAACTATGGCGCAAAGATACAGGCAGATCTGATCGCTGTAAAGGATGTAAAAAAGCGCGCCAAGGAAATAGAGAAGCTGGGCGTTGACTTTATCGGCATCCACTGCGCGATCGATGATCAGATGCAGGCAAAAAATCCTTTTGCCCAGATAAAGGAGATATCAAGACTTGTCCGCACGCCAATAGCAGTCGCCGGAGGAATAAATTCTGAAACAGCGCCTGAGGCCGTTAGATCAGGCGCCAGTATTGTTATTGTAGGCGGTGCGATAAATAAGTCCAGGGATGCAAAAAAGGCAGCCTCTGACATCAAAAAGTCTATTTTGACTTTGAAGAAGGTCAAGACAGACCTGTTTAAAAGGATATCGGAAAAGGATATAGAAAAAATATTAAAAAAGGTCTCTACTGCCAATATCTCTGATGCAATGCACAGGTCAGGACATCTGCCAGGCCTGCATATAATATCAAGCGGCGTAAACATGTGTGGCAGGGCAGTGACCGTAAGGACCTATCCAGGGGACTGGGCAAAGCCTGTAGAGGCCATTGATATGGCAGGCGAAGGCCAGGTGATCGTAATCGACGCAGGCGGGGTCGGTCCTGCTGTTTGGGGAGAGCTGGCTACCCATGGCGCCATACAGAAAAAAATCTCAGGCGTTGTCATAGATGGAGGCATAAGAGACACTCATGAAATAAGAAAACTTGGATTTCCCGCGTATGCCAGGATCATTTCTTCAGCCGCAGGCGAACCAAAAGGCTTTGGAGAGATAGGCGTGCCAATAACTGTCTGCGGCACCAAGGTCTTTGAAGGTGATTACATAATAGGAGATGATGATGGCATAGTCGTGGTCCCGAGGCAAAAGGCCGTTGAGATAGCAAACAGGGCGATGTCAGTGCTTGAGATGGAAGACCGCCTCAGAGAAGAGATAAAAAAAGGCAGTACATTGGCAAAGGTAATAGAGCTCCTCAGGTGGGAGAAAAAATGAAACAGAGCAAGATCTTTATAGCAGCCACAAAACAGAACGACGGAAAGACAACAGTATCCCTGGGCCTCATCAATGCCTTTAAGAAGAGATTCAAGAGGGTAGGTTTTATAAAGCCCGTTGGGCAGCGTTATATAATCGAACAAGGCTATAAGGTAGACGAGGACTCTGTGCTTATTGAAAAAGTCTGCGGCATGAAGTGCGGATTAAAAGACATGAGCCCTATTGCTATAGAAAAGGGCTTTACTGAGAAGTATATTAGAAAAGGCCACTCTAAAGAATTAATAGAAGGCATTGTATCTTCTTTTAACCGTGTCGCCAGACATAAAGAACTTGTGGTAATAGAAGGCACAGGCCATGCCGGCGTAGGATCTGTCTTTGATCTTTCCAATGCAAAGGTCGCAAGCCTCCTTGGCACAAAAGTGATACTGGTGACAGCCGGCGGCATAGGCAGGCCTATTGACGAGGTCGCGCTCAATATGGCGCTATTTGAAAAACATGGCGTCGACGTCATCGGCGTAATAGTCAACAAGGTCCTGCCTTCGAAATATAAAAAGATAGAGCAGGTGGTCAGGATGGGGTTTAAAAGAAAAGGCATTGACGTCTTAGGCGTTATCCCGTATACGCCCATGCTTTCCATGCCCCGGGTCCAGCACATCCTGGAAGAGACAGAAATGGAACTGATCTCGTCGAAAAAAATAGGCCTTAGGAACAAGGTACAGAAGATACTGGTAGTCGCCATGCAGCCGCATACCGCCCTGGACTATATAGTTGATAATTCATTGATAATCACGCCCGGAGACAGAGAAGATGTGCTTATGACGCTTTTAAGCGCGCATCTTTTAAGTAAATCTAAAAAGACTTTTTCTATCTCAGCGATCATACTTACAGGCGGGATAGTGCCTGATGATAAAATAATGATGCTGCTGAAAAAGGCATCCATACCTATTTTATTAAGTAAGCGACACACATACGCCGTTGCCGCGCAGATACACGATCTCGCTATCAAGATAAGGCCAGAGGACAAAGAAAAAACAAAGGTCGCTACCAGCCTTATAGAAAAGTACGTGGACATAAGAAAGATCTTAAAAAAGATAACCTAACTTTACACTCCCGCCTAAGGCGGGTGTAAAGTTATTCTTGACAAATTCACAAATCCTATATAAAATACACACTGATTCAATAGAAGAGAGGTGAAGCTTAAATGTCGAGAATAGAGATCAGTCCAGGCGAACCATTGGAAAAGGCGTTAAGACGTTTCAAGAAGAAAATAGAGCGAGAGGGCACGTTAAAGCAATTAAAGGCCCGCAAGTACTACGAGAAGCCAAGCGAGAAAAAAAGAAAAAAAGCCAGAGCACCTAAGCCCAGATAAATAAAGATTTTACCGGATCAAAGTGCCCAAGATGAAAAAATCTACTAAATCATGTGTCTTGGCATTTTTTATTTTAGGGGGCTTTTTAATAACTAGCCCCCTTAATGCGCAAGACTCCATAACCCTTCAAAACGGCTTAAGGGTCATAATAAAAGAAGACCATAAAAGCCCCATCGTAGTCTTTTCTGCCTTCATAGATGTCGGCTCTGCCCAGGAAGACGAATATCTCGGTAGCGGGATGTGCCATTTGATAGAGCACATGCTGTTCAAGGGCACCGATAAATATCCCAAGGGTCGCATACAAGATATATTACATATGTATGGAGGCAATATAGATGGTTTTACCTCATATGACTATACAGGCTACAGGATAACTATTCTGAAAGAGCATGCCCTTGTGGCGCTGGATATACTAAAAGAAATGCTGAGCGCGCCTACCTTTGATCCAAAGGAACTCAAAAAAGAGATGCAGGTCATTGAAAGAGAGATAGATCTGTCCAGAGACGATCCTGGCAAGCGCCTTTCCAGGCTGACCTTTTCCAGGGCATACCTGAAACACCCTTACCGCGTGCCAATAATAGGATATAAAGAAAACTTCCGAAGATTAAAACAACAGGACCTTGTAAAGTTTTTCAAATCAAATTATACCCCAGAGAATATCATAATAGCTGTGGTCGGCGATGTAGAAGAAGACAGGATATCAGCCCAGATGCAGGAGCTCTTTAAGGATATGCCAAGGGGCAATAATAAGATCCTTGTCCTTCCGTCAGAACCTGAGCAATTAGGCAAAAGACTTATAGAAGAAAAGGCTGATATAGACGGCGCATATCTGAGCATGGCCTTTCATTCCACGCCGCTTTTAAACAAAGACCTCTATGCGCTTGACTTACTTTCTTACATATTAGGCCAGGGCGAGACTTCGATATTAAACAAAGGCCTGCGCCTTGAAAAAGAACTTGTTTTATCCGTCTCTGCCTATAACTATACCCCTAAGGACGCAGGGCTATTTGTGATCTCAAGCGTTCTAAAAGAAGAGAATGTAAAAACAGCTATCGATGAAATATTAAAAGAAATAAACGCTGTAAAGCAGGACGGGGTGAGCATAGATCAGCTGAACAGGGCGAAAAATAATTTTTTGGCAGGCTATGTCTATGAAAAAGAGACTATAGAGTCTCAGGCCAATGATCTGGCAACAGGTGAACTGCTGACAGGCGACCCTGGATTCTTCGAGCAATATATAGCGGCTGTAAAAAACGTTACCCTGCCTGCCATAAAACAAGCAGCGTCTGAATATCTTAACGAAGACAACATGACGGTAACTGTATTGAGCAGATCAGGCGCGGCATCAGGCAGTGCCCCTGATAATGTTTCGCAGAAACATGAACGTGATATCAGGAAAGTAAGGCTTAATAATGATCTGACAGTCCTTATTGCAGAGGATCCGAATCTACCGATATTATCCATTAACCTCTTGATCAAAGGAGGGTTAAGGCTGGAGACTGATAAAAATAACGGGATCTCGCTCTTGCTCTCCAGGATGCTCATGAACGGCACTGACACCATGACAAGGCAAGAACTGGCGGATTCTTATGAATCAAAGGGCATTTCCCTTGGCACTTATTCCGCCAACAACAGCCTTGGTATATCAGCAAAGTGCTTGAGCGAGCACACAGAAACAGTTTTTAAACTAATATCTGATATATGTAAAAATCCTGTATTTCCAGAGGAAGAGTTGAGGAGAGAGAAAAACGAGCTCGCGTCTGAAATAGACATGCAGGACAATAAGGTATTTCAACACGGCCACAGACTGCTCAAAGAACTGCTTTTTAAGGCGCATCCTTACAGGCTGCAGGCAACAGGCACAAAGCAAAGCACAGCAAATATACAAAGGCAGGATCTTATTGAATTTTACAATGGGCTGTTCTCGCCAGGCAATATGGTGCTGGGCATAGCAGGAGACTGTAACGCGGATGAGATCGAAAACCTGGCAGGTAAATATTTTTCTGATATATCCCTGGCGCGTCCACCCAGCCCAGCCCCTAAAAAAGAGCCTGCGATCAGGGAAAAAAGGCAGCAGGATGTCCGCACTCAAAAAGAGCAGTCACTTATACTCATCGGGTTTCAGGGCATAGATATCTACAGCGAAGATAGATATGCGTTTGAGGTGATGACGGATATATTATCAAGAGAATCCGGTATCCTATTTAAAAATATAAGAGATAATGAAGGGCTCGCGTATGCAACCGGCGCATTTGAGGTGTTAGGCATTGATCCAGGTTATATAGCCCTGTATTGCCTTACACTAAAAGAAAACATAGATATTGTCAGAAGCATGATATTTAAAGAGGTCCGGGCATTTATAAAAAAAGGCATATCCGAAGATGAACTCATTAGGTCAAAGAATCATCTTGTAGGAATGCATGAAATAGGCCTGCAGACAAACTCGAGCCTTATATTTATGACATCGCTTGATGAACTGTACGGCCTGGGCTACGGAAGTTATAAAGATTACAAGGCCAATGTAGAAGCTGTTGCCAGAGAAGATGTGAAAAAAGTGGCGGGAAAATATCTTGCGCTCGACAGGTGCGCTATTGTCACATTAGAAGGTAAAGGCAGTAAAGGCGAGCTATGATCAGAGAGCCTTTTGTAGCAGGGCAGTTTTATCCTCGGACAGAGGACTCCCTGAGAAAAATGCTCTCAAAGCTGATCGATGCTTCGTCAGAAAAACAAGAGGCCAAAGCTATTATTATGCCGCATGCCGGCTATGAATATTCCGGACATGTAGCCGGCGCTACTGCCTCAAGGGTCGAGATAAAAAAAACCGTAATAATATTAGGGACAAATCATTCCGGGGCTGGAAAACGGTTCGGTATCATGACAAAGGGGAGCTGGTCTACCCCTCTGGGCGAGATCAGGATAGATGCTGAAATAGCAGGATCCATCTTAAAGTCCAGCGACTTGATAGAAGAGGATAGCCTGTCGCATATAAGCGAACATTCTATAGAGGTAGAGTTGCCTTTTTTTCAATACCTGCGGCCTGATGTAAGGATAGTGCCAATATCAGTTTCACGAGGCAGGATAGAAGAATATCAGTCGCTCGGAAAAGATATAGCAGAGGGGTATAAAAAAATAGGTCGTGCCGCGCTTTTTGCAGCGAGCACGGATCTTACGCATCATGAGCCAAGAGAGGCCGCTGAAAAAAAAGATGGGCTGGCAATAGACGCCATTCTTAGCCTGGACGAAGAAAGGCTCTATACGGTAGTCGAGAAAAACAATATTTCAATGTGCGGCGCGGCGCCTACCTGCGCCCTTATAAGCATATGTAAAAACCTCGGCGCAAGCCGTTCAGAGCTGGTGAGATATCAGACCAGCGGAGATGTATCAGGCGATTATTCATCTGTAGTCGGCTATGCGGGCTTTGTGATAACATGAAGACAAAAAAAGAAAAACTATCTATCTTGTTAAGGTCGCTTATAAGCTTCGGCCTCCTGGTCTTGTTGATATGGATCATGCGGAATGACATAGGCGAGATAGCTCATATCTTAAAAAATGCAAACAAGAATTATCTTATGATCGGCCTCTGCATAAATATCCCGATGTCTATTTTATTGGCCTATAGATTGAAGCTTTTGATGGCTGGGCAAAAGATATTTCTTCCAATAAAAGATTTTATATATCTCACATACGTAGGCTTTTTCTTTAACAGTTTTCTGCCGACTGCCATAGGAGGAGACATAGCAAAGGCCTACTATGCCTCAAAAAAGACAGGCGACAATGTGGGCTCATACGCAGCAGTCCTGTCAGACAGGATATTCGGCCTTTTTGCCTTTTTATTCATCGCGACAGCCGGCCTTATTTTTATAGGCAGAGGGTTTAACAATAAGATCTTTTACGCGGTCTTTTTTATCTTTGCGGCATCGATCTTTGCAATTGTCCTGTTGTTCAGAAAAAATAAAAACCCCGGTATCTTATCAGCAGATCCCGGCAAGGGGATCGTCAATAAAATAAAAATAAAGCTCGATAAAGTATACAGGGCTATTAATTCATACAGAGACAACCCTTCTTTGATAGTCAGAGCAGTAGTGCTGTCCATTTTTATGCAGTCATTTACTATAACAGGCATATATTTTTTTATTCTTTCGATCGGTGGTCACGTGCCTTTATTAAAACTCTTTTTATTAATACCTCTTGTCTGGGTCATCAGCATGCTGCCGTCTCTGAACGGATTGGGAGTCAGGGAAGGCGCCTTTGTGTACTTTCTTAAACCAGATATCGGCGCTGATAGGGCGTTTGCTATTTCTTTGCTGTGGCTGGGTATTATTCTTGTATATAGTCTAGTAGGAGGGGTATTGCATATGATATACCCTGTAAAAGTAAAGTCCGACTCTAACGAGAGAGGTGCATGATGATAGATAAAGAGCTCTTAGAAATACTGGCATGCCCTGCATGTAAGTCAAGCGTTGAATTAAAAGAAAACAAGATCTGCTGCACAGGTTGTAAAAAAAAGTATCCGATCAGGGATGGGATTCCTGTGATGTTAATTGAGGAAGCGGAGGGGTAGAGCTAACTTTACACTTGAGCATTGCAAGAGTGTAAAGTTATGTGACCTCCGTAGATGCGTAGGCTGCCGCGGCGGCAGCCTACGCATCTACGGAGGTATAAGGGAGGCATACGATGAAGAAGATTCTTGTGATACATGGACCGAATTTGAATTTGCTCGGGAAGAGAGAACCAGGCATATATGGCAAGGTGACTATTGAGGCTATCGACAAGAGGCTGGGGGCTATTGCCAAAAAAAACAAAATAGGCATTGAGGTATTTCAGTCAAACCATGAGGGCAAGATCGTAGACAAGATAGGCAAGGCCAAAAATAAGTTCGCGGCGCTCCTGATTAATCCTGCTGCGTATACGCATACAAGCGTTGCGATACGAGACGCGATACTTGCCACAGGCATACCAACTGTAGAGGTGCACCTGTCAAACATATACGCCAGGGAAGATTTCAGGCATACTTCGCTTATTGCCTCTGTTGCAAAGGGGCAGATATCAGGGTTTGGGGTGGATAGCTATGTTTACGGCATGGAAGCAGCAGTAAAGCTCGCGAAATGAATTATCTCCAAAGGCAGCATAAACTAAAGAAGCTCCTTTATTCCAATCACCTCGACGCCCTGTTAATAAGGAAAAGACAAAATATAGATTATCTCACAGGCGTAAGAGGTGATGATTCCATCCTTTTTGTATCAAAAAAGAAAAACTACCTGATAACTGATTCAAGATATAAAGAAGCGTATAAAAAGGGATTAAAAAGCTGTTCTCTTGAAATAGTAGATTCAGGAGGGCTGGGGCAGCGCGTCGAGGCCATTGCAAAAAAGACACGCTCAAGGCGCATAGGGTTTGAATCCAATAATTTTTCTCATGCAGCCTATGCAGGCCTTAAGAAAAAACTCAGACGCATGGCGCTGAGGCCTGTCTGCGGCCTGGTAGAGATCCTCAGGACGATCAAAGACAAGGATGAGATCGCGCTCATAAGAAAGGCATGTCAGGATGGCTGTGAAATAATGAACTATGGGCTGAGAAGCGCAAGGCCTTTGCTCAGAGAGTCAGAGCTCAGGCAAAAGATAGAGTCGTACATCGCAAAGAAAGATTTAAAACTCGCTGATTTTGAAATGATCATTGCCTCAGGCAGAAACGCCTCTATGCCGCACGCCTCATGCTCCAGCAGGAAGATCAGAAAAAAAGAAATGGTCGTAATAGATTTAGGCGCAATGAATTACGGATATAATTCCGACTTGACAAGGACGGTTTTTTTGGGTAAAATTGACCGAATGTACCTTCGCATATACAATATTGTGAAGGATGCCCAAAAAAAGGCAATAGAGGCCATAAGGCCAGGCGTCAAGGCATCGTATATAGATCATATATCCAGGCAATATATTACGCTAAAAGGCCTTGGAAAACATTTTATACATAGCCTTGGCCATGGTATAGGTCTTGAGACACACGAGGGTCCCCGTCTTTCAAAGAATAGCAAGGATGTTTTAAGAGAGAACATGACTGTAACTGTAGAGCCTGGCATATACATCCCTGGCTGGGGAGGCGTCAGGCTCGAAGACGTGGCCCTTGTCACAGGCAAGGGCTGTGAGGTTTTAACAAAAGGGAGCAAAAAATAATGCAACAGGACGTAAACCAGATGAAAAAAGGTTTCGCAGTGACATTAAACGATAATCTCTACTATGTCATCGATCACCAGCATGTAAAACCAGGAAAGGGCGGCGCCTTTGTCCGCCTGAAATTAAAACATATAGAACACGGTAATGTCGTTGACAGGACCTTTAAGTCCGGCGAGAAGATACAGGTAGAATACATTGATAAAAAGACGATCCAATACCTGTATTCATCCAGGGACGTATGTGAATTTATGGACCATGAGACATATGAGCAGATAGCGCTGCATAAAGACCAGCTGGGCGATATGTTATATTATTTAAAAGAGAATATCGAGGTAACAGCATTGATGCATAAAGGTAGAGTATTATCGCTTGAGCCGCCCATCTTTATTGACATGAAGATCACCTCAACAGAACCAGGGATAAGGGGTGATACATCCAGGGCAGGCACGAAACCCGCAACCACAGAAACAGGCATGACAATAACAGTGCCGCTCTTTATAAGCGAAGGTGATATTGTCCGTATTGACACAAGGACAAAGGAATATGCAGGCAGGACATAAGGGGGTCTTGTAATGAATCTTAAAGAGATCAAGGAACTTATTAATCTGATGAACGAGAATAATCTCAATGAGCTTGAGATCGAGCGGGAAGGCGGAAAGATCAGGATAAAGAAGTCGCCTTCCGGTAGATTTGAGGCGGTCGCAGAAGAAAGAGGCGCGGAAACAGTCAGGCTGGACCAGGAAGCGGCTGTAAAAAAACCAGTCGCGCCAGGAAAGAAAACCATAGAGATAAAGGCGCCTATGGTAGGGACGTTTTACAGGACAGCCTCTCCAGACTCAAAGCCTTATGTCGAGATCGGCCAGACAATAGAGATCGGCCAGGTAGTGTGCATTATCGAGGCTATGAAGCTGATGAACGAGATAAAGTCAGAGGTAAAGGGAAAGCTTGTAGAAGTGCTTGTGGAGACTTCAGATCCTGTGGAGTATGGGCAGGTGTTGTTCGTGGTGGAGCCAGTGTAAAAAGAGACAAGAGACAAAAAAACAAGTAACAAGAGACAGGGAAAATCACCGGGTCTCCTGTCGTTAAATCAATATGTTCTCAAAAATACTAATAGCAAATCGCGGGGAAGTCGCAGTCAGGGTCATACGTGCCTGCAAGGAGATGGGCATAAAGACAGTGGCTGTCTATTCTGAGGCTGACACAGAATCTCTCCATACGAGGATGGCCGATGAAGCAGTCTGCATAGGATCAAGCGCGCCTTCCGAAAGTTACCTAAACATACCCGCCATTATAAGCGCGGCTGAGATAACAGACGTGGATGCCATACATCCTGGCTATGGATTTCTCGCAGAAAACGCGCATTTCGCAGAGATATGCGAGTCATGCGACATAGCTTTTATCGGACCGACGCCTGAGAACATGAGGCTACTGGGCGATAAGATGGCTGCCCGTCATGCAATGCAAAAGATAGGACTTCCAGTAATACCAGGCAGCAGCGATATAATCAGGACAAAAGAGGAAGCAGTAAAGATAGCCAAGAAATTAAAATACCCTGTGATCATCAAGGCCTCTGCAGGCGGCGGCGGCAAAGGCATGAGGGTCTGTCACAATGATGTCAGGCTCGTGAGTTCATTTATAACAGCTCAACAAGAAGCAGAGGCGGCGTTTGGAAAGGCTGATGTCTATATTGAAAAGTATATTGAAAGGCCGAGGCACGTCGAGGTCCAGATCCTGGGAGATAAATACGGCCACATCATACATCTTGGCGAAAGGGACTGCACTATTCAGAGGAGGCACCAGAAACTTATCGAAGAGGCGCCCTCGCCGGCAATAAATTCAAAGCTAAGAAAAAAAATAGGTGAAATGGCGATCAAGGCCGCAAAGGCATGCGATTATATCAACGCAGGCACTGTGGAATTCCTGCTGGACAGGTACGGCAATTTTTATTTCCTGGAGGTAAATACACGGATACAGGTAGAACATCCTGTGTCTGAGACAGTCACAGGCATAGACCTTGTAAAGGAACAGATAAAGATCTCCTCCGGCATGAAATTGACCTACAAGCAGGATGATATAAATATCAAGGGGGCTTCTATTGAATGCAGGATAAACGCTGAGAATTCAGACAAGAATTTTATGCCTTCTCCTGGAAAGATAGATCTGTATCTGCCTGCAGGAGGCCCTGGGGTGCGCGTGGACTCCCATGTCTATTCCGGCTATACTATCTCTCCCCATTATGACTCTATGATAGCCAAACTCATAGTGCATGGAAAAAACAGGCAAGAGGCCATAAGAATAATGAGAAGGGCGCTGGACGAATTTGTAATATCTCCGATCAAGACCACGATCCCTTTTCACCGGCATGTTATGAACGACGCGCTTTTTATACGCGGCGACTTTGCCACTGATTACGTAGAAAGAGCTTTTCCTTCGGTGTAATAATAGGAGGTATCAATGAAGATATTTAACACGATCGCTATTTTTATATACACGCTTTTATTCTGCATTATCGGCGCCATACTTATTGCGCTGTCGCTTCGCGCTGAATCGCTCGATCTGATAGTAAACTTCATCGGCTATATATCTCATTCAAACAACCTGAGGCTGGGGATGGCATCCATAGGAGTTTTGCTGCTGGTCGTAAATATAGCTATTGCGCAGTTCTTTTTTGGCCGGCTGCAGGGACAAAAGATAATCGCTTTTGATAATCCCTTTGGACGGGTAAGCGTGTCTCTTTCCGCTATTGAGGATTACATAAGAAAGCTCACAGGCAAGATGCCTGAGATAAAAGAGATCAAGACCCAGATATCCGCCGGAAAGAGCGGCGTTGAAGTCAACACAAGGGCAGTGCTTTGCTCAGATGTAAACATCCCTGAGATCACTGATAAGGTTCAAAACGCCGTAAGGACCAAACTGCAGGAGATGCTGGGATTGGAAGAAAATATAATAGTAAAGATGCATGTAACAAAAATAGTACAAAAGAGCAAGAAAGAGACAAAAGAAGAACCAGTGCAGACAGAGGATACAGGTTTTAAGGGAAAGATAAACTTTTAATCAGGAGGAAATAATGAAAAGAGTAGGTGTATTAACAGGCGGCGGCGACTGCCCTGGCCTAAACTCGGTAATAAGGGCAGTAGTTCGTTACGCAGACAAAGAAGGGTATAAGGTAATAGGCGTAAAGAACGGCTGGAAGGGCATGATAGAAAATGACACCATGGATATTGATATTGACTCTGTCTCAGGAATACTTCCAAAAGGCGGGACCATCCTCGGGACTTCAAGGACAAACCCGTATAAAACAGAGGGCCAGGTAGAAAAGGTAAAGGCAAATTTTAAAAAAATGGGCCTGGAAGCGCTTATCGCTATTGGAGGAGAAGATACCCTTGGCGTTGCGTCAAAGCTTTGCAAAGAAGGATTGAGCGTAGTGGGCGCGCCAAAGACCATAGATAATGACCTTTCAGGCACTGATGTCACGTTTGGATTTGACACAGCAATAAATATAGCTACTGAGGCCATTGACAGGCTCCACACAACTGCTGAATCCCATCACAGGGTCATGGTGGTCGAGGTCATGGGCCGTCACGCTGGATGGATAGCAGTAGAAGCTGGCCTGGCAGGAGGCGCTGATGTTATCCTGATCCCAGAGGTCCCTATTGACATAGAAGAGGTCTGCAAACTTTTGAAAAAGCGGCATGCGAGGGGAAAGAGTTTTAGTATAGTCGTGGTCGCGGAAGGCGCAAAATTTAAAAAGGGTAAATTGATCAAGCAGGAAGAAAAGCTGGACGCCTTTGGCCATATAAGGCTGGGAGGCATAGGCCACAGGCTAAGCGAAGAAATAGAAAAAAGGGCAAAGATCGAGACAAGAGTGACAGTGCTGGGACATTTACAAAGAGGCGGAACGCCCACTGCTTTTGACAGAGTGCTCGGGACACGATTCGGCATAAAGGCAATGGAGCTTGTTTTGAACAAAGACTATGGAAAGATGGTCGCGCTGGTCGGCACCAGGGTCACTGCAGTGCCCCTGGAAAAGGCTGTATCAAAGCTCAAGACTGTTGACATGGAGCTTTACAATATGGCAAAGATTTTCTTTGGATAAGAGGTTAAATATGAAGAAAAAAATACAGAGGTTAGTAAACGAGAGTATTGACGTTAAAAAGCGGCTTCTCGAGACCCAGCTTAGTGAAATAGAAAAGCTGGCCAGGATGATGATCGCTACTATAAAGTCGGGTCACAAGATCCTTATATTCGGCAATGGCGGCAGCGCCAGTGACAGCCTGCATATTGCAGCTGAGCTCGTGGGCAGGTTTCAGAAGGAGAGAAAGGCGATACCCGCAATAGCATTAACTTCGAATATAGCTACGTTGACCGCCCTGGGAAATGATTATGGTTTTGATCATATCTTTGAAAGACAGATTCAGGCGATGGGTAAAAAAAACGATATGGCGCTAGGCATCTCGACCAGCGGAAGATCAAAAAATGTCCTGCGCGGTATACAGGCCTCGTCAAAAGCAGGGCTCAAGACAGCTGTTTTAACAGGACAGAAAAAGACAAGATTATCTGAAATATCAGACGTATCCATAAGAATACCGTCGACTAATACAGCGCGGGTACAGGAGGCACATATTACCTTAGCTCATATAATATGCGAGATCATTGAAGATGCGTTATGAAAAAATAAAGTCCCTGCCGGAATTAAAAAAAATAACTAAAAGACTCAAGGCCAGGAATAAACGGATAGTATTTACAAATGGCTGCTTTGAGCTTCTGCATGCCGGCCACGTAAGCTATCTACAGAAGGCAAAGGCCATGGGCGATATGCTGGTGGTCGGCTTAAATAGCGACAGCTCTGTAAGGAAGATCAAAGGCAGCTCACGGCCGGTCATTAAAGAAAATGACAGGGCAAAAGTCTTGTCCGGGCTCTGTTGCGTAGATCTCATCACTATATTCTCGTCCGCTACGCCTTATGATCTGATAAAGGCAGTAAGGCCGGACGTGCTTGTAAAGGGCGGGGATTGGAAGGTAAAGGACATAGTAGGCGCTGAATTCGTGACTTCATACAAAGGAAAAGTAAAGAGCCTCCCATACCTAAAAGGCTACTCGACCACTGATATAATAAAAAAGATAAATACCCTGGATACCTGTGGGTAGATGCGTAGGCTACCAAGAGGGGTAGCCTACGCATCTACCCAGCGCGAAAGTGGTAACGCATTATGAAAAATGGATTATATCGGATCATAGACGCGAATTTGAACAGGACCAGAGAAGGCCTGAGGGTATGCGAGGACATATTAAGGTTTGTCATAGTCAATAAAAGACTGGCAAACTCGACAAAGCTCATAAGGCATGCTGTGACAAAGGCATTGTTGGATTCAAAAAAAATATCCTTAAGGCATATAATCCAGGAAAGGGATACAAAAAAAGACCTCATGAAGTTTGTAGACCTGAAGAAGAGAAAAGGCTCTGACTTTTCAGATCTCTTGATGTCGAACATCGAACGAGTAAAAGAATCACTCAGAGTGCTGGAAGAATGCGCAAAGGTGCTTGACGAGGATTCGAGTAAAAAATACAGAAGATTGAGATTTAAAACATACGAAATAGAAAAAGCCATAACGAAAATCATATGACACAGCTTGAATCAGCTAAAAAAAATAAGATCACTCCCCAGATGCGGTTTGTATCAAAGGATGAGGGCATGCCCATTGATACGCTAAAGACCCGCATAAAGCAAGGCCGCATAGTCCTGATGAAAAATACAAAGAGAAAGATCAGTCCCTGCGCAGTCGGCGAAGGCCTGCGCACAAAGGTAAACGCAAACATAGGCACATCCCAGGATAGGCCGCGGATAAAAACTGAACTAGAAAAGATGCGCGCGGCCATAAAGCACGGCGCAGACGCCATAATGGACCTTTCAAGCGGCGGTGATCTAAAAAAGATACGCAGGGCGGTCTTAAAAGGTTCCAGCGTAGCAGTAGGGACTGTCCCTATATATGAAGCCGCTATAAATGCGCGCAAAAACAGGGGACACATTGCCCGCATGACCAAACAGGATATACTGGAGACCATGGATGAGCAGGCGCAGGATGGCGTGGATTTTTTTACTATCCACGCGGGTATCACGCAGAACACGCTGGAACGCCTCAATAAAAAGAAACGACTTATTAAGGTAGTATCCCGCGGCGGTTCATTTTTAGTAGACTGGATGATAAGAAATAAAAAAGAAAACCCTATGTATGAGCACTTTGAAGACATACTTAAGATCGTAAAAAAATATGACATCACCCTGAGCCTTGGCGATGCCATGAGGCCAGGCACGCTCATCGACGCCACTGACAGGCCGCAAATACAGGAATTGATCCTGCTTGGGGAGCTAGCTGAAAAGGCAAGAACGCATGGTGTCCAGGTGATAATAGAAGGGCCAGGGCATATACCCATTGACCAGATAGAATCAAACGTCATTATACAAAAAAAGATGTGCAACAACGCTCCTTTTTATGTCCTGGGGCCTCTTGTGACAGATGTGGCGCCCGGGTATGATCATATAGTGAGCGCAATAGGCGGGGCCATAGCAGCGTATCACGGCGCTGATTTTTTATGCTATGTGACTCCGTCAGAGCATCTGAGGATCCCTGACAAGGACGACGTGAAGAACGGCGTCATTGCCAGCAGAATAGCTGCGCATGCCGCTGATATAGCAAAAGGCGTGCCCCGCGCGCTGGATTGGGACAGGGCAATGTCTAGATCGCGCGCTGCCAGAGACTGGAAGTCTCAGATAAAAATGTCAATAGATCCTGCCAGATCAAAAGAATTAAGAAGATCAGCCATGTCTAAAAATAGTGATGCCTGCACGATGTGCTCCAGCTATTGCTCTATGAAGATAATGGAGGAATGCGTTAAATGAACGAGATCTTAGTAATAGGCTCTGTTGCCCTGGATACGATCGCGACCCCTGCCGGCGCTAATAAAGATGTCCTTGGCGGCTCAGCCACATATTTTTCTATAAGTTCGAGTTTCTTTACAGGAGTGAACCTCGTAGCCACAGTAGGAGAGGATTTTCCGAAAAAGCATTCCTCTCTTATAAAGTCCTTCGGCGTAAACATCGACGGGCTCGAGACCAAAAAAGGAAAGACATTTCGCTGGCATGGTTCGTATGTGGATGATCTGAATTGCGCAAAGACAATAGATACACAGCTAAATGTATTTGCTGATTTCAAGCCAAACATCCCCAGGTCTTACCTCGATAGTAAATTTATCTTTCTTGCAAATATAGATCCGGACCAGCAGCTGTTTATATTGAATAAATTCAAACACGGCCAGGTCATAGGCTGCGACTCCATGAATTATTGGATCCAGAACAAGCGGTCATCGTTAGAAAAATTAATGAAAAAAGTGAATTTTGTATTCCTGAATGACGCAGAGGCCAGGCTTTTTTCAGAAGAATCCAATATCTTAAAGGCAGGCAGATACCTGCTTTCCCTAGGGCCTGAATATGTGATAATCAAGAGAGGTGAATACGGCGCTGTATTGTTTGCCAAGGATTCTATATTGTCATTGACGCCTGCATATCTACTGGAAACAGTCTGCGACCCTACTGGCGCAGGAGACACGTTTGCAGGCGGATTGATGGGGTATCTGTCTAAAGCAGACAGAATAAACGACGCTGCTGTTCAAAAGGCCTTGTTGTACGGCTCTGTAATGGCGTCATTCACCGTCGAGGACTTTAGCGTGAACAGGTTTCTGGGATTGAAGAAAAAAGATATAGAGGATAGGTATAAGAAATTTCGGATGTTGACAATGGCGTAGCAAAGACAGGGCCTTTAGTGCCTCCAATCCGCCTTCGGAGGATTGGAGCGGGTGAGGGGAATCGAACCCCCGCTCCGAGCTTGGGAAGCTCGTGTTCTACCACTGAACCACACCCGCATTGCTTTGCGCAGATTAAAAGCTATTTTAAGGCTTACTATGAAAACGGTCAAGAAAATTATTGAAATACTATTTTCAGGAACGCAGAAAAAGGCGTTTTATGCCGCAGTGCGGTGCAAAGACTGCGGCGAAGAGGTCAGGATCAGGATAAATCGCTCTTCAGATTTTCAGATGGCCCATGACTCCTCAAACCCAAGCCATTACTTTACAGTAAAAAAAGAGGTGATAGGCAAAGACTGTTTTAACCTGATGGGCCTGACGCTTGCATTGACAAATAACGCAAGTCTTCTATTTGCTGACGTAAAAGGCTGTGAATTCATAACCTTCGACAGGGAACGAGACTGAAAATGATCTATAACAGGCCAGATATTATAAGTGCCCTGGTACGCAGGATAAATTCCTTCTCGGAAGGATACAGACAGAATATTGCGATAATAGGCGACCCCTATATAGGCAAGACTACCTTGATAAGAAATATCCTATCTTCCGATGAGATCAAAAAAGACGCTATAATACCAATATACCTTGAGATAAAGATCGAGCCTTTTGAATTCTGCGCAAAACGCTTTATAAAATCAGCCATATTTCAGCTTATGCAGTCAGACCCGCTCCTGGCAAAGCCGCAGGATACAGTGCTTTTGATGGATGACCTTAAAAGGGATTACCCTAAGACAGCCCAGAGCTGCGCGCGGGTATTGCAGGACATTGAAAAAGGCAGATTCGACGAGGCGTATTCATTTATGCTGGATATCCCCGCGATGATATTCGAAGAGAGTAAAAAAAGATGCGTCCTCATACTCGATGAGTTCCATAATCTGGAAAATTTTACATTGAGGCACGCCCTCGGCACCCTGGCGAAGAAGATCATGCTGCAGAAGGACACCATGTTCCTCTTTCTGAGTTCCAGGCCCACAGTGTCCCAGCGCCTGCTGAATGAAAAGCTGTATATGCTCTTTGGAAACTTTGAAAAGATATTCCTGCCTCAATTTGACGCTGGTATGAGCAGGTCATTTCTACAGGAGAGTATCCGCAGCGCGTCACTGCCCCACGCATATCTGGATTTCCTTGCATCCTTTACCGGCAACAAACCTTTTTACATGAGCCTTGTCTGTAATGAAATAGAAAGGCTGGTTTTTTCTCAGAAGGTGCCGTCCGACCGGTTCGATCTTATTATAGAAATGGCGCTGTCAGAAAGTATGTTTACGAAGACAGGCGCTATCAACCAGCACTTTTTTAATTTTTTCCATAAGATCTCCGACGGTAAGCTCCTGTCCAAGTCCAGCGCGGTCCTTGTCGCGCTTTCTGAGGAAAATAAAAAGCAAAACGATATAGTGAGATCCACTAAGCTGCAGGCCAGGGATGTCTCAAAGATATTAAACAGGCTCACAGAGATGGACATACTGGTCAGGAACGGGTCTATGTATAGATTTAAAGACAAACTCTTTTCGTTCTGGCTAAGGTCTGT
The DNA here is from genome assembly GCA_964613735.1 of uncultured Planctomycetia bacterium. Classification (GTDB taxonomy): domain Bacteria; phylum Omnitrophota; class Gorgyraeia; order Gorgyraeales; family Gorgyraeaceae; genus JAHILY01. The sequence goes on along the minus strand of CAZTIQ010000002.1, from coordinate 11,198 downwards.
ATATCTAAAAAGGATCATGTCTTTTAGTATTGACGAGAGCCTGGAGCATGGGCTTTTTAGAAAAGAGATCGCTTCCCATCTGAGCGCATTTATACGCGAATTTGAAAAAGGGCTTTCTTCCAGAGTCGCTGATCTTTTCAGATTATTTAAAAACGATGTAATACAGCTGAACGGGAGAAAGCATAAGTTTGCATCATTTAACGAAGTAGAGAGGTTCGAAAAAGACCTTCATAGTGACACACATCTTCTGGCAAGCAATGGCAAGACAAGATGGCTATGCATGCTTAAGAAGGAAGTCGTGACAGAAAGTGACATGTCAGACATCGTAAAGGCCGCAAAAAAGAAACGGCAAAATAGGGTGCACAGGCATATCCTCGTATGCGTTGCAGGCATAAATCAAAATGCATACCTGATCGCAAAACAAGCAAAGTTCTGGGTGTGGAACATGGATGATCTGAACGTGTTGATGGAATTGTACGGCAAACCGCATGTAAGTTAGGTATATATTATGAAAATAGGCGTTATCTCAGATACTCATATCCCTACAAAGGCCGCTAAACTGCCTGACGAACTTGTAAAGGCGCTTAAAGGGTGTGACCTTATACTGCATGCAGGAGACCTGGTAGAGCTTTCAGTCCTGGAAGACCTTGAAAAAATAACAAAGGTAGAGGCTGTCTATGGCAATATGGCTTCTGCAAATGTGCGGGCTACCCTGCCTGGAAAAAAAATACTAAGGCTTTGCGGAAAAATAATATGCCTTATGCACGGCTATGGCAACCCTGACAATCTAATAGATATATTGAAAAAAAAGTTTCTGTCGGAAAAACCAGACATAATAGTCTATGGGCATTCCCACAGACCGACAAATGAACTTATAGATGGGGTGCTTTTTTTCAACCCCGGAAGCTGCACTGACACAGTATTCGCGCCGTACAGGTCATACGGCATTATTGAGATAGACAAAGACAAGATAAAAGCAGAGATACACAAGCTATAACTTTACACTCCCGCCTAAGGCGGGTGTAAAGTTAGGGGTTCGGAGTATTAAGTATGGATAAATTATGGGCGCCGTGGAGGAGTAAGTTTGTTACAAAAAGAAAAAATAAGGGCTGCATCTTCTGTATAAAGAAAAAACAAGACAGGAAGAATTTTATTATCAAAAGATCAAGATTAGCGTTTGCTATGTTAAATATATACCCTTATAATAATGGCCATGTAATGGTCAGTCCGTACAGGCACGTAAAAGACCTCAAGGGGCTTAATGATGCAGAGATGCTTGATATGATAAAATTAACAGCCCAGATGCAGTCATTGCTTGAAAAAAAGCTGAGGCCTCATGGATTCAACATCGGCGTAAACACAGGACAGGTAGCTGGCGCAGGCTATAAAGGCCACATCCACATGCACATAGTCCCCAGATGGACCGGCGACACTAATTTTATGCCGATAATCGGGAATACAAAGGTAGTGCCACAGTCACTTGAAGAACTTTATAAAATACTAACACGATAATGCTCACACGTAAAGATATTGAAAAACGAGAATCCGAGCAATTAGCCCCTTACGCAATGCTCTCTAAGGACACGAGGGGCAGGAAGAGGCCTGAAAAAGAACCAATCTACAGGTCGTGCTATCAAAGGGACAGGGACAGGATAATCCATTCAACAGCGTTTCGAAGGCTTGAGTACAAGACGCAGGTATTTGTAAATCACGAAGGCGACTATTACAGGACGAGATTGACCCATACGCTGGAGGTGAGTCAGATCGCAAGGTCTATTGCGCGTGTCATAGGCCTGAACGAAGACCTTGTAGAGGCGATCGCGCTCTCGCATGACATAGGACACCCGCCATTTGGCCATGCAGGAGAAGATGTGCTCAGCGAGCTCATGAAGGACAGGGGCGGATTTGACCATAATCTTCAGGGCCTGAGGGTCGTGGATGAACTGGAAGAGAGATATCCTTCTTCCCCCGGCCTAAACCTGACATGGGAGGTAAGAGAAGGCATTAATAAGCATACGACTATGTTTGACAAGTCTGAGAGGCTGGTCGAGCTCGACCCAAAGACCTCTCCGACATTAGAGACACAGGTTGTTGACGTTTCTGATGAAATAGCGTATGATAATCATGATATAGACGATGGCCTGACATCAGGATTAATAGAAGAGAACGAGCTGTCCAAGCTGGACATATGGAAGGATGTCCAGCAGGATATAAAACCAGGCCTGCCAGGCAAGATCAGAAAATACCAGATCATAAGATTGCTCATTGACAGGCAGATAAAGGACCTTTTAAATCAATCTGAGAAAAATATAAAAGCTGCCAGGATCAAGGATGTAAAAGATGTGCGCAGGCACAAAGGTAAGCTGATAGCGTTTTCCAAAGAAACTCAGGCCAGGAGGGCAGGCCTGCGGAAGTTTCTTGCGAAAAACCTTTATAGTAATTTCAGGGTCATGCGGATGTCTGATAAGGCAAGAAGGTTTATCACGGAGCTATTCAATGTATACGTGAAAAAACCTGAACAATTGCCGCCGTCCGACCAGAAAAACATAAAAAAATACGGTATTCACAGGGTAATATGCGATTATATAGCAGGCATGACTGACAGATATGCCCTTGATGAATACAAAAAATTATTCGATCCCTATGAGCGAGTTTAACAAAGAAGAAAAAAGGAAATCTTTAATAAAGTTCTGTAAGTCCAGCGCCATTGACTCACTGAGGGCTGTTGTGTCTGATGTCATTGGAAAGAATAGCCTGTGTCTCTTTTTTGATTCTGATTGCAATTCGATCAAAAACAACAAAAAAGAATCCATACACATAAAGGCCATCTTGAAAAGGCTTAAGCGGACACCTTCAAAAGAGGCGATCATCACCAATTGCCTCTGCGGTAAAGAATGCCTCGTCATACCAGTAAAACACGGGGACAATATATACGGCTATATAATAGCTCCGCATTTAAAGCAGGGTTTGACCAAAAAAGACCTTGGCTTTATCAGGATCTTTATAGATGTTGCGATAAAAGAGTTTCTTAAGGAGCAGGAGCTGACCAAGCTCTATGAGACCATAAGGCCAAGGGCGATCGCATTATCGACCATCCACACAGTGCACAGGCTTCTTACCTCTACGCTGGATATGGGTGAATTAATAGAGCGTATTGCCAGGCTGACATTGCAGGTCTTAAGGTCCAAGTACTGCAGCATAATGCTCCTGGATGATTCTAAAAAATATCTGCTCCCAAAAGCGATCATCGACCTGAAGCGTAACTCCGGCAAGATCCATAAAAAACACAGGAAGATAAAGATCAGCGGTACTCCAGTAGGAAAAGTAGCAAAGACAGGAAACACTTTTCTTTCCCGCAATATGATATGCGTGCCGCTGATAGAAGAAGACATACTCGGCGTTATATGCGCGAAGAATAAAGTAAACAGCGCCCCTTTCAGCAATTTTGACCTTGAGATACTGCTGACCCTTGCTGAGCAGGCAGTCATAGCCATTACAAACGCTCAGCTATATGAAAAGCAGGAAAAGGCTGCCTATGGAAGTATAAGGGCCCTGGTGGCGCTCCTGGATGTGAAATTTCCAAATGCATATAATCATTCCGCCCGTTTTGTAAAGATCGTGCTTGCCATTGGCGAAGAGATGCAGCTGCGAAGAGAAGACCTGAAAAATCTTAATTATGCCGCGCTTCTCCCTGACACAGGAAAATTCGGCATACCAGACGAAATATTAAGCAAGAAGGGAGGACTTTCAAGAAAAGAGTACGCCATTATAAAAAAGCAGCACCTTGAAAGTTTACGGGCCCTGGAACCACTCGAATTTCTAAAACCAGCTATGCCAATAATAATACACCACCATGAGAGATACAACGGGACAGGTTACCCGGACGGGCTAAAAGGAAAGGTCATACCTGCTGGCGCAAGGATCATGGCAGTTGCCGAGGCATTTGAGGCGATGATAACATCGCGTCCATATAAGGGCAGGCGAAGAAGTATAGCTCAGGCCATAAAAGAGATCCATGAGAACAAGCATACTCAATTTGACCCTGACGTGGTCGATGCGTTTGTGGCCGCTTTCAGGAAGCATGAGATAAAAAAGCTGTTCTATTGACAATAAAAATATGAGAACACTTCTTAAAAATGAAGCGACGAGAAAGGTGCTGCTCTTTTTTAACGAAAATCCCCATTCTATAGATACAGCCAAGGGGATCTCGATATGGGTGGGGTGTGACGTCGAAGAAGTAGAGCGCGCCCTGGATAAACTTGTAAAAAAGGGAGCGCTGATAAATCATAAAACCAGCTCTACGAACGCGTATTCATATACGACGGAAAAATCCGTTGTAAAAAAAATAGAGCAACTGTTGAAGAAATTACGCTGACTATGCAAGAGAAGGATCTATTCGAGCAGTTTCAGGAAGCTGATAAAAACATAAAGAGAAAGACAAGATTTCTCCTTCCGCGCATAAAAGACTGCCTGACTATTACCTATGAGAACATCATATTTTTGCTCATAGGCTTTGTCATATCGTGCATAATATTCTTTTCCCTCGGGGTAGAGAAGGGGCGAAGAGACATAGATCGCGGATTTTCCAAGGGATTGTTCTCGACAAGTTCGAACAATATTATTCGAGCGGAGTCGAGAATAGTCGCAGAATCTAATGATGTTCAAGAAAAAGAGAAAGCTAGGTCGCTAAGACAAGAATACATTATCCAGCTGGCGGCGTTTAAGACCAAGTCCTCGGCGGAAGAACAGATGAAGAAGTTGAGGCAGGATGGCTTTGCCGCTGAGGTAAAAAAGTCAGGGGATTATTACCAGCTTTATGTAGGCGGATTTGATAAAAAGACTGGCGCAGAAAAGGTATTGAGCAAACTAAGGGAAAGATATAAAGATTGTTATATCAAAAGGAGGTAGTGAAATGTCGCAGCATCCGAGCTTAAAGACATCCAGGACAGGTAAAAAGTTAAGGACAGTGTTAAAGCGGTATGAAAGGTTCTTTAAATTAAAGGATAAGGGCCTATTGCAGGATGGCTCGTCCGTATTTGGAATGCCCAAGCTTAAGATAATCAGGACAAAAATAAAGAAGGAAAAGGCAGCTGAAAAGACAGAAGACGCAGCTGCTGTCCCAGCAGAGGGCGCTGCGAAAGCAGCTGCTCCAAAAAAATCTGAAGGCAAGGGCGATAAGAAAGATAAGAAAAAATAACCGCGGCGTTT
>CAZTIQ010000002.1:0-5890 GCA_964613735.1 uncultured Planctomycetia bacterium | reverse complement strand
TACCCAGGTATGCGGAACATTAAGGAGTTTCCATAATGAAACCTATAACACTAGCCTTGATTTTGATTCTATTCTTTGTAATGCCTATTATTGGCTTTGCAGACGAAACCGAGATCCCGAAGATCGGGTTTGTAAAAAATGACGGCTCGAATGTCAGGGCAGGCGATAATATAAATTTTGAGAGCCTGTGCAATCTGGACAGGCTTGACCCAGTCAAGATCATTGACAAGCGCTATAGCTGGTTTAAGATAGCCCTCCCTAAAAAAGCGCATATATATATATCAAGTGATTTTGTAGATGTAATATCAGAGAAGATGAGGACAGGCCAGGTCAATGCCTCGCGAGTAAACTTCAGGGCTGGCCCTGGCACAAAATATTCAATATTAGGCCAGGCGTCAAAATCACAAGAGATAGACATGATCTCAGAAAAAGATGGCTGGTATAAGATCATGCCGCCTGATGGGACAGCGGGATGGATCCATGAGAACCAACTGGTATTTAACATGGGTGATGTGCCTAAGTCTGTAAAAAAGGCAAAAATAGAAGAGCCAGTCATAGCTAAAAAGGTGCCAAAGAAAAAAGCTTTCGAGCGATTAATACTCAAACAAACAGAACCCAGCGGCAACCTGACATTCTCCAAATAGATATGAGCTTCCTACTCACGCTTTCTATATTTTTTATGGCTGTCATCATCCACGAATATGCCCATGGATGGGTGGCGTGGAAATTAGGCGACTCTACTGCAAAAAACGCAGGAAGGCTTACCCTGAATCCAGCAGCCCACATCGACCTGATGGGCACAATAGTCCTCCCCCTGTTCCTTCTTATAAGCAAGTCCCCCGTTATATTCGGATGGGCAAAACCAGTGCCAATAGATTTTCGTAGTCTGGGTAATCCAAAAAAGGACATGATATGGGTAGGGCTGGCAGGCCCTGGGGCAAATATATTATTTGCTATACTGTTAGCCCTTATACTAAAATTTTCTGTTATTACAGGAAGCGTTTGGCTTATTGCAATACTAAACATGGCCATAATATTAAATCTTGTGCTCGCCGTTTTCAACATCATGCCCATACCGCCGCTTGATGGATCAAGGATCCTCATGGGCCTGCTTCCCAGGGAAATGGCCATGCAATACGCAAAAGTCGAACGATACGGCTTTATTATTATCTTTGGGCTTCTTTGGTTTGGAGCGATAGGCGCTGTTATTTGGCCGATCGTCATGTATCTGGCAAGACTGTTAGGAGTGACAGTATGAGCGCAAAAAAGATCTGCGTTGATCTTGGAAGAAGAAGCTACGATATCGTGGTCTGTTGCAATGAGATCAAAAGATTAGGCGCTTTGATCAAAAGATCAGGACTGGGCACAGACGCAGTCATAATAACCAACCCTGCGATAAGACGGCTTTATGGAAACAGGGTAAAGGCCAGCCTGGCATCCGCGGGATTCAATACAAGATTTGAGATAGTCCCTGACGGCGAAAAGGCAAAATCTGAAAAACATTGCATGAGGCTCCTCAATAACATATCCAAATTCGACAATTCCCGCAGGCGCATATTCATCATAGCCCTTGGAGGAGGCGTGATAGGCGACCTCTCTGGGTTTATAGCAAGCATCTACAGAAGAGGCACGCCATATGTACAGGTGCCTACGACTCTGCTTTCACAGGTCGATTCCGCAATAGGCGGGAAAGTCGCGATAGACCTTGCCGTAGGCAAAAACCTCGCAGGCTCTTTTTATCAGCCGCGCCTGGTCTTTAGTGATGTAGCAATGTTAAAAAGCCTGCCCAGAAAAGAACTTATATCCGGCCTGGCCGAGGTCGTTAAATACGGCGTCATAAGATCTCCGGGCCTTTTCAGATATCTCGAAAGGAATTCCAAAAAAATATTCAAGTGCAATAAAAACGCTCTGCAATATATCGTTCACACATGCAGCAGTATTAAGGCCGGTGTCGTGGAAAAGGACGAATACGATAATAAAAATATACGGGTCATGCTGAACCTCGGCCATACAATAGGCCATGCCATTGAAACAGCTGCCCAATATAAAAGATCTTACAGCCATGGCCAGGCAATAGCCCTTGGCATGCTCTGCGCCTCTTTTATCGCTAAAGAACTGGATCTACTACAGTCCGCGGATCACGCAAGGATAAAGACGCTGATAAAAAAATTAGGCCTGCCGGTAAAACTTACAGCGCTGAAGCTCAATGATATATATAAGGCCCAGGAGCATGATAAAAAATTTATACACGGAAAGAACAGATTTGTATTGCCTGTAAAGATAGGTAAGATAGTAGTGAAGGAAGCCATACCAGCGGCATTGGTAAAAGATTCCATAATGTCGATTTATAAATAATGACAATATCCCGCCTTAAAATAGACCGAGAACGTTTAAAAACCCTTAAACGCCTGGAGCGCCAGATAAGGTATCGCTTTAGAAACAAGACTTTACTGAACCAGGCGCTCACGCATAAATCATTTGCCAATGAAAGGTCTAAGTCTAAGATCGGCGATAACGAAAGGCTGGAGTTCCTCGGGGACTCAGTCCTTGGCATAGTAATGAGCAGGATCCTTTACGACGAATGCCCTGGCCATGATGAGGGGGTATTGACTCGCTATAAGTCACAGCTTGTGAGCGGCGCCATGCTTGCCCGCATAGCAAAAAATCTCAGCATAGGCGATTTCCTTCTTCTGGGAAAAGGGGAAGAGGCGTCTGGCGGGAGAAAGCACCTTTCAAATATACTCTGCGCATTAGAGGCATTGATAGGCGCGATTTATCTGGACGGCGACATAAAGCCCGCCTTTAAATTTATAAGCAGCGTGTTCAAATTGGAGTTAGGGCTTGTAAAAGAGGGTAAGGGCTCAAAGGACTATAAGTCAATACTCCAGCAGGCAGCCTTAAAGAAACACCAGACCATCCCATCGTATAAAATAATCTCTGAGATCGGGCCTGATCATAAAAAACATTTTATAGTCGAGGTATTGATATCAGGTAAGAGGTCAGGAATTGGTTCAGGTTCTAATAAGAAGGTAGCAGAGCAGGCCGCAGCCAAAGAGGCAATAAGTAACATTGAGGCGGACGGGTTTTAGAAAAATCTAGCATTATTTCACTTTCAGGATCTGTTTCTCGCCATTATCCTGCAGTATCTCTACAAGATCCTCTTCTATTAAAATAACCTTGCCAAAGGCCAGGTCATCGCCTTCCCGCACTATTCTATCATTTATAATAGCCCATTTATCTTCAGGGCCATGAACAATCCCATTGAGTATTACAGCCCCACTGCTATCCAGAGGCGCGTATGTGTTTCTGGCCGTCCTTGAAACAGGCGCCATAGCTTCTGCTTCAAGCCTGCCTGCAGCCGGAGAATATTTATTGCCTTCGTTTATTTTAGATATATGCTTGTATAGAAACAGCGAGCCCAGTAAAGAAACGATCACGATCAGGGACACTACGACCAGCGTAGTCCATTTTGTCTCAGGGGTCTCAGCCTGGATTTTAGGCAAGACAGTCCCCTGAGACCCGGAGACACCTATCACTGGGTCTTTTTTTACCTCAAATTCTTTCCTGGCCTTTTTAATAGCTTCGTTTATGATACTCACTCAAACACACCCTCTATTTCTTTTGCGCATCTTTTGATCATCCCTGGCGTGATGCTCGTTTTTTCAGACACGTAGCCTGCCAGAAGGGACTTGTCGCATATAATATTTATAAGACGCGGAACGCCCTGCGAAAATCTGTAGACCTCATTGATTGAATCAGCGGTGAAAAAATTTCTGCCGTTAGCTCCGGCGACCTTAAGCCTATGCGATATATACTGCGAGGTCTCGTCCTTATCAAGAGGACGGATGTGGTACCTTATAGCTATCCTCTGCCTTAACTGCGCCAACCCTTCAGAGGCAAGCTTATCTCTTAATTCAGGTTGCCCGACCAGCACGATCTGAAGCAGTTTCTGTTTTTCCGTCTCAATATTTGATAAAAGCCTGATCTGTTCCAGCAGGAGAGGCTTCAGGTTCTGCGCCTCGTCAATGATCAGCACAGCATTATTATTACGGCTTAGCTGATCAAGCAGGAATTTATTCAATTCATTGAACATCGTGATCTTATTTTTATTCTTCAGCCGTATTCCGAAATCCGTGACGATGGCATACAGAAGCTGCATCTCGGAAAGATTCGGGTTTAAGATAAAGGCTGTCTTTGTGTGTTCGTCCAGGGTATTCAGGAGGGCCTTGCATATGGTAGTCTTTCCCGTGCCTATTTCTCCAGTGATCTCAAGAAACCCCATGCGCTCCTGGATGCCGTATTGCATGTGAGAGATAGCCTCCTGATGCTTTTTGCTGAGATAGAGAAAGTTAGGGTCAGATGTAACACTGAAAGGTTTTTCGGCCAGCTTGTAGTACTTAAGATACATGTCTGAATTATAGCACCATCTTTATCAGGAATCAAAGGAAAAATGACTAAAGCTTCGTCAGATATAGTTGGCCAGGTTTAAACCTGGCCAACTTCTTAAAGAGGGGGCATAGGATGTCCCTTCCCATCCCCGTCTCCCAAAAAGAAAGAAGTTGAAAAAGACAGGCTCTTGTATTATAATAGTGTTATACAAAAGGAGGAAGCAAGCTATGTGGAATGGTATAAGCAAGCGTAAGTTTCCAAGGGCGAATTATCCGTGTAACATCACAGTCAAGAGGAAGGATGACTCTGACAAGGTCTCTACCAAGACCGAAAATATAGGCTTAGGAGGGATATGCGTTGTCCTTCCAAAAGACCTTGGCATCTTTGCGCCGGTCGAAGTCCAGCTGGACCTGTTAGACGCCCAGCCTGTCGTGAACTGCGATGCGACCATTGTCTGGATCGTGGAGAAAAAGCAGGAGAAAGGCAAGCTGTACGACACCGGCATAGAATTTACGAATATAAAGAGAAAAGACTCTGACAGGATCGTTTTTATAGTCGACAAGATCATTGGTAACGGCAAGTAAGCGCTTGACAAATAGTAAGTTATGAGTTAGGATAAGATATGGGTGACGAGCGAAGAATTGACAAAAGGGTAATATTGCCCGGCGCTATGCGTTATCAGCATAAGGGCTCCCAGAAATATGGTAATTCTCTGGGTCGTAACATAAGCAAAAGCGGCATTGGCTTTATTGCTGACGAATTTTTCCCGGTATCAACCCAGCTTGTATTTGAGCTGCACCACCCGCGGAACCACGATTTTGTAAAGGCAGTAGGCGAGATCGTATGGATCGCAAACCAGGCTCACTCTGAAAGATATTCTATAGGGGCTCGCTTCCTGGGCCCACCCCTGACAATATAATCTGCTCCCCCGCACATCTTGACAAATTAAATATTACCATGTATACTTTGTAACACTATGGCTGAACGCAAAACCAGACAAAACATGAGCAAGATCTTTGCGCTTATAAAGGTCCTGGATAAGGACAAAAGGTATGATCCAGAGTCGTACTCCTTTGTCATGTCCGCCCTTACCTATACCACTAAAATGCTGGGCAGGAAGGGCCATGTAGGAGGCAAAGAGCTTATGGAAGGATTAAGGGAATACGCCCTTGAACAATTTGGTCCTATGGCCAGGGTTGTGTTTAAGCACTGGGGCATTAAAACCACAGATGACTTTGGCGAAATAGTCTTTAATATGATCGATGCGGGAATATTAGGAAAGAACGACAAAGACTCAAAAAAAGACTTTAATAACAGGTATGATTTCAAAAAGGCCTTTGACAAAGGCTGCAAATATACCATCCGGTAACCCCTTAACTTTACACTCTTGTATTGCTCAAGTGTAAAGTTATTTTTTTGCCTGAAGATTTTTCTTGAATTCCTGATCAAAGTATACTAAAATGCACTTAGTTATGAAGAAAATTTTTCTCTCTTTATTCAT
>CAZTIQ010000001.1:31982-40007 GCA_964613735.1 uncultured Planctomycetia bacterium | reverse complement strand
GCAAAAAATTTCGCTGAGCGAAGGCCGCCTCGCTGGGGCGGCCGAGCGTCTTTTTTCAGGACCCACCGGACCGCAAAGACATTATTTCTTAGACACCCACAGATGATTCACGAAATTAACCAGGCCCTTTGCCCTTGCCTGCACATCATGGACAGACTTTGGACGAAAGATCTGCGATAGCACATACCCGGGCCTTAGATAAAAGCTGTACAACGCCCTGTCTATGGCCTTATTCATATCCTCACAGGAAAGCTGCGGAAAATCTATTATTGCCCTTTGCTCTCCATTTTCATCGACCCACTCTTTCCATGTCTTTGCAGATAAATAGTCATTATCCCTGCACCAGTGATAGAATTCAGTCCCTGGATAAGCGCATAGCCCGCTGAACTGGGCTGTATCGATCGGAAGGCTTGCGGCAAATCTGACAGTCCTCTCTACTGAATCAGAAGTCTCTCCTGGCGCGCCTATAACAAAACACCCATGCACTGATATGCCTGCCATCCTGCATAGTTTGCTAAAATTTCTCATCTTATCAAGCGTTATGCCTTTTTTAAGATTTACCAGCATTTTTTCGTCTCCAGACTCAAAGCCCACGCATACCATCCTGCAGCCTGAGGCCTTCATTAGTCTCAATATTGATATATCCTCAATGTCAGGCCTGACATTGCATGACCATGTTATGCCTATCTTCCTCTCTATCATGCCTTTGCATATGTTTTCCAATCTGGAGTGATATTTCTTCGACGTAAAGGTATCATCTTCGAACATGATTTCTTTTAATGCTGGAAAGGTCTTTATATTATGCTCTACTTCATCCAATACATTTTCCGCGCTCCTTGGCCTATAACTTCTTCCGTACATGACCTGGGGCATCAGGCAAAATACGCACCTTCCCTCGCATCCCCTCCCGCCAATGACAGTTAAAAAAGGATTGCGCTTGGCTGGCGCATAATAATCATTCAGATCTATATGGCGCCATGCGGGAAAAGGCAGCTTATCCAGATCCTCAATAAACGGTCTGTCTGGATTATGAACTACATTAGAACCCTCTAAATACGACAGGCCCTTAATCTCTTTAAAATCACCTGTATCTGCAAACTCCTTTAATGTATAGTCATACTCTCTCCTTATGACTGCATCCAGGCATCCATCAGACCTTTTTAATGTGTCATCTGGCTCTGCTGAGACATGCGGCCCTATCATAAGCGTAACAACGCGCCCAGACTCTTGCTTGCACATCCTGGCATATTCCAGATCCGAATCTATCGAAGGTGTTGTTGCATTTATGACAACTGCATCCGGAGCAAATGAGTTCAGTGTTCGCCTCGTCTCCTCAACGGAAACATCCTTAGCCGCGCCGTCTATAAACTTGCACGCATGGCCTGAGTCTTCAAGCACAGCTATGGCTGTGCAGAGAAAATCCGGGTGCCGCTGCTCCCTTGCCCTGGATTTGGCAAACCACCGAGCAGTCTTACAAAACCCTTTTCCGTATGAGGGATTAAGAAATAATAGTTTCATTGTTTTATCAGACAGCAATACAGTACAACAACATGCCTAAATATCTACCCAATACCTTCTCTGGTGAGATCCGAAATGGCAGGACACTAATGCCGCCATGAGAAACCACGCTTAAACCATTTCTCGCATGAATATCAAAAAGCTCCCGCATAACAACCGGCCTTTCCTGTATCTTCATGCAAAACGGCCTTACCAGTGACCACAAAGAAAATCTATTTGGCGCAAAATTGATCAGGCATCCGTTCTTTTTCTTCAGAGAGATGAGATTCCTGATGATGCTATCCTGGTCCTCTCTTGAATAGTGCTCCAAAAGCCCATCTGTAAATATCACATCAAACTTGCCTTCGTAATCCTTTAAAAAGGCATGCTCCAGCATATCACCCTTTATATACTGTTTTGCCTTATCCTGCGTATTCTTCCTTGTCAGGCTCAACGCCTCTTCAGAAAAATCCACCACAGATACATTGCACCCGCGTGATATAAAATAGCTTGAAAAAAATCCAGAACCACTGCCTGCATCCAGGACTGAATCCCCTGGCTTGATATAGCTGGAGATTATATCTATAATACGCCTCTTAGCCTGAGACCGAACCCCTTTCCCTTCACGCCTCAGCCAAAAATCATCCCAAAGTTGGTTATCTTTTCCTTGTAATCCAGAACACGATAAAGCCAAGGATGCCTCCTGTCACTCTGACAAATGAACGGATAAATGTTATGACTGAAAAAAACAAGTATCTGATATCTCTGTGATCTATGGTTATTCTAAATGCAAGTGGAAGCTGTAGACAAAAAAGACCTGAAAGCATTGCCAGGACCATTGCCCATGCACCTGAAAACATCAATAACATAGATAAAATAACCAGGCCCACCTCGACAAAGTCCTTCCAGTACCCGTACTCATCTTTTACAACCATTGTAATATTTTTCCTGTACAGCCTCATCCTCCAGTAGCCATGCCTGAACTGGACTGCTATATATTTTCTAAGCTTTAATATATTCTTGTGGCTGACAAGCGCCCGTTTTTCAAAGTATATCCTATGACCCGCCTTTATTATGCGATATGAAAGATCACTGTCCTCTCCGCTCGCATGGCTATACAACGGGTCAAAACCCTTTAATTCCTCTAATACATCCCTCTTTATTGCCACATTGTAAGTTCCAAAAGAATTTATATAGATAGGCATCCTGGAATGCCTGAATCTTATTTCATGATGGATAAACTTATCCAGCAGGAATGCTGAGCCCTCTGCGTCATAGCTTCCAGCCACTGCGCCTACACCATGTTTATCAGCGTGCCCCAATAACCTTGAAGCCCAATCCTTAGAAGGTATACAGTCAGCGTCGATAAAACACACCCATTCACCCTTAGAGCCCCTCCAGCCATTGTTTCTGGCCTGGGCAGGCCCGCTTTTCTTCTGGTACAGATATTTGACCGGGAATTTCTTGACGAGGTCTGCAGTATTATCCGTAGAGCCATCATCGACTACAATTACCTCAAATCTATCCTTTGGATAATCCTGCAAAAAACACGAGTCCATAGTCATGCCAAGCGTTGAGCTTGAATTAAATGCAGGTATTACAATGGAGACGAAGGGCTTATTCATCTTTATGGCTTAGCGCTGATGCATTGCGTAGGGCTTTTTCAGCTTCCTCATATCTCTGATTCTTCTTATACAGGAATGCCAGCGTATCATAGTAGTTGCTATCCACGACTACTAAGGGTGAGACCTTTTCATACTCTCTTAATGCCTCTTCGAATCTTTCCTGTTCAATATATATATCCCCGATACAAAGGTACGGCTCATAATAATACGGCCTGATGGATTTGGCCCTGTTGAATTCATATACAGCATCTTCCTTTTCACCCCTTAGAGAGTGTGTAAAACCCAGGGTAAAGTGCGCTAAATAACTATCGGGTTTTATGCTCATAAGCTTTCTCGCAATCATCAGTGCTTTGTCACGAAGACCTAGCTTATGATAGGCGCGGCTTAAATTACAATATGCCTGGTCATAGCCCTTGTCCAATCTTATCGCCTCTTTAAAGTGCCTTATCGCCTCCACACGCCTATTTAACACTGCATATACCACTCCGAGATTATTGTGCGCCTCTTTAAAATCCGGATTATGAGCTATGCTCTTTTTGCCAAACCCAACAGCCCCATGGTAATCCTTTTTAATATAATAGGCTGTGGCCAGATTATTATAGATCTTAAATATAGATGGGTTATCTTTTTCATACTTTATAACATTGTGAAACACACTTATTGGATCCTTCCACGCCCTGGAATAGGCGATCGTAAAAAGACTATAATAAAGCATAAACACTGCGAATAAAATATTTCTTATATTTATCCCGAAACGAGCCCCGATCACGTCTACGAAAAATACGCTCATTATCAGGAATATCCCTATGGACGGTAAATACAGCCACCCTTCTCCAAAAAAATAGGAAACAGGATAAATATTCAATACAGGCAATAAGGTTATTAAAAACCACAAAGCCCCGAATAACACTATCTTGTTCTTTAGATACAGCTTCCTTATCAGCATGCCAAAAAAGACCAATATCAGAGAATATATCAATAAACGAATATCTAAAAGTGAATATATGGGCTTTATAAACCACTGCATATGTAATGGATAAGGCACTAAGAACAACAAAATATACCTGGCAAGGACTTCGATGTCTGTCAGGAGCCTGACATGCAAAGGCAGGGCTGCGATCACAGTAGGGTGATTTAGTATATTGATTCCTGTAAAATTCAAGGCAATAGCGCGCGCTGCAACATAGATCGATTGCACGAGAAAATAAGGGATCAGGTATCTATATGACAAGGATTTGCCTCTGGCCCTCAGGCCAGCCAGTATAAGGACCAGTAAAAACGGAAAGATAATTGCCATCTCTTTTGAAAGCAGGGAACATATAAAAAATAACAGCGATATAAAATAATACGCTGTTTTCTTCACTTGAGCGTATCTTAATAGACACAGCACGGATAAAAACATAAAAAACACAGCCAAAAGATCAGACCTGGCCGCAATATAAAACGTTATACCTGATATCATGGGCGCTACCCCGAACAAAAGCGATGTAAACAAACCTATTGGCGGAGACACCCCGGTTAAAAATAAGATCAAATACAAAAGAATTGAATTAGATATATGAAACAAAAGATTTGTCAGGTGGTATCCATATGGATTTAGTTTCCATACAGAATAATCCACGGCATAACTCACGAGCTGTATTGGCCTGTAAAAATTACTGACCACTCCTGTAGAATTATATAACTGTTCTGTAAACACCCGGGGCATCCAATTAAAACTCTTCACATACGGATTACTGATCACAAGGTCATAGTCATCCCAGACAAAATCATTTTCCAGGGATTTTATGAAGACAGACAGGACGACCAGTATGATAATAAGTATACAGGTGGTTTTAGTCGTTCTCATTTATGGTCTCCGTATAGCTATCCTGCATCCTGATCTCCTCTTTAAACTAGCGATCCATGTACTTATAATTAATGCATGACAGCGCGTATATCGCTGCTGTCTCAACCCTTAATACCAATGGCCCCAATGAAGAGATGCTGCAGCCTTTCTCTCTTGCAATGGCTATCTCCTCAGGACTAAAATCTCCTTCAGGTCCGACAAATAGAGCTATAGTCTTTACGCCAGGCCTCAATACATGCTTCAATGGCCTGGCATCTTTATCCAGTGCCGCAAAGACCCTAATATCGCTTTTTTTTGACTCTGACAAGGCAGCTTGAAGATCTTTTACCGCGCTTACATCCGGCAGAGCAGTCCTCCCGCATTGCTTGGAACCAGCGATTGCTATCCTCTGCCAGCGATCCCGTTTTTTGTCAGGGTTTTTCCTGATATCGGGTATAGTCCTTTCCGTAATAATAGGCATGATCGCATCTACTCCTAATTCTACAGCCTTTTCTATGATGAGATCCATCTTGTTCTTTTTGGCTATCGCCTGATAAAGCGTCACATGAAAGGATCTATCTCTGTTCACCTGTAAAGCCTTCTCGATCCCTACCACAACCAGGTCCCTGCGGATATCTTTTATCTTGCCTGAATATTCCATGCCAAGACCGTCAAATATAGTTACGCTGGTATCTCTGGTAAGCCTCATCACATCTATTATATGATGCAGCTCTTTCTTGTCCCTCACCTCGATGACACCCTTATCCATAAATATAAATCCCGGCGGGACATAAAATCTCATGATGCCTTTCCTGAACTCTTCAGAAGAATGGCCTTCCATTCTTCGCGTCTCGTAAGGTCCTTCGCTGCACCAAATCTGCGAAGCAGATTTGATCCTGAAGCGCCGTTAAATCCGCCGAAGGCGGATAGGCGCTGAAGGACCATTAGAAGGTCTTTCACTTCGCTATGAGGCTCCTATTCGTCGCCTCATTACGCTCGTTCAGGATCAATCCGCCTACGGCGGATTGGTGGAGCAGACGGGGTTCGAACCCGTGGCCTCGTCGTTGCGAACGACGCGCTCTCCCAGCTGAGCTACTGCCCCAAATTAGCGAAGCAAATTTGATCCTGAGCCAGCTTTAAGAAATGCGAATGAATAATGAACATTTTAGCCGGCGAAGGACCTTCCGTATCTACTACCTGCGTTATTTAGTGTATTATATCATTGTTTAGGTGAGTGGACAAGATAGGTCTTAATTAAAAGTAGTAAGGCGGGGGTGGCTGGAGGAATAAAGCGTTACGATCTCATTGACATAACTTCCCTCTAATGATACGGTCAGCTCATTGCTGCCCACGGAAAAGATCGCGTTAGTCACTGTGATCTTAGGACAGAGGTCTTCTACAGCGCTGGTCACGCCATCTACGTATTGTAATGAGCCGCTGACTAACTCATATTCATAGGTATCAGTATCAGCATAGTTAAGAGCGTTGTTATTTATCTCTACAGATAATACTCCCGAGGAAACAGATACAGATGCCCCTGTGCCCATACCTTTCATGACAGTCTTATTTATATGTTCTATTGCATATGATAATTCCTCTGCGATTATTGCCTCATTGGTAGCCTTATAGTAAAACTTCTGGCTAGAGACATATAGCGCTGAGACTGCGAGGAATATTACAGATAAAAGAATCACTGACATCATGAGCTCCATCAATGTCACACCCCGTACCAAATTACCTGATGCTATAGTTTCAGGTGATTTGGTACGGGGCACGCCCTTTTTATCTTTATAATACTGGCTCAGTCCATGTAACATGTACGATCACTTCCTTGTATGCGCTCTGATCTGATGATGAGACATCATATGTCAAAGCAGTGCTAAAAGCTGTCATGTCGCCCCTGAGGATTGTGCCCAAATCTCCCACTGGCGTTTTACCACCACCTATTGTCATCTGTGGGTCTTTATCGTAGTAATGATTCGCCCTTAACCTGTCATACGCCTCCCTGGCAAAATTCATTGCCTGGAGCCTATGGCTTGAACGGTTTATAAGCTGTTGCCCGCCGACAAAGGCGCCAAGCATGCCTGCGCTCATAATCGTGATAATCAATACTGATATAATGATCTCTACAAGGCTAAACCCGGTTTTATTCATATTTGTCTGTGAGAGGTCTTTTGTATTAAATGAGGGGGCTGCCATCTGGTGATGTAATCGCGCCATCTTTGCTTATTTCGTACTCATAGTCATATCCGCCTGGAGCGGCTTGAGCGTCGGTCCCGCCTCTTGTGGCCTTTGCAGTAAAAGCATCAGCGCCTGCACTAGTAGTGATCTCGTAATAAAAATAACGGTTTGTTGGATCGTTCGGGTTTTCTATGTTTAATTTATCTAGAGGGTCCTCAGGTTGACCTGTGCCAGAATACCAGCCATTCTCTAAAAAATATATCTTCTGGCCAGTCCTGATAAGGTTCAGATTACTTATGGCCTCTCCTACTTTTGCCTTTTCTATTGACTTTAGAAGCATTGGAAGGCTAAGCGTGGCAAGAACAGCGATGATTATTACAACGATCAATAGCTCTGTGAGGGTAAACCCTGACCCAAATATCTTTTTCCTTGCTATTCGTAATATGTGTTGGAACGGGGTAAGATTTTTCATCAGCAAGTTACTATGTCTCCCTAAGGCTTTACAGGCCCTCCCAGATTTGCGCTCCTGTAAAGCTGTCCAGCGATATTATTGGTTTGGACCCACTCAACTGTATAGACAGTGCCTCCTGCTGATGTGCGCGTGGCAGTTATAGTGTAGGCCCTTGTAGAAGCGTCGGTGCCATCATCTGTAAGAGTATAGGTATATAGCTTATTGGTAATGTCGTTAGGATTTTCGACATCTAAATAGGCAAAATTACTTGTGATAGAGGCGTTTTGATACCAATACCTATCCACTGACGTCCTAACGCTGCCTATATTTACCGCTGCCTCTCCTGACCTCGCTTTTTCAATCGAACTCATATACTGAGGCACAGCAATAGACGCCAGTATGCCTATTATAATAACAACAATAAGTACCTCTACAAGTGTAAA
>CAZTIQ010000001.1:24061-31882 GCA_964613735.1 uncultured Planctomycetia bacterium | reverse complement strand
CCTGCCCTTGCCTCGCCACCTTTTGCCTTTTCAATAGAGGCTGCAAACTGAGGTATGCCTATGGCAGCAAGAATACCTATGATAATAACGACAATCAATACTTCAACGAGTGTAAAACCTTTTCTGTTCATCCAGACCTCCTCTTTCTGTTTACTGCAATGATATAAAGTATACAACATTTATATGATATGTCAAATAAAAAATCTATATTAACCAGATGCTTTTATGGCACTGGAGATACTGAATATAGGCATAAACATCGCGATTACAAGCACGCCTACCACGACACCCATAAAAACTAATACAAGAGGTTCAAACATTGAAGTAAGCCTATCCACAAACGTAGCTACCCTTTCTTTGTAGAACGTGGCTATTTTTTCCAGCATCTTTCCCAGCTCGCCTATCTCCTCTCCTATCCCTATCATCTGCACAGCGAGTGGAGAGAATATAGCTGAATCCTGCATGGTCTGCGCTATGCCCTTTCCGTCTCTGACAGCTGTCTTTACACCGCTTAGTTCCTTCTCTACCACCTTATTGCCTGCTGTTTTTTCAGCTATATCAAGGGCGTGAAGTATTGGCACGCCACTTTTAATAAGCATGGATAGTCCGCTTGCAAAGCGCTCTGTTGCTATCTCTAACATTACCGGGCCTAGGATCGGGAGCTTAAGCTTGAGCGCGTCAAATTGCATCCTGCCCGCCTCTCTCGAGGTATATTGCTTGAAGAGAAAAACCAGTAGGCCAATCCCCATAGCGACAAAAAGGAAATATTTTCTGACTACATTGCTCACGCCGATCACGATGCGCGTAAGAAGCGGCAACTCGACATTAAATCCTTTAAAGATATCTGAAAATATCGGTATTATCTTCAATAAGAAGATCCCTATAGCAGCTCCCGCAACGCACATAAGTATCACCGGGTAGACCATGGCTGATGTTATCTTTTTCTTAAGCTCCGCGCTTTCTTCGAGATAGACAGCAAGCTGGTCAAGGCTCAAAGGCAAATGACCGCTCGCCTCTCCTGTCTCAACCAGGTGGATCCAGAAGTCAGTAAAGATCTTAGGGTGCTTTTTCAGCGCATTCTGAAACGTATACCCTCCCTCGATGTCCTTTTTAACCTGTTCAACAGCGTACAGGAGTGTCTGTGATTCTGTCTGCTTGCACAATATATCCAGGCTTTTTATAAGCGTTACGCCTGAACTCAGGAGCGTAGCCAACTCTCTTGAGAACATTATAAGATCCATTGCCTTGATCCCGCGATGATATCTCCGCTTGAGCTTTGGGGCCTTTTTTTGTTCAGCCGCGAGATCGACAGATACAATATAAAGGCCTCTTGCCTGCAGGTTATCAATAAGGCCGTCCCGAGACGCGCTCTCTAAAACCTCGTTTATTACCTTGCCTGATTTGTCTCTCGCAATATATCTGAAAAGGGCCATCTCGGTATCCTTTTAGAATAAATGTTAAGGTCCCTAACTTTACGCTCTTGCAATGCTCAAGTGTAAAGTTAGGGACCTTACACAACCTTCTAGATCTAGTCCTGTCCTAATATCATAGTAATGCTCAGCACTTCTTCAATACTGGTCACGCCTTCTTCTGCTTTTTTCAACCCCGCGCCGACAAGTGACTTTATTTCCATCTCCCTGACTGTTTTTTTGATCTCGCCAAGACCCGCGCCTTTTGAGATCAGTTCCCTTAAGGCATCTTTTACAACTATTAACTCATAAATAGCGACCCTTCCCCTGTAACCAGTGTGACTGCAGTAATCGCAACCCTTTGGTTTATACAGGAGTTCCTGATTTATATTAAAATCTTTCATTATCTTTGATGTTGTCTCGTAGGCCTCTTTACACTCAGGACATAATCTGCGAACTAAACGCTGCGCGCCGACAAGTATCAATGAGGAGCTGATTAAATATGGTTCAATGCCTATATCTATAAGCCTGGATATGGCGCTCGGCGCATCGTTTGTATGAAGCGTGCTCAAGACAAGGTGGCCTGTAAGTGAAGAGCGGATACATATCTGGGCAGTTTCAAGATCCCTGACCTCTCCGACCATTATAGTATCAGGGTCTTGTCGTAAAAATGATCTCAATGCATTGGCAAATGTCAGGCCTATGCGGGGATTTATCTGCACCTGGTTGATCCCCTCGAGTTTATATTCAACCGGGTCCTCTACTGTGCAGATATTTTTGTGAGGGCTTTTTAATTCATTCAAGGCAGCGTAGAGAGTGGTGGTCTTGCCGCTTCCTGTCGGGCCTGTTACAAGGATCAATCCATAAGGGCTGACCAGCGCCTTCCTGAAATTTTCAAGGTTCTGAGGCTCAAATCCAAGCTCTTCAAGGTCCAATGGCGTAGATGACTTATCCAGGATCCTCATGACCACCTTTTCACCGTATATAGTAGGTATAGAGGACACGCGTATATCAATACCCTTTTTTTCCACCGTTACCAAAAACGCCCCGTCCTGAGGAAGCCGCCTCTCTGCTATGTCCAGATTTGCCAATATCTTTATCCTGGAAACTATGGCTGGCAATAGATGCCTTGCTGGTGGAGGTATCTCGTAAAGCACGCCATCTATCCTGTACCTGATATTGATCTTTTTCCTGAAAGGCTCTACGTGAATATCGCTCGCCCTGTCTTTTATCGCCTGCATCAATACCAGATCCACTAATTTTACAATCGGCGCCTCTTCTGCCCTTGCGATCAATTGATCCAGGCTCAGGTCATCGTCTTCTTTTGGCTTCTCCGCCTTAAAATCCTCTAACTCGTATGAACCGCTTATAGCATCTTTTAACAGGTCCTCTTTTCCGTAAAATTCGTCTATTGCCCTCTGTAGATCAGACTTGGTGGTTATAATGGGATTTATCTCACAGCCAGTCATGTGTTTAAGATTGTCTATTGCGATCAGATCCAGCGGATCCACGAATACCACGGTAAGCGAGTCCAAATGTTTTGATATAGGCAACAATAAATTCCGACGAGCGTAATCCTCTGGGACTAATTTTGAAAGCCCCTGATCCTGGGCAGGCTTAAGCAATCCTTTACTATAGGAGGAATAAGGAATGGACAGCTTTTTTGCAAGCGCGATCACTATGTCTTTCTCTGAGACAAGCCCGAGATTCACAAGGATCTCTCCGAGCTTTGACTTATCTTTCTTCTGTATCTCAAGAGCCTTCTTGAGTTCTTCCTCGGTTATCACGCTCTCTCTGATCAGTATCTGGCCTAATCTATCCGTTGACTTCCTCATCAGTCTCTTCCTTTATATATTTCTTAGTGCAGATTCTTTTCTATTTCTCCAAAGAGATCTAATAAATTCTCGACCTCTTTTTGCTTTTCTTCTGTCTTTGGCTTTTCCTGCTCGCGTTCAGAGATATTTGTCAAGGTATAAGTAGAGTCCTTCACGATACGCGGTGTAATAAATATAATGAGTTCCTTTTCAGTATCATCTTTAGCCTTGTACCGAAAAGCATGGCCCAAGAAAGGCAGATCTCCTAAAAATGGTACTTTTCTTCCGGTGTGCTCATGCGTTGTCTTAATGAGTCCGCCTATAACCACTGTCTCCCCATCCTTGACCATGACAGTTGTCTCTGTGGCTCTTTTGTGCGTATCAAACTGACCGGTAAATCTGGATGCTGACAGACTTGTTATGTCAGGCTTAATATGCATAGTTATATAGCCGTCCTTGCTGATCTGAGGAGTCACCTCTAACATGACCCCTGTATCTTTTTCTTCATATGAAGTACCGCTGCTAGTTACATCATTACTTGTTGAACTCGTCTCAGTTGCTATGGCGATCTCCTTAGAAGAAAGCTCTATCTTTGCTGTGCCATTGTTCATCGTGAGGATCTTGGGCCTGGCCAGGACCTTTGTATCAGCGCTAGTCATCAATGCGTGCAAGCTGGCAGTCGTACTTGCAAAACTCAGGCCGCCAGGCGTTGAAATAAGCGCTTCGTCAAATAGCTTCCCTTTGTGAGGCCAGTTGGTTGTCTGAACAGGGCCATTGTATGCCCCAAACGTACCTGTGCCTGATGACCAATTCACGCCCAGGTAGTCAATAAGCGCTGTTGTGGTCTCGATGATCTCTGCCTCTATCATAACCTGGGACGTGCGTATATCAATCCTGGAGAGAACATCTTCTATAATAGCAAACTGACTCGGCACATCCTTTATTATAAGACTGTTGGACCTTTTGTCTGTCACGATCTTTCCATTTTTTGTAAGAACGCCTTTTAGCACCTTTACAATTTCCGAATCCATTGCTGCAGATGAAGTACCTGAATCAGAAAGAGATGAGAGCTGGGCATACTTTAACTCGTATATCTTTGTTATTGTCTCGATCTCTTCCTTGCCGGATTCTTTTACTATAAAAATATTGCTGCCTGACTCTTGTTCATAGATAAGATTATTTGCACTCATAATATGGTTTAAAGCGTCCTCTATGGTTACGCTGTCAAAATAAATAGTAACTGTCCTGTCATTGACTTTCTGGCTTGCTACAAAATTAAGCCCTGCTTGTTGAGAGAATATCTTTAATACAGTTTTAAGGTCTGCATCTTGAAAGTCCATAGAGATGACGCTATTTGGGTCTGGACTGACCTTAGCAGACATTATAGACGCTGTCTCTGCGGCAATACAGGAAGATGAAATAGATATGAAGAATATGATTGCGGTGGTTATTCTGATTATCCTGTTCATGGTAACCTCCTTAATGAGTACGTGAGTTACATCAATCGGAGATTGATGTAACTCATGGCCTGAATTAATTTGTCGTTATCCCTTTTAACTCTATCTTTGGTTTGACCATAAAACTCTGACCCATATACCTTAAATGTATCCCCTCTTTTAAAACATCCCTGATTATGATCTTACCCTCTGCGCCTTCCAGGATAATCGCATCATTTATATCGTAAACTGCGCCATTGATTATTACCTGAGGCCTCGCGGAATTCCACACCATGCCCTGGACATTAAGCGTGGGCAGAAACACATCTTCCTGCTTTTCGAGCGTGACTTTTTTTAGCTCATCCATAGGGCCCTTAAAAGGCGTTTCATCAAGCCCGGCAAAATAATTGACACCGAACTCTTTTTTAGGGACACTCTCTTCTAATATCTGGACCTCTTTCCATTGCTCATTAAATTTCTTTCTCGAAAAGACCTCATCGTCATTGTCCTTTTTCTTAAACCTTGAAACGCCTACAAGGAGTGCTATGACTATCAATACACCCACTGTCATGTATTCCATCTGCTGTTTTTTCTTGACTTCTGGATTAGCCATAAGCTATTCCTTTATAGTAAGCATGCTTATTACCAGATGACCGTTTAGATCAAAGGAATCATATTTCGAACTCTCTTTATTAAACCCTTTATCCATATCGAGTCTTTTTATATAGACCTCTTCTATTTTCATGAATTTCTCCGAGGACTCGACATAGGAAATAAATTTACCAAGCTGAAAATATGTGCAGACAATATCTATGACTACATAGAACTTTGTGTAATTCTCTATCTCTTGAGGCTCGCCCGGCGTTATGGAAGTCATCTCTATGTTTTCCCTGGACGCCATCTCAGAGACTTCGCTTATAAGCCATGAAACGCCTCTTTCTTTCTTTGGCACCCTTTTCATATAGATCTTCAGATGCTTGTCAATGGCCCTGATCTTGCCTATAAGCACATTTTTGTCCCTCTCGTACAATATCTCTGAACGCAGCGACTTATTGCTGTTTGCAAACGGCATATAGATAAAGATCCAGCCTATAGCAATAGTAATAATAGACACGCCTGCGGTCAGGATAGTTAACTTATTCAGTTTTTTTATTACTGGTTTTTTTTCCATTTTTTAAGGGTCTGTAAACAGTATTTCAAAGCTCGCTGCCTTCTCGCCTGCGACCTCTGTCTTTTTCATAGACACAATGTCCGCCTTGCTCATGCCGCTGCTTATAGACTTACCTTCTTTTAAATCTATCAAAAAATTGTTGATGGTATCTGCCGCGGTGACTTTGTAATCTGACACGCAATAACCCTTTATATTGATCTTCCTGCGGACCACGGAAACGTCTTTCTCGTCCACCTTCTCTTCAAAACTTATCTCAGTCAACCATAAATTGCC
The DNA here is from genome assembly GCA_964613735.1 of uncultured Planctomycetia bacterium. GTDB lineage: Bacteria > Omnitrophota > Gorgyraeia > Gorgyraeales > Gorgyraeaceae > JAHILY01. The sequence continues at coordinate 25,779 of CAZTIQ010000001.1, read as the reverse complement.
GGGCGTCATGGCCACAAGGTCTGACAGCCTGGATGTAAGGTACGTCCTGTGAGATATGACATTTTCGATTATCATCTTGTTTGACGCCATCTCGTTCTTCAATCTTTCCAATTCTTTGATGTCCTGCTTCTTTATGCTTACCTCGATCTTTGGCCTTTCAGCCAGGGTCTCATTAAGTTCATTGGTAAGCGGGCCTACCGCCTTCATGCTTAACACCTTTAATAGTATTAGTAAAAAAACAGCTATAGACGCCTCGAGGAAGATCATCTTCACGAACAGTTCTTTTTGCTTATTAGCGAGTAACTTTTCTTTATATAGATTGATGTCTACAAAAGGGTCTGATACACTGCGGAGCGCAAGGCCAAAGGCAATAGTAAGCCTTGGGGGCACTATGCCTTTTTTTATCCTTATCCCCCTCAATGGATCACCGACCTCAACAGGTATCTGCAGCTCTTTGCCCACTATTTCATGCCAGTTCTCAAGAGGTGTCTTACTTTGGATTATTATCTTATCTATGGTCTCTGCAGGAAATTGCTTCTCATAGAAATCAAAGGAAAGCTTTATTTCGGCAAGAAGTTTTTCAAAGACCGGCTCCGATGGTTTGCCTTCAGAGATATTTTCACTTAATGGCATGTCTCTGATTATATACGGCACGCCGTTTCTCAATATGTTTATATTGGCGGAAGTCTCGTCAATATTTACTATTGCCGTGTTGACCTTTGAGTCTATTTGTTCAGCGGCGTTCAGCGCCCTCATAAGACTAAATGGCGCCGGCTCGATGATCACGGGTTTTATCCCTGTCCGTTCGACTATACTGACAAATGTCTCCAGTGTCTTTCTTTTTACTGCTACAAATACCACATCCATGCTATTGGGCGTGTCTCTGCTCGGCATGACTTGAAAATCTGAACACACGTCTTCCATGCGAAACGGGATATAACGCTTTGCTTCAAAATGTACAGCTGTTGACCATTCTTTCTTTGGTATCTTTGGCATCTGGAAATAACGCACCATGGCATCTTCGCTGGACATCGCCGCTGCTACGTTTCCTGGCTTGACATTGTTTTCCTTGAAAACCCTTTTTATGGCCTCGACTATGTAATCTTCTTTTGTATTCTTTGTAGATGAAGGCTCTGTATCACCCTGAGAGACGACCTCCCCTTTATTGATATCTTTTGGGTAGATGTATGTCTGGCCGAAATTGACAAGCCTTGGGCCTCTTATTGTCCCGCTGAGCACAACAAGGTCCACTGTATCCTTACCTATATATAAGCCTATTGCCTTCTTCCCCATAATGAGAGAAAGGATATTTTTCTTCATAATAGACCTTCTATTTTGCTTCTGTCTTAGCCTCTATCATATGAGAAGATAGCCATTCATTAATAGCCTTCTTGTTAAATCTCCATACATGGCCCACTTTTATACCAGAGATCTTTTTCTGGTGGAGCCAGTTGTAGATCGTCTGCTTCTCAAGTTTTAGATATTTGGCCAATTCATCTGTATCCATTAAGTTTGACACTATAACACCCCCTAATACATTTACCTGGAGTCAGGTGAAAGCAAATATACCATAAGGAATTTACTTTGTCAAGGCAGGCACTATGGCTTTTTTATGTAACTATTTGTAAATTATATAGTTATAATAAAATATTATTTAAACAAAAATAATGGGGTAATATAGCAAGTTTATGCTATAACACATTTAAATTGAAGGAGTT
>CAZTIQ010000001.1:22107-23961 GCA_964613735.1 uncultured Planctomycetia bacterium | reverse complement strand
ATGCTATACCAGACTCTGCTATAAGCATGGCCCGCGCCCTGCTAGCAATGGCTTCATTTATATTGACGTGACGGTATGTATTAAGCAAAAATACAGCAATGCCTATAGACAATAATAGCAAGAGAGCAAGGGCTATAAATAATGCTATTCCTTTGTTTCTGAATGTACTCATAGATAGTCCTTTCGCATTAATCGCAGAAGCCTAACTTTACACTCCCGCCTAAGGCGGGTGTAAAGTCACGCGTAAGTCCCGCGGTTGTTATTGTAACTTGCCTATCAATCCCTCGATGGACTCAGATATCAAATGCCATCGTTCCTGACTATGTATCGTATATTTCTGCTTTCTCTTCCAGCCATTTTCTGACTTCTGCCAGAGATAAAGACATAGTCTCTTGTTGCCCCATGATTCAATTAATACCGTTGCCGACCACCAGCCAAAGCCTTTGCTGATAGTCTTGTACTCTAGCACCTTCAACGGCGGGCCTATTGGTACTGTTTCCTCAGGCATGTGCGACCTCCTCTTTCTTATTATAACTCCCGCATCTCGGACACTGTGATATCACGCTATTTTTTGAATCTACATATACATAAGTGCATATATTACACTGCCAGAAAAACCTATCTTCTGCTGAAGAAAACTTTATTACCTTTTTCCTTTCAAGGATCAGCCAAAGAATCAAAACAAGGCTGACTGTCAAAGCAATATACAGCGCGATGGCTAACGAAAACTCTATCTTTATCATGGCGCCTTAAAACTCAACCTGACCATCCCCTCTTGCATAACACGCGTCTCTGGATCAAGCGGGACAAACTGCCATCTCCTTATGTATCTCCTTGCTACCTGATCGACCTCTGGCGACCCGCTTGATACTATGCACTCTGGCATCCCCACAGATCCATATCTCGATATCTTGAATCTCAGGTCCACACTGTAATCAGACCTGAAACTTGAAGGGGAGATAGAAAGCCTTGATGGACTTGGCTTGTATAAAATGAGTCTATCCTTTGCCTCTCCCCCAACCAGCTTTGCCTTAAAGTCAATGCCAGACCTTGTCTTCTTATCATAATAAGTGGTAAAAATTATATCCCTGTCTTTGGAAAAGGCCATCCTTTCTTTATCTGGCTGAATAAACTCAGATTTTTCCAGAAACTCCGGGGGAGTCAAGAGAAATCCTTTTGAAGGCACTTGCCTCGAGGCCTCTGGTCTCTGTATAGTAGAAACGCTTTCTAATTCAAATTGTCTGTCTGGAACAATAGATATCTTATCAAGTATAGAGCCCAAAAAAGATATGGGCGCGTGGTTGCCTGCTATTTTGCCGGACATAAGCGCAGGAGATATGGCGAAGAGACAGAGTATGTGCCATGAGGCGGATACGAGTACTGCGATGTTGAGGATGCGGTCTTTGAATAACTTCATGAGCTTTCAGCTGCTGAAGGCTTCTTTATTTCACTTCCTGATTCGTCGCAATATTTATCTGGGTGATCCCAACATCCCTGCAAAAATCCCAGATAGCGACGACCTTGCCCAGTGGAACGCCCCTGTCTGCCTTTATTAAAAGAGGTTTATTCTTGTTGGGAGAGAATTTTAATTTATTCTTTAGCTCTACAAATGTTATAGGTGCCTCGTTCAAATAAAATCTGTTATCAGATGTGACAGTAATAACGATCGTATTTTCCTGTATGACCTCGCTCGTTACTGCCTTTGGAAGATTTATCTTTATGCCTGGCTGGAAAATAAAATTTGAAGTCAGGAGAAAGAATATCAGAAGAAGAAAGATGCAGTCGATCAACGGGGCTATATCGAGGTGCCATTTCACCATTTTAACGCTGCGTTTGAATCTCATATCACACCTC
>CAZTIQ010000001.1:11073-22007 GCA_964613735.1 uncultured Planctomycetia bacterium | reverse complement strand
CTTCTTTCCATCTCAAGGACAAAACCTTCGACCCTGTTTACAAGATAATTATACGCCACAAGCGTAGGTATGGCGACTATCAGGCCAGCCACAGTAGTCAAGAGCGCCTCCCATATACCGCCAGCCAGATCTCCGGGGCTGACAGGATTAAACGAAGCTGACTTTTCCTGTATGATCTGGAATGCCTTTACCATGCCTGTAACAGTGCCCAAAAGACCTAACAATGGAGAGATGTGGGCTATGGTTGAAAGCAGGCTCAGATGTTTTTCAAGCCTTGGCACCTCTTGATGGCCTGCGTCCTCAATAGCTTCTCTTATCTCCTGCCTGGATCTGTCATGTTTCATTATGCCCGCTTTGATTATATGGGCAATAGGCCCCGGGGTTTTTTCACAGATCTTTATTGCCTCTCCTATCCTGTTGCGTTTGATCGTGATCTCTATATTATTCATAAAATCCTTTGTGTCTATCTTCGACCTGTAAAGACTATACAGCCTCTCGATCACTATAGCAAAGGCCAGTATTGAGCAAAGGATTATAGGATACATCACAGGTCCTGCTTTTTGGATCAGTTCTAACATAGTCATACCTCCATTTTAATTTTTATTTCGTTTTATCCACTCTAATCTCTCTCTTGCATATTCAGAATCGGCAGCATCCATGACTGATATCTTTTTATAGAGCCTTTCTGCGTCATCCCATCTGCTCTCTTTTTCAAATAACCTTGCAGCCTGAAGCTGCGAGTCCACTACTATAGCTATAGAATCAGGATACACATAGCCCACCTTCATGTATTCCGCTACCGCGCTTTCATTATCCTCTAATTTCTCATAAAGATCCGCTATTTCATATTGTATCTTTGCATTAAAATCGCCGCGCCTGCTGTCTATCGCCTCCTTATAATGCTCTATGGCCTCTTTAAACTGGCCTTCTTTTTTTAATATATCGCCCAGATACTTTGAGGCCACGTTGGCGTAGCCAAGTTCTTTCATGCTGGCTATGATCTTGTTCAAGATCTCCTTTGCCTTTATAAAGTTGCCCTCCTGTATTAATATCTCTGCTATTTTCAGATCTACCGTAGGTATTAATTCGCTATTCGGGTAGTTTTCCTTTAATCTCTCAAGCGCCCTCATGCTCTTCTGAGTATCGCCGCTTTCATAAGATAGCATGGCTATCCTGTATTCTGCGTCATCCGCAAGCGCGCCGCCTGGGTATATCTTTACGATCTCGCGAAAATATTCCTTTGCCTCTGTAAAATCACTATTATTCGCAAACTGCTCTCCTACCCAGAACCTCGCGTCCTGCGACAGGTCGTCAGTCGGATACAGGGCGATAAAATCCAGAAATTGTTTGAGTGATTTTTTTGAATCCCCCATTTTATAATAACACCACCCGATCTCATACATGGCCTGGCGCGATGATTCTGAATCAGGTCCCGCGGAGAAGATGTCATTATAGATCTTGAGCGCGCCCTTGTAGTCCAGCGTGTTATAAAGCGAAGAGGCCAGGTGAAATCCAGCCTCTTCCTCATACCTGCTATTTTTAAACTCGTCTAAAAAAGACTTTAATTCCCTGGCTGCGAGTTCATAGTCGGTTTTTTTGAAATATGCAATAGCCAATCCAAAGACTGCGTCCTCTCTATTTTTAGAATCCGGGTAATTTGTCAGCAGGCTCTGGAATGCCAGCGCGGCGCCTTTGTATCTCTCAAGCTTCAGCAGTATGCGGGCGATCTGGTACTGCGCATAATCAACATAGCCAAAGACAGCGTCTGGATTAACGCTGGCCTCTTTTAAAACCATGTCATATACATCCAGCGCGCCTTCAAGATTAGACATCTGAACGTAGGTGTCGCCTAGCCTGCAAAATGAGGACACGCGATATATATCACTGTCAGAATTTTTAATGACCTCTCTGAATTCCTCAATGGCCTCATCAAACATCTCTAATTTAAAATAGATCCATGCCAGATTATAGCGCATGTCATCCAGGTATTCGCTGGAGGAGAACTTGCCTATGCCTTCCTTGAGAGCGAGCTGCGCCTCATCGTATAGACCCAGACGATACAAGACCTCTCCCTTTCCCAGGTAGACATTGTTCAGCCATTTACTGTCAGGGAAGTTTTTCAGGATCTCATTGAAATTGTTCAATGCCCCATCAAACCTTTCCAGCTTTATCAGGATCTCGGATTCTCTGTATAACACAGAATCCATGATCTGGTTTTCTTTTTTCGCAGCCTTCAAAGTCTTGAATTCCCTGATGGCATCTTCGTACTGATCCAGTTTTATATAGCTGGAGGCCTTTCCATACATCGCGTAGAGCGAAGTCTCTTCTTCGGAAGACAGGCTCAGGGATTTTTCATACGACTCTAATGCCTTTTTATATTCGTTCAAATAATAAAAATCCTCGCCTATGTAAAAATAAGCCCGGGCCAAGAGCTCCGGCTCAAGATCCTGTGAAACAAATTTTGACAATTCTTTTATAGATTCTTCGTATTGTTTCAGTTTATACTGTGTCTCTCCTATCTTTAACATGATATCATTTTTGAATTCCGTATCAGGGTATTTAGATAGATATTGTAAAAACTCATCAAGCGAGTCTTTGTATCTACCTTGCTCATACAGGGACCACGCAGTTGAATACTTTGCATAGGGCACAAATTTAGAAGATGGAAAATCATTCACTAATGCTTTGTATAACTCTCTTGCCTTTTCAAAATCATTTGTCCTGAAATATATCTCAGCTCTCCAGTACATCGCCTCATCCTTAAGATCAGCCGCGTCTTCAGCATTTATTACAGTGTCTATATGGCTCAGCGCGTCATTGAATCTTTGGACATGCACCAATGACTCGCCTAATAAGAGCCTGGCCTCCAATATGTCTGTAGTCTGGGGATTTTCAGATATGAACTTTTCAAGTGAATTTGCAGCTATCTCGTAGAAACCGTCCTGGAATGATTTTTTGGCAAGGGTAAAGTCATTATCAGCAGGCTCAGCAGCTATAGAGGTACATAGTGTTAATATGAGGTATATAGTATAGATAGGTCCCAGATATCTCATCTTGGATATAAATATAACACTGGTGAGCAATGGATGCAAGAGAAAAATTCCCCAACTTTACACTCTTGCAATGCTCAAGTGTAAAGTTATTTTTATTTGTGTTTCTAACTATCTCCTGATATACTCCTTGTTGTAATATGAAAAAAAGAACATTCTATATCCTCGCTATATCCCTATCGATCTTGCTGCGTTTTCAGGGTTTATTTCATGATTTATGGTTAGATGAAATCGTGGCTTTCCAATTGGTCTTTAAGCTAAGCTCACCTGTTCAGATATTTACACGATTGTTCCATGATGGCAATCATCACCTTATTAGCCTCTATATATATCTTATGGGAACAGATATACCTTGTGTTTGGATAAAATACAGATTCCTTTCGTTTGTTTTAGGAATAGGTACGGTAATGCTGAGTATCCTGCTTTTAAAGAAAATATTCTCTAACATTGTTCCCAGGGTGATCGCGATCATGCTAATAGCAACGTCATTTCCTCTTGTTGTATATTCATCTGAAGTCAGAGGATACAGCCCGGCAATATTTTTTGCCATATCGTCGCTTTACTTATTAATCGAATACTGCGAAAAAAAGAAACTATGGGCCTCTATCTTATTTAAAATTAGTTTTGTTCTTGGGTTTCTTTTTCAGGCACAATTTGTATACATATCCCTGGGGCTATTTATGCTCTACCTCCACCATCTAAACAAGAGATCAATCAGGGGTAAGCAAATGTTCTATGAAATATTTAATCTCTTTTTCCTGCCAGTTGCAATTGTCCTTACTGTCTATATACCTTTTATTACGCACCTGGAGATAGGAGGATGGCCCAGAAATTCGATCTCTGATGTAATAACTCGCTTCTCATCTTTCATTTGCGGCAACCCCGGATACAGCCCCTTTGCTTATATTTTAGCGATCCTTCTAATCTTTACACTGATTAACGAAATAAGATTTCTGCTTAAGAAAAATCTTGACCTGGGGGTCTTTGTACTGGGCATATCTATCCTGCCTATTGTAGTTTTGGTCCTTAGACTATTCCAGATCTATTTTATTTTCGCCAGGTATTTTGTAATACTTGCCCCCTTTTATATAATATTGATTTCCCATGCATTATATAGAATCTGGGATAAAGGCGGCTGGAGAAAAATATGCTCTCTGATCATTATAATTTTAATTTTAGCGGGCAATGTGAAAAGGGATATCAATTTCTTAACAGGCGGGCGGGGTCAATATTTAAAGGCGCTATCCTATATCTATCGGACCACTGACTCATCTGAGATAACAATATCCAGCGATCATGACTTTAGAAACTCAACGATATTAAAATTCTATTATGCATTTATCCCTAAAGATAAAAAGGTAAGCTATATATCTTCTGCCGGAGCCCTTGACAGAGAGATGGAGTGGTATATCACGCATAGTTTCGAAAGAAGGCCTCAAATACCCCTTTCTTTAAGCTTCAATAACACCTCTTATATATTAAAAAAATCTTATCTCTTTAACGGTGATATCTCAGGGTGTCACTGGTATATATATCGACGGAAACAAGCCAAGGATAATCTAATTCCCTTATAATCCCAGATGCTTCTTGAGATACTCCCCGGTATACGACCCTTTAGTCTTCACGATCTCTTCTGGTTTGCCGCAGGCGACTACTTTGCCGCCGGTGTCGCCGCCGCCTGGGCCAAGGTCGATTATGTGGTCTGCGGATTTTATTACATCCAGGTTATGCTCTATGACCAGGACTGTATTCTTTGCCTCTACAAGAGCGTGCAATACATTGAGGAGCTTTTCAATGTCAGCAAAGTGCAGGCCTGTTGTGGGCTCATCAAGTATATAGAGCGTCCTTCCTGTCCCGACCTTGCTAAGTTCTGTGGCAAGCTTTACTCTTTGCGCCTCGCCGCCGGAAAGCGTAGTAGCAGACTGGCCCACTTCAATATAGCCAAGGCCCACATCATTGAGTATCTTTAATTTCTGACGTATGCTGGGTATGTTTTTAAATAATTCTGACGCATCTTCTACTGTCATCTCAAGGACGTCTGCAATAGACTTTCCTTTGTATAGCACCTGCAGGGTCTCGTGATTATATCTTTTGCCATTGCATACTTCGCATCTTACATAGACATCAGGTAAAAAATGCATCTCTATCTTTTTTATGCCATCGCCCTGGCATGCCTCGCATCTCCCGCCCTTGACATTAAAACTAAAACGGCCTGGTCTGTATCCTCTCATCCTGGAATCCGGCAACCTTGCGTATATATCTCTTATGTGAGAAAAAATCCCTGTGTACGTGGCAGGATTGGAGCGCGGGGTCCTGCCGATAGGCGCCTGATCGACCACTACGACTTTATCTATGTCCTGTATTCCCTTTATGTCTTTGTGCTCCCCTGGCTTTTCTCTTGAGCCATATATGCGCTTTGCCAGGGCCCGGTAAAGAATGTCATCCACCAGCGTGCTCTTGCCCGAACCAGAAACGCCTGTCACACATACAAAGAGACCAAGAGGTATCTCTACGTCTATATCTTTTAGATTGTGCTCCTTTGCGCCCTGAATAATAAGTTTCTTTTTTGTCTTTTGTCTTCTTGTTTTGGGCGCAGGTATCTTTAGCTGGCCTCGTAAATACTTTCCTGTGAGAGAGTCTCTGGAGCTTATAATATTATCCAGCGTTCCCTGAGCTACAATATAGCCCCCGTGTTTTCCAGCGCCTGGGCCCAGGTCTATGATATAGTCAGCATTTCTGATTGTTGCTTCATCGTGTTCCACGACTATTAATGTATTGCCTAAATCTCTCAATGCCTTAAGCGTGTCCAATAGTTTTGAATTATCCTTCTGATGCAGGCCTATGCTGGGTTCATCCAGTATATAGACAACGCCTACAAGGCCTGCGCCTATCTGAGTCGCCAGCCTTATTCTCTGCGCCTCTCCGCCTGACAACGTTGAAGATCGCCTGTCAAGCGCAAGATAATCAAGTCCTACATTGCTCATAAAATTAAGGCGTTCGCGGATCTCTTTTAATATCTGATGCGCTATCTTTTCCTGTTTTGGCGTCAGTTTTAATCCGGAAAAAAACCTCTTTGCATCTTTGATCGAAAGCTCACTGACATCACTTATGGACATATCTTCTATCTTTATTGACAGGCTTTCCGGCCTCAGGCGTTTTCCATTGCACTCAAGACAGACTGATTCGCTTGTATATTTATTGATCTCCTTTCTCATGAATTCGCTGTCTGTCTCTTTAAGCCGTCTCAAAAGATTTGGCACAACGCCTTCAAAATAAAACAGATCATCAGGGCCTGAGCCATGGATTATAATATCTCTCACCTTTTTCGGGATATTATTAAACTGCGTATCAATGTCAAAATCATACACTGCGCCCATTTTTCTCAAACGCCTTCTGTAATGAAGCACTATCCTCTTGCCTCCTACGCGCCATGGCTTTATTGCCTGTCTCAGGGGTTTTGTCTTATCAGGCATGACAAGGTCTGCGTCTATCTCTGTCTTTGCGCCAAGGCCGCTGCATATCTGACATGCGCCATACGGGCTATTGAAAGAGAATATCCTTGGCTCTATCTCCTCGTAACTTATCCCGCACTTTGGACACGAGTAAAGCGCGCTGAAAAGTTCTTCCTTTGTCCCATCCGATACGATCACAAGGCCTTTGCCTGTCTTCATGGCCGTCTCTACTGAATCCGCTAATCTATCCCTTATATCTTTTTCAATAACGATCCTGTCTACAACGACCTCTATTGTGTGTTTTTTATTCTTGTCGATTTTTATTTTATCGTCGAGAGATACGGTCACTCCATCCACCCTGACCCTGATAAACCCTTGTTTTTTGAGATCCCTGAACAGTTTGAGATATTCTCCTTTTCTGCTGCGCACAATAGGCGCCAGTATCAAGAGAGTCTTTTCTTTTGGATATTCCAATATCCTGTCTATTATTTCATCCTGTGTCTGCTGGGTGATCTCTTGACCGCATTTGTAGCAATAGGGCGTGCCGACTCTTGCAAAGAGAAGGCGTAAATAGTCATAGACCTCTGTTGTAGTGCCGACCGTTGAGCGGGGATTACCTCCGGCTCTTCTCTGTTCAATAGCTATGGCCGGTGACATGCCTTCAATGTGCTCTACGTCTGGTTTTTCAAGCTGCTCTAAAAACTGGCGGGCGTACGCAGAGAGGCTCTCTACGTACCTGCGCTGTCCTTCTGCGTATATCGTGTCAAAGGCAAGAGAGGATTTACCTGAGCCGCTCAGGCCTGTGATCACGACAAGCTTATTGCGCGGGATCTCGAGATCGATATTCTTGAGATTGTGCTCTTTGGCTCCGATTATTCGAATAGATTTTTCATCCATGTAATTTTTTGCTCGCCTAACTTTACACTCTTGCAATGCTCAAGTGTAAAGTTAGGCGCCATGCACACTAGCATGCGACTTTTCAAATAGTACCTGTATCTCTAACGATATATCTCTTCACTTGTTTAAAAACTCTATCAGGTAAGATCCTTGACATACAATTATCTTTTTTATCACAAACCTTTTTATAGCATGGGGAGCATTCTATCTCAGGCATCAGTTTCGACCCCTTGCCGTATAATTCTATCTCCTGATGGCATGTCGGGCCGAACAACACCATCACATATCTATTTAATGCAATACCAATATGCATAGCCAGTGTATCGCCAGTCAGCATCATATCGCAGCGCTTAACAATAGCGGCAAACTCTTTAAGTGTATTATCACACCCTGAACTATAGACCTTGTCTTTGAAGGATGACTGAAGTCGTCTGATAATATTTTTTTCGCCCTGGCCTCCAAGCAATAACACCTTAGCATCAGTTTCATTTACAACGCGCTCTATGAAACGCTTATAACTATCCAGCGACCATGTCTTATTGGCAAATCTGTTCCCTGAGCCGGTATTAAGGCCTATAACAAAATCTCTGTCTCCTATACCTGAACCCCTAAGTCTTTCTTCAGCCATTCTAATATCTTCCTGGCTGAGATTTAATATATATTTGTCTTTCTTATAATCGCAAGAACACATCTCATATATTATCTTTGGGTAAGTCTTTTTATTTAACCTGAATTTAAGCTCATCTGATATACCCAGCCTATAGGCATATTCGCTTTCTTTGTTAAGCGAATAAAGTTGGCTGTGTTTATCCCTGCCAAATCCTATCTTTTTATCAGCTTTTATATCCATGGCCAACATTGTCGGCTTCTCTTCTTTATCCAGGCTTATCAGGATATCGAACGACTCTGGCTTTAACAGGTTTATAGTTTGTCCTGTGAAAACCAGGATCCTGTTGATATACGGATTGTTTTCCAGTAAACCGCATGCGGCCTTACTCGTAATCCAGGTAATGCGGCTCTCTGGAAACCTGCGCTTCAGGCCATGCAAAAGCGTCGTGGTCCTGAAGACATCTCCAAGCGCGCCAAGCTTTATTATCAGGATCTTCTTTGTTGCTTGTATCGCCATGTTACGCATCCCATGTTAAGTTTACACCCGCCTTAGGCGGGAGTGTAAAGTTATTAGATACCATCTAACGCATTTGCTTCATTATATTCAGTTTCAGCCTGTTTTAAAAGTCCTTTTTGCGTATAAATATCTCCCATTATCCTGTGGGCTTCAGCGTCATAAGGGTCCAGCGTAGAATATTTTATAAACTGCTTCATGGCTTTATCTATCTCTCCGCCCTCCAGATATATGATCCCAAAAAAATAAGAAGCCTTTCTGTAGTAAGGTTCTATCTCCAGAGCCCGCTTTAAAAAAGCAAAGCCCTCTTGTTTTCTGCCTAAATGAAGGTACGCTGTCCCCATATTGGCATAGAGCTCAGCTGACTTCGGATAATATTCCAAAAACCTTTTCAGTAACTCTATTCCCTCTACTGTCCTCCCGGTGTTTATATATATACTGGCGAGATTATTGCCAGCCTCTAAGAAAGTCGGGTCTTCTTGCAGCAGCTTGAGATAAACCTGCTCGGCAAGACGCAGCTTTTCCAGTTTTTCAAATAGAATACCCATGCCCAGCGCTAAGTCAGGATCCTTTATTTCTTTGCCTGTAAGATCTATTTCAAATCTATCTATGGCCTCTGCGTTTTCCTGGACATTATTTAAAAATATACAGGAATTTTCATCGTAGTATACCAATCTCCAGTCTCTATGTCTGTATAAATACTTTAATATCCTTTCTGTCCCTGAAAATACATGCCTTATTACAGCTATATTAAAGCCGTATTCTGCATGGATCTTTTCCCATTCTCCGGGATAATTTTGAGCCCTTGCGTAAGATCTATAAAAATCATCTTTATATAGATCTGTCCTGGTATCAATAAATATCCTCTTCTCGGGATAAAACCTGTATCCTATATACGGGCCAAAATCAAGCGTATTAAACATCCTTCCCTTTATATTATTCTTTTCTAAAAAATCACATGCACCAGACGGCATAAAGAACCTGCTGAACCTCGACTCTGTCCTTCTCAGGTTATACTGATTCATAAATACGTAGTATTTATTAGAAATAAAGAAATATATAAAGCCGCAGGCAAGCAGGACAAAAACCACATAATTTTTTTTCACAGACAGTCTTTTTGTCAAAGGCGCCGCGTTTAAATTTATGCTGGCAAAAAACATTGCAGGAAATATAAATATAGGGATATTCCTTGCTGCCTTATAAGCGGCTATAAAGGTAAGCGCAAAGATCAGGATATGGCTTAGTTTTACTTTTCTCAGATTAAATATAAAACTAAAGCTCGTCAGGATCGCGAAAAACCAGAAAAACATATATCTATAAAAACTAGCCGCTATAGGCATCTTTAATTCATGGATATTCTGCATGAGCAACTTCTGCCCGCCAAAAACGTCCAGCAATATCCTGATCGGATAAAAGGCCCCTCTATAAAAATATGGGTTCACAAAGCATCCTAATATCAAAAAGATCAATACCAGGCCTGTCTTTCTGGCCCTTAGCCTGTCGCCATGAAAAAATTCTCCTATTGCGTATAGAAATACAACTATAGGTCCCAGTATAAAATAACCATGCAGGTTTACCCATAAGATCTGTAAAAACGGCAATATAGCTATCCCCTTGCCTTTCTCAAGGATATATAAAAATATACATAGCAAAAGATATGAAAATATCTCAGGCCTCAATACTGAACGGTACCCGAATGCAAGGATGGAAAAAAGCAGGAAGAAAAAAGGAAAAAGGATCTTTTTGTCTCTTGAATATGCAAAAAAGAAAAGTATTAAAAAGGACAGCGCTATAAGAAGCGCCTTTAATAGGTTCAGGCCAAGCCATCCCAGGCTGGAAAATATAAAATAAAAGATCACCTGGGAAAGCCACTCGTGGTCTATCCATGGTGTATTTCCCAATGTATAGGAGAATATGTCGACGCGCGGGACCTCAAGATTTTCTATGATGTATTCCCCTGCCTTGAGGTTCCACCATAGGTCTATATCTATTATTGTATTTATCTGGGATATAAAAAGGAGTGATAGAAGTAGAAATAATAAGAGAACTTTCATAAGAAATAAGGTCAAGTCAAAAACTTCAAAATCCAAACATCAAACCTCAGAACAAATCCAAAATCCTGGATCCAAAGCTCCAATTGGTATTTGGAATTTGAAAATTGGGATTTGTTTTGGATTTTGATATTTGAAGTTTAGAATTTAAAAAGACACCCCGCCCTTTTGTTAAATGTGCTTAGGTTTTAATATGCATAGTGCAACAATAAAGAGTTTCTCTTTATGATGCAATGCGAAACGCACTAAACAAAAGGGCGGGGCTGGATCGCGCTTACCTTCTCTTCTTCTTTTTTTTCTTTCCGCCGCGTGCCATCTTTGCTCTGGAGATATCTCCTTTCTTATCGATGAAGTAAAGATA
>CAZTIQ010000001.1:6183-10973 GCA_964613735.1 uncultured Planctomycetia bacterium | reverse complement strand
TTAAGACATTCACAACAGAACCCTTTTCTCGAGCAGGGTTCATATGTACATGTGCAGTCTTTTAAATTCTTCTCGTAGTTCTTGCATTTGTCCATGACTATAGAACCTCTTTTAGCTTTGCAAGCGCCGAATATATAGCAAGCTGGCTTGTCTTTGGATTGCTCCTTGAAGGAAGGTTCTCTGTCCTTGTAAAAAACCTCCCGAACTCGCCATCCACCTCTACCTCATGTATGTTTCTTTTGTATTTAGGAGAGGTTATTATGCGCACCCTGGTCTTTTTTGGCCCTATGCCCATCAAACTCAGAGTCGCTGCTACATTTATATTCTTTGGAAAATACCTTACTGCATCCTCTGCTGTCCCGTTGTATAAAACTTTTTCTTTCTTGATCTTTTCTATGTCTTTTCCTTTAAGCCCTGGCGCGCCTTTAAGCCCCTTAGGCGGTTTTCTCGTAGTCAGCCTTACAGCCTTGATCTTTCCTATGGCTGCGGCCTTTAATCCATCTAACCCGCAAATGGCCCCGCTGGGTATGTAGATATTGCAGCCTTTTGAGGCTGCCTTTTTAAACAGGGCTATATTTTTAATAAGCCCCCCTGTGCTCATAATCAAAACATCTCTTTTATTTGAAACAGCCTTTTCAGCAATATTTGCAGAAATCTTTCCGCTCGCAGCCTCTATTACCAGGTCGCTCTTCTTTATCAAAGCGCTCAGATCGACTATAGCCGGCCTTGGCTTTATCTTTTTCGAGAGAAAGCTTGCCTTTTTAGTATCAATATCACAAAGAGCGACGATGATGGCCTTGTCCCGCATCTTGCGCTGAATAAACTCAGCTATTCCTGTCCCGATCGTCCCGCAACCTACTATTCCGATTCTTTTCATCATTATCAATCGGCACACTAAAGTGTGCCTTACATTTTGTCGCAACGTTATCCACACTGTAGGGGACCCTTAAGGGTCCCCTACAGTGTGGATAACTAAGGCCTTTTCTTGTAGGCCAGATTTAACATTGCCTCTATACTCCTGAAATCGCCGCGCCGGATTTTTCCCCTGAAACCTTTAGCATGCGCTCAAGTGACTTGTATGATTTTTCCCTTATCTCGCCTGTTATCTTGATCTGGTGTTCCATTGACTCAAGTGAATGCGCCACCCATCCCAACGTCGTCAGCTTCATCGTAGGACAGACCAGCCTCTCTGTCGGCACATAAAAATTCTTCTCGGGATTTGCCTTTTTTAATCCATACAGCATACCTGATTCAGTGACAATGATAAATGACTTTGCCTTTGAAGTCTTTACATATTTAAACATGCCTCCTGTCGAACATATATGATCGCTTACGGAGATGACATCAGGGTTGCATTCAGGGTGGGTCAGTATCTCTGCTTCTGGATGAAGTTCTTTTATCCTCAAGACCTCTTCTTTTGATACACGTATATGCGTAGGGCAAAATCCTTCCCACAGGATGATCTTTTTCTCAGAAACATTGTCCTGCACATATCTGCCCAGATTTTTATCAGGGATAAATATGATCTCTTTATAGTCCTTTAATGATTTTACAACCTGGATGGCATTGGAAGATGTGCAGCAGATATCGCTCTCTGCCTTTATCTCTGCAGAGGTGTTCACATAACATACTACAGCGGCATCGGGATGCTGCTTCTTTTTTTCCCTCAGGCGCTCAACAGTGACCATATCTGCCATTGGACAGCTTGCCTCTTTTACAGGCAATAGCACTATCTTGTCAGGATTCAATATAGAGGCGCTCTCTGCCATAAAATCCACGCCGCAAAACACTATCACCTTTGCGTCGGCCCTTACAGCTGCCTGGCTTAAGCCAAGAGAATCCCCGCTGATGTCTGCAATGTCCTGTATCTCATCCCTCTGGTAGTTATGGACGATAATTACAGCCTTTTTTTCTTTTTTGAGCTTTGCTATTTTTTTCTTTAGGTTTTCTTTGTATTTTAAGTCATCCATGGTCTTATTTTTTATCTATGACTTTATTTTTGTCGTCCACAAAAATTATCTTTGGCGAGTGGCCGATAGAGTCTTTTGTCTCACTAAGGACATATGACATGATAAGCACCCTATCTCCGATACTGGCGTGCCTTGCCGCGCCTCCGTTCATAGCTATGACCCCTGAGCCCTTCTGGCCCGGTATGACATAGGTCTCAAGCCTCGCGCCATTGTTCAAGTTTACTATCTGCACCTTTTCATTCGGAATAATATCAGCTGCGTCCAGAATTTCAGAGTCTATAGTGACGCTTCCACTATATTCAAGATTTGACTCAGTTATCCTCGGCTTCTGTATCTTTGACTTCAGTATCGTGCGTAACATCTTAACCTCCCAGTATAGTATTGTCTATCAGCCTTGTCTTGCCGACTTTAACAGCAAGCGCTACAAGGGTTTTTCCAGAAATCCTTTTCACTGGCTTTAGATCTTCAATATCCACCACGTCTATATAATCGATCTTCGCGCCGTTGTTTTGCGGTATCATATCCCGCATCTTTTTTATTATCTTATAAGTATCTCTTTCTCCCTTTCTGTATAAAGCTTTTGCTGATTTCAAAGATCTGTTTAATGATAAGGCATTTTTGCGCTCATGGGAAGATAAATATTTATTTCTCGAGCTCATGGCAAGGCCGTCTCTTTCTCTGATAATAGGCATAACCTTTATTTTTACATCCATATTAAGGTCCATGACAATTTTCTTGATGAGGATCGCCTGCTGCGCGTCTTTTTGGCCAAAATACGCTATATCCGGTTTTATAATATTGAACAGTTTTGCGACGATAGTCGTAACGCCTCTGAAATGGCCGGGCCTTGAAGAGCCGCAGAGCCTGCTGGCAAGGTCTCCGACATCCACGTATGTAGAAAATTTATCCGGATAAAGAGATTTGACGCCGGGAGTAAAGACTATGTCAGCGCCGCTGGACCTTAAAAGGCCTAAGTCGCGTTTAATATCCCGTGGATATTTTTTAAGATCTTCATTCGGTCCGAACTGGGCAGGATTTACAAAAATGCTCACGGCTACACGATCTGTGTCTCTTCCTGCCCTTCTTATGAGACTGAGGTGACCATCGTGAAGACACCCCATGGTCGGGACAAAGCCGATCGTCTTGCCTTGCCTCTTAGCAGCTTCGATCTCTTTGACTAATGATCTGATCCCTTTATATACCTTCATCATCCCTTGTTCCTCATCAATTCCCGCAGCGGCCTCTGCACAAATTCCCGCTCAGCCATCCTCGGATGCGGCACATTCAGTCCTGGCTCATCTATATTCTGGTCCCCATAAGTCAATATATCCAGATCTATTGTCCTCGGACCATTCTTAACTGTTCTTTTCCTGCCAAGCTGGCTTTCTATATCCTGAAGAACATTGAGAAGCTGCCTTGCAGTAAGGCCTGTTTCAATTTCTAAAACCCCGTTAAGATACTTTGACTGTCCTGGCCCGTCAACCGGCTCTGTCTCATAAATTGACGAGACCTTGCTTACCTCAATAGCGTCTGTCTCTCGTAACCTCTGGATAGCTATATCTATATTCTTCTGCCTGTCACCGAGATTTGAACCAATACCTATGTAGCAACGCATACAAGCAACAAGCGACAAGGCATGTTTCCCTCTCCCTCGTCTCTTTTCTCCTAAAGTATTTTTCCCAGCCTCTTTACTGCTTCCTGCATCCGCTCTTTCGGCACAGTAAGGGCCATTCTGACGTAGCCCTCTCCGCTTTCACCGAGCCCGATGCCAGGCGTGATCACCATGTCAGCTTTTTTAAGCACTGCGCCTGCAAACTCTATAGAAGATTTGTAGCTTTTAGGTATCCTCGTCCAGACATAAAACGTCGCCTTTGGCTTTGGAACAGCCCATCCAATTGAATTCAGGCCATCCACCAGCGCATCACGCCTCTCCTGATAAAGATCATTCATCTTTTGAGTATGTCTCTCTGCAATATCCAGGGCCTTCATACCTGCTACCTGAAGCGCGTTGAATGCGCCTGAGTCTATGTTGGACTTTGCCTTTGCTATCCCTGACACAATTTTTTCATTGCCACACACAAATCCTACTCTCCATCCAGTCATGTTGCACGTCTTGGAAAGGGAATGGAATTCTACGCCGACCTCTTTTGCGCCGGCTACCTTTAAAAAGCTCTCAGGCCTATATCCATCATAGGCTATCTCTGAATATGCAGCGTCATGCGCGATAATAATGTTATGTTTTTTTGCAAATGATACAACGTCTTCAAAAAAACCTTTTTCACATACTGCTGCAGTAGGGTTGTTCGGATAGTTTATATACAAAAGTTTGGATTTTTTTAATACATCTTTCTTGATCTTGTTCAGATCCGGCAGGAAATTATTTTCTTCTAAAAGAGGCATTGTATGCACAATGCCGCCTGAAAGAATAGTGCCGCCTTTATAAGGAGGGTAACAAGGGTCTGGCACCAATGATACATCTTTTGGATTGACAAAGGCTAGCGGCATATGCGCAATGCCTTCTTTCGATCCTATCAGGACCAGTATTTCTTTATCAGGATCAAGCGTGACTCCGAATCTATCTTTGTACCATTTAGCTATTCTGATCCTTAAGTCTGGTATGCCCTGGTCTAATGGATAATGGTGGTTTTTGGAATCCTGCAACGCCCTGCAGAGCTCATCTATCACCTCTTTAGGAGACGCCTCATCAGGGTCACCTATGCCAAGGTCTATAATATCTCTTCCCTCTGATATAGCCTTTCGTTTCGCCTTGTCTATTTCAACGAATAAATACGGCGGGAGCCTTTTTAATCTGTCACTAAA
>CAZTIQ010000001.1:4490-6083 GCA_964613735.1 uncultured Planctomycetia bacterium | reverse complement strand
ACGTCCTGCATTGTGTATAAGCCTGGTTTTTTGCCTTTTAAAAATTTCGCTGCTAAAAGGGCGCCTTTCGCGAACACGTCCCTTGAATTAGCGCTGTGTTTAAGTTCAATGGTCTCGTATTTTCCAGTAAATATCACAGAGTGGTCACCTACTATATCCCCTTCTCTGATAGATTTGATAGGCGGGGTCTTGCCTCTTACCTTTAAAACAGCCTCGCCCAGTCTCTTTGCTGTGCCGCTCGGCGCGTCTTTTTTCTTTATGTGGTGCGCCTCTACTATTTTGACTTCGTAGTCTTTCCCAAGAGACCTTGACGCATCCTCTGTTATTTTAAAAAGCAAATTAGCGCCAATGCTCATATTTGGCGAAAAAACTATCGGGATTTGCTTGGATGCCTTTTTTATCTGGGACATCTCTTCTTCAGATAAAGCTGTCGTCCCTATAACCATCCCGACTTTATTCTTACAAGCGATCTCCAGATGTTTCATTGTCGCATCTGGAAAAGTAAATTCGATTAACACATCACACCCTCTGGCTATCTTTGCAAAATCAGACACAATATTCCCTTGTCCAACAGCAGGATCATCAGCCGATTCTAAACCACCGGCGATCTCAAATTCTCTATCCTCCAAAGCAAAGGAAACGAGTCGCTTCCCCATTCTCCCTGCAGCACCACTAATAACGAGTCTGATCATATTTGCTCCTTGAAAGCTGATAGCTTACAATAAACCATATTCCTTCAGCGCCTTTTTTAATTTTGTGAGATTCTCATCTGATATCGCGCACATAGGAAGCCGTAAAGTTGACTCGTCTATAAGACCCATTAGCGCCATTGCTGTTTTAACAGGTATAGGATTTGTTTCAATGAATATCGCCCTTACCAATGGCAATAGCTTGTAGTGCAGTTTCCTCGCGCCGGTAATATCGCCTTTATTAAATTTACTGACCATGTCTGCTACATCCTTTGGCGCTATATTGGCCACCACAGAGATAACGCCTGTGCCGCCTATTGATAGCAAGGGCAGGGTCAAACTGTCATCCCCTGATATTAATTCAAATTTCTCTCCGCAGAGCTCGTGTATTTGTGACATCTGGTCAAGGTTACCGCTTGCCTCTTTTACGCCTATGATATTTTTTACCCTGCTAAGCCTCTGCATTGTCTCGGGCAGTATGTTTACGCCTGTGCGTGAAGCAATGTTGTAGACGATCAAAGGTAGATCTGACTCCTCAGCTATTTTTTTAAAATGCTGATACAGCCCTTCCTGAGTAGGCCTATTATAATAAGGCGATATCTGTAAAGACGCGTCAGCGCCTACATTTTTGGCATGCGTGGTAAGCATGATCGCCTCTGCAGTATTATTCGAGCCTGTTCCAGCGATAACAGGGACCCTTTTATTTACCGCCTCGATGACCACATCTATTACACGCTCATGCTCTTCATAAGAAAGCGTTGATGACTCACCTGTCGTGCCGCATGGAACAATAGCGCTCGTGCTGTTTTTTATATGAAACTCTACGAGTTCCGCTAATTTTTTCTCGTCCACTTTTCCTTTTTTAAATGGCGTTATTATAGCTACCATTGAACCCTTAAACATA
>CAZTIQ010000001.1:0-4390 GCA_964613735.1 uncultured Planctomycetia bacterium | reverse complement strand
GCCAGTGCCGCACGCAAGCGTCTCTGCCTCCACACCCCGCTCATATGTCCTTATCCTGATGCTGGCATCGTCTATAATTTCAACAAAATCCACATTTGCGCCGCGGGGTTTGAACTCGTCATGATATCTTATGCTTCTACCTATATTATCAACATCGATCCCATTAAGGCCCTCGACAAAAATCACTGCATGAGGAACGCCTGCATCAATATAATTTACTTTTATGGCCCTGCCATTTACAGTTATGCCTATATCCTTTTTAAGATCTTTCGGCGCTGCCATCTTTATCCTGACACTGTCTTTGCCTGTGATCTCAGCCTCATACATCCCAGCCATTGTCTCAATTTTAACTTTTCTTTTTTTGCCGACATACAAGACAGCGCACCTAAGTCCATTTCCGCACATCTCAGCCTCGCTGCCATCTGCATTAAATATCCGCATCTTAAAATCTGCTTTTTTGGACTTCTCTAAGACCAATACCCCGTCTGCGCCTACCCCAGTCCTTCTCTGACACAGCACCTTTGTCAATTTAGAATAGTCTTTATGTGTTGAGTCAATAACCACGAAGTCATTGCCCGCGCCTACCATCTTCGTGAATTTAATTTTAGTCATACTATTTCCCCGCGTAAGTTCTGCGATTACAGCTCATTCCTGACTAAGTCTTTGTACGTCTCGCGTCTTCGTATGAGCTTGACGCGGCTGCCATCCACAAGCACCTCAGCTGGCCTTGGCCTGGAATTATAGTTACTCGCCATGCTAAAGCCATATGCGCCAGCTCCCATCACAGCCAGAAAATTACCCTGTTCCAGACCGATGAATTTTCTGTCTTTACCCAGAAAATCTCCACTCTCGCAGACAGGCCCCACGACATCATATGCACGGGCGCGCCTTGAGGGCGCATAAGACCTGGACCTCACAGGCAGGATCTCGTGGTATGCCTCATAAAGACTGGGCCTGACCAGATCGTTCATTGCGCCGTCGACTACTGCAAAATTTTTCCTGGGCGCCTCTTTTACATATAATACCTTTGTGAGGAATATACCGCTGTTTCCTGAAATAAACCTGCCTGGTTCCAATATGACTCTCGCCCCGAGCCTTTTCAGCAAAGGTAATACTGCCTTTGCATATTCCTGGGCAGTCTGCGGCCTTTCACCGGAATATATGATCCCGAGCCCGCCGCCTATATTAAACCACCTTATTTTTATTCCGCCGCGCTCAAGCCTTTTTACAAGCTTAGTTATTTTTTCAATTGCCCTGACAAAAGGCCTGGCATCGACTATCTGAGAACCTATATGCACATGTATGCCTGATATATCCAGATGTTCATACTGCCAGCGATTCAGAAATATCTTTTTCACTGTATCTATATCTATCCCGAATTTATTTTCACCATGCCCGGTCGTGGTATACCTGTGTGTTTTTGGTTTTACATCAGGGTTCACCCTGATCGCTACTTGCTGCCTTCTGCCAGATCTTTCAGCGACCTGATTTATCAAGGCCAATTCCGGCACAGATTCGACATTAAAAAGAAGTATATTCTTCCTTATAGCCAGCTCTATTTCCTGTTCTGTTTTTCCGACGCTTGCATATACTATTTTTCTTGGAGACACGCCGGCCCTGAG
This sequence comes from uncultured Planctomycetia bacterium, assembly GCA_964613735.1. GTDB lineage: Bacteria > Omnitrophota > Gorgyraeia > Gorgyraeales > Gorgyraeaceae > JAHILY01. The sequence continues at coordinate 2,768 of CAZTIQ010000001.1, read as the reverse complement.
CGCCCTGTACAGCTCTCCGCCTGAGACAATATCCAGCCCTGCCCCGGCTTTTACGAGCATCCTTAGGATGCTAAGATTCGAATTCGCCTTTACAGAATAACACACAAGCGGGTCTACATCTTTAAACGCAGCCCTTGTTTTTCTGTAATGATCTAAAAATGTTTTCCGGCTGTAGACATACAGGGGCGTCCCGTATTTTTCAGCAAGGTTCTTGATCGGAACTGATTCACAATAAAGTTCATTGCGTTTATATTTAAATTCGTGCATTTTATTTAGCTCTCCTCTTCTTTACCGATTTCTTTGATGCTATCGATGTCTTCGGGTCGATCATCTTCTTCAGCGCTTTATTAGTCAGAAAAGGACTAAACTTCTTCAGCTCTGAGTCTGTCATCTTTTTGATCTCTTTACCCGTCTTAAGTTTAAATGCTATGAGTTTTCCGATTATCGTATGCGCGTCTTTAAATGCGACACCTTTTTGCACCAGATAATCAGCCATGTCAGTAGCATAGAGAGTTTCATCTTCCAGCTGGGCCGCAATATTTTGTTTTTTAAACTTTAGGTTTGATAAAAGTCCTGCCATGACATTTAATTCCTTCTGAATAATCTCAAATGAATCAAAAAGCGGTTCTTTGTCAAGCTGCATGTCTCTGTTGTATGCCAGAGGCAAGCCCTTCATCATCACTAATACGCTCATAAGATTTCCATAGAGCTTGCCCGTGTTCCCCCTTACAAGCTCTAATACATCAGGATTCTTCTTCTGGGGCATCAGAGAGCTCCCCGTGCAAAACGCATCATCTATGTCTATAAAATCAAACTCCTTTGTTGACCAGAGGATCAGATCCTCTGCTAATCTTGAAAGATGCATGCTGGTTATGGATAGCCCGCTCAGGATCTCGATCACAAAATCCCTGTCGCTTACAGTATCTATAGGGTTGAGTGGGCTAGAGAGAGAACCGCATAGTCCTGGTTCTGGGCTGCTGTATTTTTCTGAATCGATCATAGTCCCTGCCAGGGCGCCTGAGCCCATGGTAAGCTCTATTGCGTCAAATGCATTGCTCAATCTTTTGACATCTCTTGTGAACATCTCTGCATATGCGTCAAGATAAAGGCATAGACTTACAGGCATAGCGTGCTGCATATGCGTATAGCCAGGGATAAACAGTCCCTTATTATCATCGACTAATTTAGTCAACTTCCTGGCCAAGTTTGAAAACAGGTTCAGTGTCAATGATATATTTCTCAGGCAATACAATTTTGTATCAAACACCACCTGGTCGTTTCTCGATCTACAGGTATGGAGCTTATGCGCGACCTTGCCAAGCTTCTTCTCTAAGAGGTGCTGTATATAGCTGTGTATGTCCTCAAACGATAGATCTGCCTCAAAAGAGCCATTTTCGACTGAGTCAAGTATCTCTTCTAATCCTGATTTTAATTTCCCATGTTCCTGGCTAGTCAAAAGACCTGCCTTTTTCAGGACATTTATATGATAGAGAGACCCTATGCAGTCATACCTGGCCAGTTTTTTATCAAACTGAATAGACTTTGTAAATTCCTCTACCAGAGGATTTGTCTTTTTAGTAAATCTACCACCCCACATTTTACTCATGTCAAGCTCCCTTGTACGGCATTCCCCAGACCTTGATAAAACCTTCAGCTATGGATCTGTCGAATTTATCACCCTGGTCATAGGTTGCCATTTCTTTTTTATATAAAGAATGTGGTGACTTTCTTCCCACCACACTTACGACACCTTTTAATAGCTTTACCTTAACACTGCCTGTGACATTTTTCTGCGTCTTGACTATAAATGCATCGAGCGCCTTTTTGAGCGGCGTAAACCAAAGCCCATAATAAACAAGCTCTGCGTATTTTAGAGAAACGCCTTGCTTGAAATGAAGCAGCTCTCTATCTAATACAAGCGCCTCTAGATCCTTATGAGCCTTGTGTAATATCCAGCCGCCTGGCGCCTCGTATATCTCTCTTGATTTAATGCCAACAAGCCTGTTCTCAACAAGGTCAGTCCTGCCTATGCCATTTTTACCGCCGATCTTATTGAGCTTCTCTATCAGCGCTACAGGGGAATATTTTTTGCCGCCTATCCCGACAGGCGCGCCATTCTTAAATTCTATCTCCACATAAGTCGCCTTATTTGACGCATTCTTAGGATCAACCGTCATCTTATATGCGTCCTGCGGCGGCTCTTTCCATGGATCTTCCAAAACCCCGCACTCAATGCTTATTCCCCATATGTTTTGGTCCAGACTATATGGACTTTTTTTAGTCACGTCTATGTCTATGTCCCTCTCCCTGGCATACTCTATTTCATCTTCTCTTGAAAGCATATCCCATTCCCTGAGAGGCGCGATTATCTTCAGCCCTGGCGCGAGCGCCATTGCAGTGACCTCGAATCTCACCTGGTCATTCCCCTTGCCTGTGCAGCCGTGGGCTATGGATGAGGCCTTTTCTTTTTTTGCAACCTCTACAAGGCCTTTTGCAATAATAGGCCTTGATAGCGCAGTGGCCAGTAAATATTTTGATTCATAAACTGCGCCTGCCTTTAGAGACTGAAACACAAAATCTTCTGCAAACTCCTTCTTTAAATCATGGATCACGACCTTTGACGCGCCGGCTGATAAGGCCCTTTTCTTTAATTTCTGAAAATCCCCACCCTGGCCCACATCAGCCATGTATGCAATGACATCATAGCCTTTATCAGCAAGCCACCTGACAGCAACTGACGTATCTAATCCCCCGGAATACGCTAAAAC